>NZ_JBEZIB010000030.1:0-113396 GCF_040650855.1 Streptomyces sp. NPDC048606 | reverse complement strand
GATGGCCTTCGGCCACCCTTGACCGCCCGTCCCGCCCCGGACAAACGAAGACTGTCGGGAAACCCCCGAAAGAACGGCCACGGGGCAGGAGCAGGGAGCACCCCCGCATCAGCGACCAGCGAGGGGCCATCCCACGGGCCCACCGGACATCCGGACACTCACAGCCCCTTTCGGGACCAGGCCGACGGCCTACCCGCACCAAAAGTCGACCAGATCGTCCTGCGGAGCACCCAAGCGCACCGGATCGCTACGCGCTCCTCACGTCTCAGCGTCCGACCGCCGTCCGGGGCTGATACCCGTACGACAGGAAGATCGCAGAGGACTGGCACGAGGGTGAGCGCACCAGATCGTCAGGTGCTTCGACTCCCTCAGCGGCTGGCGGCTGTCATTCTTGGTCCAGTGCCTCGATCGCCTTGACCACCAGGGACCGAGCTCGGGCGCCATACACGGCCATCGACCGCAGTTGCTCAAAGGCCTTGAGATAGACCTCGATCTCGGAGGGCTGCGTGATGTTGACCTGTGCAGACATCAGTTCCACCGAAACCAGTGTGTCGTCGTAGACGTGGAAGGTCTCGATGGGCCACATCGAACGTGGGCCCACCGAAGTAGGAATCACCCCGAGAGAGACGGCCGGCAGAGCCCCGGCTGTAAGTAGGTAGCCGAGCTGTGCTGCCATGGCCGCGGGATCGCCCATCCGGTAGTACAGGGCCGCTTCCTCAACAATCAGGACAGCGCGGCGACCGGAATCATGGATGACTCGTGACCGTTCGACACGGGCTTTTGCCGCTTCAAGTCCGCCGTCGGGGTAACCGCGGAAGGCAGCGATGGTGCTGAGCAGTGCGCCGGCGTACCCCTCGGTCTGAAGGAGCCCTGGTACCAGGGTGGACGAGTAGATCCGAAACAGTTGGGTCTCTTGAAAGAACTGGACCCATGACTCCTGGAGCCTCTTCAAGCCGCCTTTGACCTGGTGTCGCCACTCGTTGTAGAGGGACTCCGCGTTTGCGGATTGGGCGATGAGGTCCAACGCCGCTTCCGGCACCCCACAGGCATCGCACCAATGCCGTATGTCTCGGGCTGAGGGTGCCGTCCGCGCGTTCTCGATCCGCGAGGTCTTGGAATGGTGCCAACCGCAAGCCGATGCCAGCTCTGCGAGCGTGAGCCCCGCGCCCTTGCGAAGGTCACGCAACCGCGCGGCAACGGCTTCGCGCGCAGCTTGCGCAGACGACGAGGGGGAGATGGGCATCGGCTGTGCGACCAGTTTCCTGTCTCTTCAGACTCTGTACTCAGCGTGCGGCAGGGCCCGCGCCCACACCGCTTCGAAGGCTTGGGTGCAGAGCTTGGCCGCGATCGGATCGTCAGTTATCTCGTCGCCCATCGACGATCCGTCGCCGGCGAAGTGATTCCAGTGGACCCACTCGCCATCGAACAGCCAGAAGTCGTTTCCCGGCAAGGCAATGGTCGAGGCCAAACGACGCGGAAGCCAGCGCACCTGCTCGCCGGCAGCGATGTTGGTGAACGTCCCGTCGTGAAGGAAGCGCGTGTATTCGCTGACCGGCTCGGACACGATCCGGGCTCGCCGGATGACCGCGCCACGGCTTACGGTCTCCGCGACGAGGTCCAACCAGGGGCGCCACCACGAATCCCTGTCGACCGGATCGTGTCGGAAACCGCTCCGCCACTCGGCGAACGGGCCCTCTTCGTAGTCGACCGCGTAGGAGTCGCGCATCTCCAGGTGGAACGCCTGGGTGCAGCCGGCCATCAGCTCATCGAAGGTGGGCGTCGAGGACATCGCAGGCCTCCCTGATGATGTGCAGCATGCGGGCGGGGATCCTGATGACGGCCTCCCCTTCCGGGATGCCCTTGGCGTGACCGGGGATCTCGGTGGCCGCGCACTCGGCTTCCAGTTCAGGGCTCGGTTTCCAACCCTGGAGTACGAGTTCCTGCTGCTCCACGTCAGCCCAAACGGTCGGGCTCTGCTTGTCTCCGGTGCTGGGATCAATGCCCACGAACACTAACGCCATGTCAGCATCCGATAGCAGTCTGTGCACTTCTGTGCATCAGATTCTCGACAGGGAGGGCACTCGTCAAGCCCCGGTTGCGACCAAACCCACTAACCAGTGAGGTGCATGCACAAATCTGCACATCCCTGGTCCATGGCAACAGGCATCTTCACTCTGGGTTTCATCAGTCCGCTGACGACGTAGGGAGAGGCCTATGGCCGGTGACATCCATCGCAGCCACATCCGCAAGGAACTTGGCACCGACACCTCAGACGACCCCTTGGCGAGGACGGCGCTCGTGGTCGA
This sequence comes from Streptomyces sp. NPDC048606, assembly GCF_040650855.1. NCBI lineage: Bacteria > Bacillati > Actinomycetota > Actinomycetes > Kitasatosporales > Streptomycetaceae > Streptomyces > Streptomyces sp. NPDC048606. Next base: position 111,090 of record NZ_JBEZIB010000030.1, on the reverse strand, counting down.
GCCGAGTTCGGATCTGCTGGAGCGGGCGCGCGTCGGCTGGGAGCGCTTCACCGACTCGGTCAAGCAGCCGGCCGATGAGTGAGTGCTACGAGTACCTGCCGCACCATCTGCTCCGACGGCGAGTCCGCGACATCGCCTCGGGCACCGAGGGCGAGTTGATGGCCGTGGTCAACGAGAACGTGTCCGACACCGGTGTCGAGCGCTGGATGCCGTTGGCCTACATCCGTGCCGGCAACGGGCGTGAGTTCACCACCGCCATCGCCAACATCGAGCCGGTCACCCCCACGCGCTGATTCCCGTCCCGACCGAGGGAGAGTTGTGTCCACTCCGTTCCCGCCCCCGCCGTGTGGCACCCGCCCCGGCCCCCCTCCGCCGCCCGCACGGGCCGGCATCACCCCTTTGCTCCTCTCGACCGAAGAGTTCACCGCCGTGACTGCGACCGTCGCCGCCGACAACCCGGGCATGGATCGGGCGACGGCGGAAAGCGTGGTGCTGGAGGCTCTCAAGTTCGTCGCGACGGCCGCGGGCGGAGCCGGTGACCTCACGCCCTCGCGCCTCGTGGACAAGGGCTGGCACGCCCTCATCCTCCACACCCACCTCTACAAGACCCTGTGCACCACCGTGGGCACCTTCGTCGACCACTACCCGAATCCGTCGGTGACGGGGTCCGGCGACCTCGCCGTCATCGAGCGGACGATCACGTCCATCGAGAAGGCCGGCTTCCGTGTGGACCGACAGCTGTGGATCGAATGATCACCGCTGAGTTCGAAACGACGGCAACGGACGTCGTCACCTGCGAAGCCTGCTGGAAGAACCACGTCGAAGTGGCTCGCACACCGAGGCACGGCGTCCGACGCGACCTGCTCTGCGTCCCGTGCGCGCAGCAGGACTCCCCGGTGCGGGTGGAACTCTTCCCGCCCCTGGGCATCTACAAGCTCACCTGGAGGAAGGTCACGATGGACAAGCACCGCAACCCCGGCCACCCCGAGCTGCCGCCCGACCCCGGCCCGCCACTTCCCTCACCAGCGCCCACCCCGACGCCCGGCCGCCCCCCGGTCTGACCACGGCCGGCGCCTTCCTGACCGACATACGGCACGGGTGTCGGCCCCGGATGGTCTTCGGACTCCGAAGGATGAGCAGCGTGTGGCAATCTGGCGCGCTTGGGTGCTCCGCAGGGTGGTCTCGTCGACTTTTCGTGCAGGTAGGCCTCGGGCGGGTGTCCGGCGGGGCCCCCGGTCCCGGTTACAGGTAGTCCTCCAGGAGGCCTATGCGGTAGCCCTGTTCCTGGATGTGTTGGAGCATGCGGGCCGTCATCTGGGTTTCGGTCTTGCCCTTGAGTTCCGAGGGGCCGCGGAAGTGGGCCAGGATGATGTCGCCCGGCTTGAGGGCGCTTCCCTCGGCGTACTGGAAGTCGTTGATCTGCATCGACGCGCGCCACAGGACGACCGAGGAGATGCCGCATTCGGAAGCGGCCTTGAGGGTGTCGTCGTTGTAGTTGCCGAACGGCGGCCGGAAGAGGGGCGGGCGCTTGCCGAAGCGCTTCTCCAGGCGTTCCTGCTGGCCGCATATCTCCTTCTTCTGCGCCGCGAAGGGCAGGGTGCGGAGGTTCGGGTGCGTCAGGGTGTGGTTGTTGACGGTGCTGCCGGAGCCGTTGTCGCGGAGCTTCTCGAAGTGGCCGTAGTCCGAGGCCGCGACGTTGTCCGTCAGGAACATGCTGATGGGCAGCTTCAGGTCGGCCGCCATCTTCAGGAACTCGGGGTCCTTCTCCGCGCCGTCGTCGAAGGTCAGGAAGACGACCTTGTCCGTCGGCGCGACGGGTATTCGGTCGACGACGGCCGCCTTGCCGGGGGCGCCCTTGGGGAGTTGGGGCTTGCGGTCGGGCTTGGGGGCGTACTGGACGGGGGCCGTCAGGCCCCACTTGCGGTACGCCTGGTCCCCCTGCGCCGGTGTGGCCGAGGGGCCGGAGGCAGCCGGGGCCGGCGCGGACGGGGAGGCGGACGCCCCCGGGTCCGAGGCGGCCTTGCGGCCCAGGCGTTCGATGGGATCCACGCTGTTCCCGCACCCCGTCAGGGACAGCGCGAGCGCGCCGGCCGTCAGCGTCCCGGCTACCAACCGGCGCGCGTACTTCACAGGTAGTCCTCCAAGCGAGCCACGGCATACCCCTTGTCCGTGACGGTCTTCATGACATGACGGATCATGTCAGGCATCGTGCCCTTCCAGTCGTCCCGGCCCCTGAAATGCGTCAGGATGATGTCGCCGGGGTGCAGGTCGCGGTCCCACTCCCGGTAGTCCATCCGGTTCGGGAAGGCCTCGGCGTTCCACAGGGGGACGGCCTTGATGCCGCAGGACTTCGCGGCGAGCAGCGTGTCCTGGTTGTAGTTGCCGTAGGGCGGCCGGAAGAGCGTGGGGCGCTTGCCGAACTGCTTCTGGATGGTGTCCTGCTGGCCGCAGATCTCCTCGCGCTGCTTCTCGTACGAGAGTCCGGGCATGTAGCGGTGGTTGAGCGTGTGGTTGTTGAGGGTGACGCCGGCGGCCTGCATCCCCTTGAAGTAGGGGTAGGAGTCGCGGACGAGGTAGTCGCTGAGGAACGCCGTGTACGGGATCTTCAGTTCCTGCATCATCCGGACGAACTCGGGGTCCTTCTCCGCGCCGTCGTCGATGGTGAGGAAGACGACCTTGTCCTCCGTGGGGACGGTGGTGAATACGGGCGGCAGTTCGTCCTGGTCCTCCACCTCGAAGCCGTCCCGCGTGGTGATCTCGGGCTTTTCCTTCGGTGCGGCGGGGGCGAGCAGCGGGGTCTTGGCCAGGCCCCACTTCTTGGCGGCGGCGATCCGGGCCTGTTGGGCGGCCTTGAGCCGCTCGGCGGAGTTGGCGAGGGCGCCCGCCGCGCCGCCCTCCTTGGCGGGGCCGGCCGCCGCCTTGGTCTTGGCGGGCGCGTCCGCTCCGGATCCGCATCCCGTTCCGAGGGCCGCGACGAGCAGCGCGGCCAGGGCCACGCCGTACCGGCCGCGCGGGCGTGCCGCGCACCGGTGACCAAACTGCGTACTATTTCCCTTTTGTCGCACAAGCTGCATAGCTGCGGATCTTTCCATCGCACAGCGCGCCGACCCGGCCGACACACACGGCCGGAGATCGCCCTTCCACCGACTGGCGGACAATGGGACGGTGACCCCCGAAGACTTCGCCGAGCTCCTCACCCCCGAGGGCCGCGCCCTCCTCGACTCCCTGCGCGCGTACGACCCCGCCCAGGAGCTGGCCGTCGCCACCCGGCTGCGCCGCGAGCACCCCGCCGCCCTGGTGTCGGCCGCGCTCGGGCAGGCCCGACTGCGTCAGCGGGCGGTCGCGAAGTTCGGGGCCGAGGACGCCTTCCGGATGTACTTCACGCCCGGCGGCGGCGAGATGGCCACCCGCGCCTCGGTGGCCGCGTACCGCGCCGGTCGTCTGGCCGAGCTGGGCGTACGCTCCGTCGCGGACCTGTGCTGCGGCATCGGCGGCGACGCCCTGGCCCTGGCCCGGCTCGGCATCCGCGTCCTGGCCGTGGACCGGGACCCGCTGACGGTGGCCGTCGCCCGCGCCAACGCCGAGGCGCTCGGGCTGGCGGACCTGATCGAGGTCCGGGAGGCGGACGTGACCGACGTGGACGTGTCGGCGTACGACGCCGTGTTCCTCGACCCGGCCCGGCGCGGCGGGCGAGGGCGCGTCTTCGACCCGGAGTCCTACTCGCCGCCGCTGTCCTGGGCGGTCGAGACGGCCCGCGCGGCCCGGTACGCCGCCATCAAGATCGCCCCCGGGATCCCGCACGAGGCGGTCCCGGCGCAGGCCGAGGCGGAGTGGATCTCCGACCACGGTGACGTGAAGGAGGCCGTGCTGTGGTTCGGCACCGCCCCGGGGACCGTGCGGGCCACCCTGCTGCCCGGCCCGCGCGCCCTGCGCACCGCCGATCCGCTGCCCGACCCGGAGGCGGGGCCGGTGGGCCGCTGGCTGTACGAGCCCGACGGGGCCGTGATCCGCGCCCACCTGGTGGCCGAGGTCGCGCGGGAGCTGGGCGGCCGGCTCATCGACCCGACCATCGCGTACATCACCGCCGACGAGCTGCGCGCGACGCCGTACGCGACCGCGTACGAGATCACCGACGTGCTGCCCTTCGGCCTGAAGAAGCTGAAGGCGCTGCTGCGCGAGCGCGAGGTCGGGATCCTGACGGTGAAGAAGCGCGGCTCGGCGATCGAGCCCGAGGAGCTGCGCAAGAAGGTGAAGCCGCAGGGGCCGAACTCCGCGACGGTGTTCCTGACGCGCGTCGCGGGGGCCCCGTCCATGCTGATCGGCTCGCCGGTCTCCTGACCCCCTCGCCCGGCCCCGGCGCCCGCGCCCGGGGCTACGGGGTTACGGGGTTACGGGGTTACGGGGTTTCCGACACCAGGCGCCGGCCGCCGGGGCCGCTCGCGGCCGGTCCGCCGCGGAAGGCGCGGATCGCCCAGCGGTAGTGCGCGCCGGCCTTGGCCAGGCCCAGCAGGGCGGTGATCCACAGGATCATGCCGAAGCCCATGAAGTAGGCGACCTCGCCGTACGTGTCCTGGCCCGGCCGGGCCCCGGCCGCCGCCGCGAAGGCCACCCAGAGCCCCACGGCGCCCAGTGCGAGGGAGGCCGTGAGCCACACCAGGCTCCGCGCGGGGGCGCGCAGCCGGGCGTCGGTGGCGGGGTCGCGGCCCGCCTCGACCCAGGCGCACAGCAGCCGGCGCACCCGCCGCTCCTGGCGGGCGCCCCAGGCGAACCAGAACCCGGCGGGGATCAGGACGCCGAGCCCGATGACGGCGTAGAGGACCCCGAACAGGGAGCCGAAGGCGTCGCCGGACTCGAAGGACATGACGGCCATGCCGACGAAGGTCCAGCCGAACGCGAAGACCGCGGCCACGGTCCACAGCAGCGCCAGCCGGCCGAGGCCCAGGCTGCGCCGGCTGAGGTCCGCCAGGAACCGCGCGCGGTCGGCCCGTACGACGGTCTCGTCCAGCCACTCGCGCAGGTGCGCGGGCGGCGGTGGAGGCGGAAGCTCACGGCTAGGCATGCGCATGACCATAGCGTCACGCGCTCCAACTCCGACTGAGAGCCCCTGGAACGTCGCCACAGCGGGCACGGCGGGCACGGCGGCCCCGGGAACCCCCGGAGCCCCACGCCGTCCCGCGCGGCCACGAGTCCCGCGCGGCCGCGAGGCGCCGAGCCCCTCAGCCTCCGGTGACCTCGACCGACTCGAACCGCCAGCGGTGCACCGCACGGGTGATCAGGTCCGCCGCCGGCTCGGGCAGTTCGGGCAGCTCCGCCGCCAGGCCCTCCGCGCTGTCCCACCAGGTGACCACGAGGACCCGGTCCTGGGGCGCGCGCAGCACCTCGCGGCGCACCGGCTCCCGGGCCAGGACCTGCGAGCGGGCCCACTCCAGCAGCTCGTTGCCGCGGCCGGTGGCGGCCCGGGCCTCCCACATCAGGGCGACGGTGCTCATGAGTAGAGGTTGTCCTTGCTCAGCTCGTGCACGTGGTCATGGTCGTGGCCGTGCCCGTGGCCGTGGCCGTGCGCATGCCCGTGCCCCTCGCCTTCGCCGTGCTCGTGGTCCGCCGCCGCGCCCGGCACGTGCGGGTCCGTGACCGGCAGCGAGGAGTCCGCGGACAGGTCCCAGTCGGAGGCCGGCCGGTTGCGCCTGACCATCTCGGCGCCGAGCGCCGCCACCATGGCGCCGTTGTCCGTGCACAGCTTCGGGCGCGGCACGCGCAGGACGATCCCCGCGTCGTCACAGCGCTCCTGGGCCAGTGAGCGGAGCCGGGAGTTGGCCGCGACACCGCCGCCGATCATCAGGTGGTCGACGCCCTCGTCCTTGCACGCCCGGATCGCCTTGCGCGTCAGCACGTCCACCACGGCCTCCTGGAAGGACGCCGCCACGTCACGCACCGGCACCTCCTCCCCCGCCTTGCGCTTGGCCTCGATCCAGCGGGCCACCGCCGTCTTCAGGCCGGAGAAGGAGAAGTCGTACGCCGCGTCGCGCGGCCCCGTCAGACCGCGCGGGAAGTTGATCGCCTTGGGGTCGCCCTCGCGCGCGAGCCGGTCGATGACCGGGCCGCCGGGGAAGCCGAGCTGGAGCACGCGGGCGATCTTGTCGAAGGCCTCGCCGGCGGCGTCGTCGATGGTCGCGCCGAGCGGGCGGACGTCGCTGGTGATGTCCGGGGCCAGCAGCAGCGAGGAGTGCCCGCCGGAGACGAGCAGCGCCATGGTCGGCTCCGGGAGCGGGCCGTGCTCCAGCTGGTCGACGCAGATGTGGGAGGCCAGGTGGTTGACGCCGTAGAGCGGCTTGCCCAGCGCGTACGCGTACGCCTTGGCGGCGGAGACGCCGACGAGCAGCGCGCCCGCGAGGCCGGGGCCGGCGGTGACGGCGATGCCGTCGAGGTCGCGCGCGGAGACGCCGGCCTCCTTCAGGGCGCGTTCGATGGTCGGGACCATCGCCTCCAGGTGGGCCCGGGAGGCCACCTCGGGGACGACGCCGCCGAAGCGGGCGTGCTCGTCGACGCTCGACGCGATCGCGTCGGCCAGCAGGGTGGTGCCGCGGACGACGCCGACGCCGGTCTCGTCGCAGGAGGTCTCGATGCCGAGGACGAGCGGTTCGTCAGCCATGGGTCTCACTGCTCTCAGGGTTTTCGGTGCCCGCGTGGGCGGGGTCGGTCAGTCGCATGACGAGCGCGTCGACGTTGCCGGGCTGGTAGTAGCCGCGCCGGAAGCCGATCGGCTCGAAGCCGAAGCGCTCGTAGAGCCGCTGGGCGCGGGTGTTGTCCACGCGCACCTCCAGGAGCACCTCGGCGCATTCGAAGGCGGTGGCGGCGCGCAGCAGTTCGGTGAGGAGCCGGGCGCCGAGCCCGGTGCCCCACTGGTCGCGGGCGGCCGCGATGGTCTGTACGTCGGCCAGGTCGCCGGCGGCGGCGAGCCCGGCGTAGCCGACGAGCCGGCCGGTCCCGTCCTGGGCCACCACGTACCGGCGGGTGGCGCGGGGGCCGCGCGCGTGGGCGAGCTCGGACCAGAACATGCCGGCGGACCAGGCGTCCTCGGGGAACAGCTCGTGCTCCAGCTCCAGCACCGGTGCGATGTCCCACCAGCGCATCTCGCGGAGCACCACGGTCGCGGCCGTCACTTGGGGGTGACCACCTTGTAGTTCTTGGGCACCTCGGCGTCGGGGCGGCGCAGGTACAGGGGGGTCGGGGGCGCGCCGTCGGCGTTCTCGAAGGCCGCGCCGCTCGCGAGGCGCTCCGCCGCGAGGGCGGCCAGGGCGGCGGCGGACTGGTGGACGGGGCCGCGCGCGTCGGGGAAGACGGCCGGGTACAGCTCGGCGCCCTGGCCGACGGCGGGCAGGCCCGCGACGCGCTCGGCGATGTCGGCGGGGCGGTCGACGGAGGGGCCTTCGAGGCGGGTGCGGGGGTCCTCGTAGCGCGCCCAGTAGACCTCCTTGCGCCGGGCGTCGGTGGCGACGACGAAGGGGCCCTCGATGCCGGCGGCGCCGGCGGCGTGGGCGAGGCCGTCGAGGGTGCACAGGCCGTGCACGGGGACGCCGAGGACGGAGGCGAAGGTGGAAGCGGTGACGAGGCCGACGCGCAGCCCGGTGTAGGGGCCGGGGCCGACGCCCACGACGATGCCGGTGACGGCTTCGAGCTTCACCCCGGCCTCGGCGAGGACCCGGTCGACGGAGGGCAGCAGCAGCTCCCCGTGGCGGCGGGCGTCGACCTGGTTCGATTCGGCGAGGACGGACTCCCCGTCGTGCAGGGCGACGGTGACGGCGGGCGTGGCGGTATCTACGGCGAGCAAGAGCACGCGAACAGCCTACGACTCCCGGGGCCCGGGGCCTTGCGGCCGGTCGCCGGCCGGGCCCGGCTGCTACCTTTCGACCGGGATATTCGACCGTTACCAGTCGTGGCCCGCGAGCAGGTCGGCGACGCGGGCGGCGGAGAGGTGGAGCAAGGTGGCACGCAGAAGCTCGGGAATCGTGGCCGGGCTCACCTTCGCGGCGGTCGCCGCCATCGGGTTCCTGGCCTACCAGGCGTCCGCGTCCGCCCCCGAGCACCCCCTGCGGCCCGCCGCGCAGACCCCGGCGGCCGCGCAGGAGCAGCCCCCGGCCAAGCAGGACCCCGCCAAGCCGGCGGCGGTGCCCGCCGATTCCGGCACGGGCACGCGGGTGGTGTACTCCATCTCGCAGAAGCGGGTCTGGCTGGTCCCCGAGGACGGCAGCCAGCCGAAGACGTTCGCGGTGATGCCGAGCACCGTGCACCCGGTGACCGGGACGTACGTGGTCGGGTCCCGCTCCGGGTCGGTGACCGGCTCCGACGGGGTGCCGATCGAGCACGTGGTGCGGTTCGCCACCTCGGACGGGATCTCGGTCGGCTTCAGCGCGCGGGTGGACGGTGCGATGCCCGAGCCGGATCCGACGAAGCGCACCGGCGGCATCCGCATGTCGCGGGGCGACGGGGACGCCATGTGGGCGTTCGCGACGATCAGCGCGAAGGTCGTCGTCGTCCCCTGACGCCTCGCCGCCCGCACGGGTTTCCCCTCCCCCACCCGAACGGGTGAGGGCTCAGGCCGCTTCCGACTCCGGAGCGGCCTGTTCGGCGTGTGCGGCGGCCGCGGCGGCGACCTCCGGGTCCGGGAACGGGCGCACCCTCGGCGGGGTGGACACCGCCGTGGCGGCGATGCCCGCCGCGAGCAGGGCCCGCATGGACACGACGGGCGCTCGCTCTGCTGCTCCTGCTGTCGACATGGCTGCCTCCTGGATCCCGGGACGGCGTACTTAGGTATACCTAACCAACGCTGGGTACCATGTCATCACGCGACGCCACGCCGGCGCAATATGTTGCCGACGTCTTGTCGGTACGTTTCCGCCGCGAGGGCCCGCCCGCGACCGGAACGCCGAGGGGCGCCCCACCGCGGGGGCGCCCCTCGAAACACTCTCCGTGACTGCGGGCGACTAGCGCGCCCTCTGGCCCGCCAGGGTCTCCAGTCCGGCTTCGGCCCAGCGCGCGCCGACGCCGCGCACCGCGACCTCGCGCACGTCGTCGAGGACCTCCTCGTGTCCGACGGCCCGTCCGATGACCACGTGCAGCCGGTCGTCCGACAGCTCCTCCACCTTGCCGTCGCCCCACTCCACGACGATCACGGACTCGGGCAGCGAGACGTCGAGGTCCAGGTCCTCCATCTCGTCCAGCCCGCCTCCGAGCCGGTACGCGTCCACGTGCACCAGCGCCGGGCCGGTACCCAGGGACGGGTGCACCCGGGCGATCACGAAGGTCGGGGAGGTGACGGCCCCGCGGACGCCGAGCCCCTCGCCCAGGCCGCGCGTCAGGGTGGTCTTGCCCGCGCCGAGTTCGCCGGTCAGCAGGACGAGGTCGCCGGGGCGCAGCAGGCCGGCGATCCGACGGCCCAGCTCCCGCATGGAGTCGGGCGAGTCGACGGTGATCAGGGTTTCGGCGGCGGCCTCGGCCAGGACCTCAGCCGCCGGGCTGCGCGGCGCTTCCCGCGGTACTTCTTCCATGCGTCCCAACGTTAGTCGCTGCGGGCAGGGCTCCGGCCCGGGTCAGCAGGTCGGTGAGCAGCCCGGTCACGATGTCGGGGCGTTCGAGCATCATCAGGTGCCCGGTGTCCTCCAGCACCACCAGCTCGGCGGCCGGGAGGGCCTCCTTGATGGTGACGCTGTGTTCGGCCGGGGTGATCATGTCGCGGTCGGCGGCGATGACGGTGACCGGGATCTCCGCGAAGCGTTGCAGTGCCTCGGTCTTGTCGTGGGTCTGGAAGGCCGGGTAGAACTCGGCGACGACGTCGATGGGGGTGGCCTCGATCAGCCGCTCGGCGAAGCGCGCGACGGCCGGGTCCACGTCCCGGGAGCCGAACGAGTACATCTTGATCATGCCGGCGAAGAGGTCGGCGGTGGCCCGGCGGCCCTTCTCGACCAGTTCGACCTGCGATCCGAGGGCCTTGAGCACTCCGGGCAGCAGGCGGCGCAGCGCGGCCGTGCCGACGGAGGGCAGCCCGTACGTGACCTGGTCGAGCCCGCCGCTGGAGGTGCCGACGAGGGCCACGCCGATGACCCGGTCGCGCACGAGCTCGGGGAACTGGTCGGCCAGTGCCATGACGGTCATGCCGCCCATGGAGTGGCCGACGAGGACCAGGGGGCCCTCGGGGGCGGTGGCGTCGATGACGGCCTTGAGGTCGCGGCCGAGCTGGTCGATGGTGACGGGCAGTCCGTCGGCCTGGGCGAGGCCGCGCATGCTGCGGCCGTGGCTGCGCTGGTCCCAGTAGACGCAGCGGACGAGTCCGCGCAGCGCGGCGCGCTGGAAGTGCCAGGAGTCCTGCCCCAGGCAGTAGCCGTGGGAGAAGACGACGGTGACCGGGGGCGGGCCCTTGCGGCGCAGTCGCCGTTTGGGTGCCTCCTCGGGGAGTTCGTCGACCTCGTGGTGGAGCGCGGTGCCGTCCTCGGCCCGACAGGTGCCCTCGGTGCCGCGCAGGGAGCCGTAGTCCCCGGTCGCGTCGAGGGCGAGTCGGGCCTTCATGCGGATGCCCCGCCCCACGGTGATGCGTTCGACCGCGACACCGGCCGCGGCGCCCGCCGCTATGACACCGATGGCGGCGCCGGCCCAGCCGGCCTTGCGCCAGTTCTCGCTCACGACGTCGCCGTCCTCACTCAGCCGCCCAGGTACACCCGGGGCACCCGACCTCCGATACGGGTGACGATCTCATACGCGATCGTGTGCGCCGCTTGAGCCCAGTCCTCGGCGGTGGGTTCGCCCCGTTCGGCGTCACCGATGAGGACGGCCTCGTCGCCGGCCCGGACGGGGACGCCGCCCTGGTCGGGGCCGAGGTCGACGACGAACTGGTCCATGGCGATGCGTCCGGCGGCGTTCAGGATCCGGCCCCCGACGAGGACGGGACCGCGACCGGAGGCGCTGCGGGGCAGGCCGTCGGCGTACCCGGCGGGGACGAGGGCGAGGTGGGTCTCGCCCTCGGTGACGTAGTGGTGGCCGTAGCTGACGCCGTGACCGGCGGGGACCCGCTTGACCAGCGCGAGGGAGGCCTTGAGGGTCATCGCGGGGCGCAGGCCGAGCTGGGCGGGGGTGCCGAGTTCGGGGGCGGGCGAGACGCCGTAGATCGCGAGGCCGGGGCGGACGAGGTCGAAGTGGCTCTCGGGGAGGGTGAGGGTCGCCGGGGAGTTGGCGAGGTGACGGACCTCGGGGTCGATCCCCTCCTTCTCCGCGTAGGCGAGCATGTCGCGGAAGGCGTCGAGCTGGAGGGCGATGGAGGGGTGGCCCGGTTCGTCGGCGCACGCGAAGTGCGACCAGACGCCGGTGACCTGGACGGTTCCCTCGGCCTGGGCGGCCACGGCGGCGCCGACGAGCTCGGCCCATTCGGCGGGCTGGCAGCCGGCGCGGCCGAGGCCGGTGTCGGCCTTGAGCTGGACGCGGGCGGTGCGGCCCGCGGCGCGGGCGGCGGCGCGGACCTCGTCGAGGGCCCACAGGGCGCTGACGGACACGTCGATGTCGGCCTCGATGGCCTCGCGCCAGGGGCCGCCGGGGGTCCACAGCCAGCACAGCATCGGGCCCTCGATGCCGGCGGCGCGCAGCGCGAGCGCCTCGTCGGGGGTGGCGGTGGCGAGCCACGTGGCGCCGGCCTCGCGGGCGGCGCGGGCGCAGGGGACGGCCCCGTGCCCGTAGGCGTCCGCCTTGACGACGGCCATGAGGCCTGAACGGGGCGCCCGCGCGCGCAGTGCGCGTACGTTCTCCCGTACTGCGTCAAGATCGATCTCGGCGTACACGCGCGTGGCTGTCTCGTTCATCGCCCCCAGTCTCTCAGAGGCCCGCCCGCCCTTCGCCGCAGGCCGGCCGGGGTGCACCGGCCCGCTGTGGGACATCTCGGGACGAAGTCGGTCGCTCAGGCGGTGATGTCGCGCCACACGGCCGGCAGCGCGGAGGCGACCTCATGGGCCAGGGCCGGGGCGCCCGAGGCGGCCCGGCGGCCGGCGAGTCCGTGGAGGTAGGCGGCCAGCGATCCCGCGTCGAGGCCGTCGCGGCCCGCCGCGAGCAGGGCGCCGGCCAGGCCGGACAGCACGTCGCCGCTGCCCGCCGTCGCCAGCCAGGGCGTGCCCGTCGGGTTGACGCGTACGACGCCTCCCGCGGACACCAGCGTCGTCGAGCCCTTCAGCAGGGCCGTGGCCCCGTACCGCCCGGCGAGCTCGCGCACGGCGGCCAGCCGCCCGGCCTCCACCTCCTCCCGGGCCGTCCCCAGCAGCGCCGCCGCCTCCCCCGCGTGCGGGGTCAGCAGGGTGGGCGCCCGGCGCGAGCGCACCAGGGCGGCGTCCAGGGCCCGCAGCCCGTCGGCGTCGAGCAGGACGGGCACGTCGCGGTCCGCCAGCGCCTTCTCGACCTCGGCCTCCCGCCCCGCGCCGATGCCCGGACCGACGACCCAGGCCTGTACCCGGCCCGTCCCCACCAGCACCTCCGGGTACCGGGCCAGGACGGCGTCCCCCGCCGGGCCCACGTACCGCACCGCTCCCGCGCCGCCGCGCAGGGCGCCGGCCACGGCCAGCACCGCCGCCCCGGGGTACTGCTCGGACCCGGCGACGACGCCGACGACGCCGCGGCGGTACTTGTCGCTGCTCGCCGTGGGGGTCGGCAGCAGGGCCGCGACCTCCGCGTGTTGCAGCACCTCGATCGCGGGGGCGGGCGGCAGCTCCAGCCCGATGTCGACGAGCCGCACGACACCGGCCCGCGAGGCGCCCGGGTCGATGAGCACGCCGGGCTTGTGCGCCCCGAAGGTGACGGTGACGTCCGCCGACACGGCCGGGCCCGCGACCTCCCCGGTGTCGGCGTCCACCCCGCTCGGCAGGTCCACCGCGACGACGGGCGCCCCGACGGGCACGGCCGCCACCAGCGCGGCGGCCTCCGGGCGCAGTGCGCCGCGTCCGCCGATGCCGACGAGCCCGTCCAGCACCAGGTCCGCCCGGGTCGGCACGGTCGGCGCGAGGCGGCCCCCGGCGGCCCGCAGCGCGGCCCACCCGCCGGGGTGCAGCCGTTCGGGGTCCAGGGGCACCGCGGTGACCGCCGCCCCGCGCCGGGCCAGGCGGGCACCCGCGTACAGGGCGTCGCCGCCGTTGTCCCCGGGCCCGACGAGCAGCACGACCCGGGAGCCGTACACGCGGCCGAGCAACCCCGCGCAGACGGCGGCCAGTCCGGCGGCGGCGCGCGCCATGAGGGCGCCTTCGGGCAGGCGGGCCATCAGCTCGCGCTCGGCGGCCCGTACGGTCTCCACGCTGTAAGCGGTACGCATGCCCCCAGCCTGCCCGTCATCCCTCGGCGATCACCACAGCGGAGGCGACTCCCGCGTCGTGGCTCAGCGAGATGTGCCAGGACTTCACCCCGAGGGACGCGGCCCGCGCCGCGACCGTCCCGGAGACCCGCAGGCGGGGCTGCCCGGACTCCTCGACGTACACCTCGGCGTCCGTCCACAGCAGCCCGCCCGGCGCCCCCAGCGCCTTGGCCAGGGCCTCCTTGGCCGCGAAGCGGGCGGCGAGCGACGCGCTCCCGCGCCGCTCGCCGCTCGGCAGGGTCATCTCGGCGTCGAGGAAGAGGCGGGCCGCCAGTTGGGGCGTCCGCTCCAGCGCCGCGGCGAACCGGTCGATCTCCGCGACGTCGATCCCCACACCGATGATCACAACACCAACCCCTGACGACTACTCCACCGTGACGGACTTGGCGAGGTTACGCGGCTGGTCCACCTCGTTTCCACGCGCGGTGGCCAGCTCGCAGGCGAACACCTGGAGGGGCACCGTGGCCACGAGCGGCTGGAGCAGCGTGGGGGTCGCCGGGATGCGGATCAGGTGGTCGGCGTACGGGACGACCGCCTCGTCGCCCTCCTCGGCGATCACGATCGTGCGCGCCCCGCGGGCCCGGATCTCCTGGATGTTCGAGACGATCTTGTCGTGCAGGACGGAGCGCCCGCGCGGCGAGGGCACGACCACGACCACCGGCAGGTCCTTCTCGATCAGCGCGATCGGCCCGTGCTTGAGCTCGCCCGCCGCGAACCCCTCGGCGTGCATGTAGGCCAGCTCCTTGAGCTTGAGCGCGCCCTCCAGCGCCACCGGGTAGCCCACGTGCCGGCCCAGGAACAGCACGGTGTCCTTGTCGGCGAGGGAACGCGCGAGGGCCCGTACGGGCTCCATCGTCTCCAGGACGGTGTCGACGGCCGCCGCGATGTCGGACAGCTCGCGGATCACCGCCCGGATCTCGTCGCCCCACTTGGTGCCCCGCACCTGCCCGAGGTACAGGGCGACCAGGTAGCAGGCCACCAGCTGCGTCAGGAACGCCTTCGTGGAGGCCACGGCGACCTCGGGACCGGCGTGCGTGTAGAGCACGGCGTCCGATTCTCGCGGGATCGTCGAACCGTTCGTGTTGCAGACGGCCAGCACCCTGGCGCCCTGTTCACGGGCGTGGCGCAGCGCCATCAGGGTGTCCATGGTCTCGCCGGACTGCGAGATCGCGATCACCAGCGTCCGCTGGTCCAGGATCGGGTCGCGGTAGCGGAACTCGCTGGCCAGTTCCGTCTCGCAGGGGATGCGGGTCCAGTGCTCGATGGCCAGCTTCGCGATCATGCCCGCGTGGTACGCCGTACCGCAGGCCACGATCACGACCTTGTCGACCTCGCGCAGCACCGAGGCGGGGATGCGCACCTCGTCCAGGGTCAGCAGGCCGCTCGCGTCGATCCGGCCCAGGAGGGTGTCGGCGACGGCCTTCGGCTGCTCGGCGATCTCCTTGAGCATGAAGTAGTCGTAGCCGCCCTTCTCGGCCGCGGAGGCGTCCCAGTCCACGTGGTACGCCCGCACGGTCGCGGGCGCGCCGTCGAAGTCGGTGACGGTGACCCCGTCGCGGCGCAGTTCGACGACCTGGTCCTGGCCCAGCTCGATGGCCGAGCGGGTGTGGGCGATGAACGCGGCCACGTCCGAGGCCAGGAAGTTCTCGCCCTCGCCGACGCCCACCACCAGGGGGGAGTTGCGGCGCGCGCCGACCACCACGTCCGGCTCGTCGGCGTGCACGGCGACCAGGGTGAAGGCGCCCTCCAGCCGCCGGCACACCTGCCGCATCGCCTCGGCCAGCCCGCCGGCGCGGGCGGCGCCGCCGGCTCCGCCCGTGCCGGCGCCGGCCGCCTCGAAGCGCTCCGCCAGCAGGTGCGCCACGACCTCGGTGTCCGTCTCGGACTCCAGCCGGTGCCCCCGCTCGGCCAGTTCGGCGCGCAGCGCCGCGAAGTTCTCGATGATGCCGTTGTGGACGACGGCCACCCGCCCGGAGTTGTCCAGGTGGGGGTGGGCGTTGACGTCGGTGGGGCCGCCGTGGGTCGCCCACCGCGTGTGTCCCAGGCCCGTGGAGCCGGCGGGCAACGGCCGCCCGACCAGCTCCTTCTCCAGGTTGACCAGCTTCCCGGCCTTCTTGACGTTGGCCAGGTCCCCGTCGGCGAGCACGGCGATGCCTGCCGAGTCGTAGCCGCGGTACTCCAGCCGCTTCAGTCCGGCGATGACCACATCGAGCGCAGACTGCGCTCCTACGTAACCCACAATTCCGCACATAGGCGGCAGCGTACGCCGCGCCGGGCCGGCCGTCCGGTACCTGGACAAGACGAAAACCCCGCCCCGGCGAACGCGCCGGAGCGGGGTTGACGACTGTTCGAACGGCCTCACGGGCCGTCGATGACGGCGACTCAGCCGAGCTTCTTGACCTGGGCCTCGACGACCGTCTTCGGCTGCTTCGCCTGGCCGGCGCCGCTGACGGAGGCGAAGGACGCGAGGACGTTGCCCTTGCGGACGACCACGAACTCCATCGTGTTCTTCTGGCCGTCCTTCAGGTCGATGGTCGTGTTGAAGGCGAAGGCCTCGTCACCGGCGGTGACCGCGGTGGAGGCGGCGGCCTTCTCGACCTTGGTGACCTCGGTGCCCGCGGTGACGGTGTAGCCGGCGGCGCAGGCGGTGACGGCGGACTTCACCGCGGCGAGGGTCTCCTCGGTCGCCTTGCCCTCGTAGGAGGAGAGGATGACCACGGTGCGGGTCGCGGACAGCTTGTCCGTGATCGCGTTGAGCTTCTCCTCCACGCTGGCGCCCTCGGACGGCGCCTTGGAGTTCTCGGTGGTCCCGGTGTGGGCGGTGCCCGCGGGCGTACCGGCCGACTTGAAGCTCTGGAGCTCGACCAGCGGCTGGCACGCGGCCTTGTCCGTGGTGACCTTCTCGCTCTGCGCGGCGTCGATGGACTTGTCCGCGCCGATCTTGTGGTCCGGCAGGTCGGCCTGGGTGACCAGCAGCGGGGCCAGCTCGGCGGCGGTCTTCGCCTTGGCGGCCGGAGCGGCGCTCGCCGACGCCTTGGCGTCCGGCTTCGCGTCGGACTTGGCGTCCGACTTCGAGTCGCCGGAGCCGCACGCGGTGACGAGCAGGCTCAGGGAGACCGCGGAGGCGGCCAGGACGGAACGACGGACAACAGCGGAACGCACGGAAGGACTCCCCCGGAAAAAGTAAAGGCAGGCTGAAGCGCACCAAAAACGCGCAGATCAGCGCCACGGTGATCGTCAATCTACGACTTCGTTCGACCGGGTGATCGATATTTTCGGGCTCCGGTCGCAATCGTGATCCGCACGAGACCGGGCGGCCCTCCGATCGATACCGGCACGCGTACAACCCCACGTCCGCTCGTGTCGCGACCCCACGTGACCGACCCCACCACCCACGAGCGACCCCGAACCCCGACAATGGCGGTGTGATCACATCGCCTACGCGTTGCACGCCGGACCGCGCGACGGAGCGCACCGGCCCCCGCCGGGTCTCCGACGCGTCCCCCTACGTCGACCTCACCCGGTCCGAGTGGAGCGCCCTGCGCGAGCGC
This sequence comes from Streptomyces sp. NPDC048606, assembly GCF_040650855.1. Taxonomy (NCBI): domain Bacteria; kingdom Bacillati; phylum Actinomycetota; class Actinomycetes; order Kitasatosporales; family Streptomycetaceae; genus Streptomyces; species Streptomyces sp. NPDC048606. The sequence goes on along the minus strand of NZ_JBEZIB010000030.1, from coordinate 94,170 downwards.
ACGCCCCTGCCGCTGACGGCGGACGAGGTCGAGCGGCTGCGCGGCCTCGGCGACGTGATCGACCTGGACGAGGTGCGCGACGTCTACCTGCCGCTCTCGCGCCTGCTGAACCTCTACGTCGGCGCCACCAGCAACCTGCGCGGCACCGTCAACACCTTCCTCGGCGACGCGGGCAACGGCCACGGCGCCCAGCAGGGCACCCCCTTCGTGATAGGCGTCGCCGGCTCCGTCGCCGTCGGCAAGTCCACCGTCGCCCGCCTCCTCCAGGCCCTCCTGGCCCGCTGGCCCGAGCACCCGCGGGTGGAGCTCGTCACCACGGACGGGTTCCTCTACCCGATGAAGGAACTCCAGCGCCGCGGCCTGACCTCCCGCAAGGGCTTCCCCGAGTCCTACGACCGGCGCGCGCTGACCCGCTTCGTCGCCGACATCAAGGCCGGCAAGGACGAGGTCACCGCCCCCGTCTACTCCCACCTGATCTACGACATCGTCCCCGACGAGCGGCTCGTCGTCCGCCGCCCGGACATCCTGATCGTCGAGGGCCTCAACGTCCTCCAGCCCGCCCTGCCCGGCAAGGACGGCCGCACCCGCGTCGCCCTCGCCGACTACTTCGACTTCAGCGTGTACGTCGACGCCCGGGCCGAGGACATCGAGCGCTGGTACCTCAACCGGTTCCGCAAGCTGCGCGAGACGGCGTTCCAGAACCCGTTCTCCTACTTCCGCAAGTACACCCAGGTCTCCGAGGAGGAGGCCCTGGAGTACGCCCAGACGATGTGGCGGACCATCAACAAGCCGAACCTGCTGGAGAACGTGGCGCCCACTCGCGGCCGCGCCACCCTCGTGGTCCGCAAGGGCCCCGACCACAAGGTGCAGAAGCTGAGCCTGCGCAAGCTCTGACCGCCGCCGGGGCCGACAGGGCCCACAGGGCCGAGAGGCCCTAGGGTGCGGCCATGCTGCATCTACGGATGATCACCCCGCCCGACCGGACGGAGGAGGTGGTCGCGGTCGTCGAGCGGACGGTCGGCACCACCCACCTCGTCGTCCTGCCCGGCGCGGCCCGGGTGCCGGCGGGCGACCTCGTGCTGTGCGACGTGGCCCGGGAGGCCGGTGACGAGTTGCTCGGCGAGCTCCAGGCCCTGGGCATCGAGAAGGACGGCTCGATCGCCGTCGAGAACATCGACCTGTCCCTGTCCGAGCGGGCCGACGAGGCCGAGGAGGAGGCCCCCGGCGAGGCCGCCGACGCCGTGCTGTGGGGACAGCTCACCGAGGCCACCCACGAGGAGTCCACGCTCTCCATCACCTACTGCGCGTTCATGATCCTCGCGACGATGATCGCCGCCTGCGGTGTGGTGCTGGACAACGCGGTCCTCATCGTGGGCGCCATGGCCGTCGGCCCGGAGTTCGGCCCGCTCGCGGGGGTGTCCGTCGGCGTCGTACGGCGCGAGCCGCGGCTCGCCCTGCGCTCCCTGATCGCGCTGCTGGTCGGGTTCGCCGCGGCCATCGCGGCCACGACCGTCTTCAGCCTCGGGATGGACGCCATCGGACAGTTCGATCCGCAGATGCTGGAGCGACCCCGCCCGAACACCGGCTTCATCTGGCAGCCGGACCCGTTCTCCTTCGTGGTCTCGCTCCTGGCCGGCGTGGCCGGAGTGCTCTCCCTGACCTCCGCGAAATCGGGCGCGCTGGTCGGCGTGGCCATCTCCGTGACGACCGTCCCGGCCGCCGCGAACGCCGCCGTGGCACTCGGGTACGGGGAGTTCGCCCAGATGTGGGGCTCGGCGGAACAGCTCCTGCTCAACCTCGGCGGCATCATGCTCGCGGGCATCGCCACCCTGTACGCCCAGAAAGCGCTGTGGCGGACCCAGCGCGGTCGCTGGATCCGCCGGGCCGGGAGCACCGGGGCCCCCGGCCGATGAGCGGGGACCGCTAGCCCAGCGCGGACTTCACCACGTCGGCCAGCCGGCCGGCGACCGCGCGGGCCTGCTCGATGTCCGCGGCCTCCACCATCACCCGTACGAGCGGCTCCGTACCGGACGGGCGCAACAGCACCCGGCCGGTGGAGCCCAGCTCGCGCTCGGCGTCGGCCACCGCCGCCGCCAGCTCGCCCGAGGTCGCGACCCGGGACTTGTCCACGTCCGGGACGTTGATCAGGATCTGCGGCAGCCGCTCCATGACCCCCGCCAGGTCGGCCAGCGTGCGGCCGGTGGCCGCGACGCGCGCCGCCAGCATCAGGCCGGTCAGCGTGCCGTCGCCGGTCGTCGCGTGGTCGAGGATGATCACGTGGCCGGACTGCTCGCCACCGAGCGCGTAGCCGTGCTCCTTCATCGACTCCAGCACGTAGCGGTCGCCGACACCGGTCTGCACGACCTGGATGCCCTCGCCCTCCATGGCCAGCTTGAAGCCCAGGTTGGACATGACGGTGCCGACCACGGTGTTCTCCCGCAGCTGGCCCGCCTCGCGCATGGCCAGCGCCAGCACGGCGAGGATCTGGTCGCCGTCGACCTCGGCGCCGGTGTGGTCCACCGCCAGGCAGCGGTCGGCGTCACCGTCGTGCGCGATGCCGAAGGCCGCGCCGTGCTCCACCACGGCCTGCTTCAGCAGGTCCAGGTGGGTCGAGCCGCAGCCGTCGTTGATGTTCAGCCCGTCGGGCTCGGCGCCGATCGTGACGATCTCCGCGCCGGCGCGGGTGAAGGCCTCGGGCGAGACGTACACGGCCGCGCCGTGGGCCTCGTCGAGGACGACCTTCAGGCCGTCGAGACGGTTCGGGAGGACGCCGATGAGGTGCGCGACGTACTTGTCGAAGCCCTCGGTGTAGTCGGAGACGCGGCCGACGCCGGAGCCGGTGGGCCGGTCCCAGGGAGCGCCCGTGCGGTGCTCCTCGTAGACGGACTCGATGCGGTCCTCCAGCTCGTCGGCGAGCTTGTGCCCGCCGCGCGCGAAGAACTTGATGCCGTTGTCGGGCATGGCGTTGTGGCTGGCCGACAGCATCACGCCGAGGTCGGCACCCAGCGCACCGGTGAGATACGCCACCGCCGGGGTGGGCAGCACACCGACGCGCAGGACGTCCACGCCGGCGCTGGCGAGGCCCGCGACGACCGCGGCCTCCAGGAACTCGCCCGACGCGCGGGGGTCCCGGCCCACCACGGCCGTGGGCCGGTGGCCCGCGAAGGTGCCCGCTTCGGCGAGTACGTGCGCCGCCGCCACGGAGAGGCCGAGCGCGAGCTCGGCCGTCAGATCCGCGTTGGCTACGCCTCGTACACCGTCCGTCCCGAAGAGTCGTCCCACTGTTGTCCTCCCGAGCTCACGCTTTGCTTGTGACCGCTTGTGACAGGTATTTGCCGCTTATGGCGGTAAACGAACCGCCCCGGCAGCACAGAGAGTGCTGCCGGGGCGGTTTCGTTGCAGAACAGCAGGCGCAGATTAACGCTTGCTGTACTGCGGAGCCTTACGGGCCTTCTTGAGACCGGCCTTCTTGCGCTCGACCGCACGGTCGTCGCGGGAGAGGAAGCCGGCCTTCTTCAGCGCCGGGCGGTTGTTGTCCACGTCCGCCTCGTTCAGCGCACGGGCGACACCGAGGCGCAGGGCACCGGCCTGGCCGGAGACGCCGCCACCCGAGATGCGGGCGATGACGTCGTAGCGGCCGTCGAGCTCCAGGAGCTTGAAGGGCTCGTTGACTTCCTGCTGGTGCACCTTGTTGGGGAAGTAGTCCTCAAGGGTGCGACCGTTGATCTTCCACTTGCCGGTGCCCGGAACGATCCGGACGCGGGCGATGGCGTTCTTGCGACGGCCCAGGCCGGCGGCCGGCTGGGGGTCACCGAAGCGACCGGCAAGGGACTCGGAGGTGTAGTCGCCCTCGACGACGACCTCGGTCTCGGTGGTGTACTCCTCGACGCCCTCGAACTCTTCGACGGGGGTCTCGGCGGTGGTCTCGGCCACGATGCTCCTCAGAATTTTCTACGTCTTAGGGGGTGGCCGGAACTACTGCGCGACCTGGGTGATCTCGAACGGCACCGGCTGCTGGGCAGCGTGGGGGTGCTGGTCGCCCGAGTAGACCTTCAGCTTCGAGAGCATCTGACGGCCCAGGGTGTTCTTGGGGAGCATGCCCTTGACGGCCTTCTCGACGGCCTTCTCCGGGTTGTTCGCCAGGAGGTCGTCGTAACGCACGGAGCGGAGACCGCCCGGGAAGCCGGAGTGGCGGTAGGCCATCTTCTGGGACGCCTTGTTACCGGACAGGTGCACCTTGTCGGCGTTGATGATGACGACGAAGTCACCCATGTCCATGTGGGGGGCGTAGGTCGGCTTGTGCTTGCCCTTCAGGAGGGCAGCGGCCTGGGTCGCCAGACGGCCGAGGACGACGTCCTGGGCGTCGATGACGAGCCACTGGCGCGAGATGTCGCCGGGCTTGGGGCTGTACGTACGCACGCGTATGCCTTCGCTTCTTCAGTGGTGGGTCATCCCATGGGGCGCGAGCCCCGGGGGAAGGGTCCTGACAGGGTCACCACGGACGATCACGACAGCCCTCGTTCACATCGGGGACGCAACCCTCGTGAACGGTGAACCGCTGGTCATCGGTCCGGTGGACCGGCGTAAGGCCCTTTCACGTGAGAATGAGAAAGCCAATACGCATAACAAACCAGCAGGATACCCAAGCAGACCCGTACGGGTCAAAACGCGGTCCGCGATGCCGATCGAATCGGCTTCGCGGCGCACTCCGGTTCGGTCCTGGGTGGGGACCCCGCAGTTGTTACGGGCTCCAGAGTAACCCGCCCCGAGCCCCTCGCACGACGCGCCAGCAGAACCGCCAGCCCGCACAGGGTCGCGCAGTCCCTGAAGGCGCGCCGTTTGTGGGCCAGCTCCGAGGGCCACGGGACCAGCGCCGCCTGCGGCACCAGGGCCAGCCAGAACCAGGGCGTACGCGGCATCGAGCCCTCCCGAGCACCCGTCGCCAGCAGCAGCGGAAGCACCACCAGCAGGTAGTGGTCGAAGGAGGGCCGCGACACCAGGAATGCGGCGAGCATCACCATGCACGCCGTCTCCGCGAGCCTCAGCTCGCCGCCCTCGCCCTCCGCGTCCGGACGCCGCCACCGCGTCCACGCCGCCCACAGCCCGGCCGCCGCCCCCGCGCCCGCCAACGCCACCGCGACCGGCTCCGGCACCCCCAGCCGCGGCAGCACCGCGATCGGCGACGCGTCCCAGGGCAACGCGTACGCGTCCTGCCCCTGGAGCAGGAAGGGCAGCGTCTTGGTGAAGAACAGCGACGGGCTCGGCATCACCAGCGCCCCCACCAGCGACAACCCGAGCGGCACCGCCACCGCCACCGCCAGCCCCCGCCACCGCCGGGCCAGCACGAACAGCAACCCGATCGGCACCAGCATCGGCTTGCAGGCGATCGCCAGCCCCACCACCAGCCCCGCGGCCCCCCACGACCGCCGGTGCGCCAACAACAGCGCCACCGGCAGGGCCGCCGCCGAGATCACCGTCCAGTTCCCGATCAGCACGAGGTTCGCGTACGGCTTGTACGCGAGCGCCAGCAGCCCGAGGCCCCCCACCGCGAAACGCGAGGTGGGCGGCACCCCGAACAACCGGAGCGCCGCCCACCAACCCAGGGCCGTCAGCCCCGTCATCCCCACCGGCAGCGACCACCGCAGCACCGACCGCGGCACCAGCGCCTCCGGCACCGCCATCAGCACCGCGCTCGGCAGGTACAGGAACCGCTTGTCCTCGTACGGGGAGACCCCGGCGAGCAGCGCCTCGGCCGCCTTCACCACGAAGGCGTTGTCCGATCCCCAGTTCTCCCGCAGGCTCGTCGAGACGCAGACGAACAGCAGGACCCCGAGCGAGACCAGCCGCCACGACCGGGGCGCCGGCCGCGTCAGCCAGGCCGTCCACCCGTCGGGCGCGGGCGGTCGGCCCCACTTCGCGATCCGGATCCCAGGCCGCAGCCCCACGACGCCTCCCCCTCGACCGGCCGAGGGGGAGATTCCCCTCAGCGCTTGCGCTCGACCCGACGCTCGTCCCAGACGGGCTCCTGAGTCTCCCGCACCACACCGTCCGAACCGAAGACCAGATAGCGGTCAAATGTGCGCGCGAACCAGCGGTCGTGCGTCACGCACAGCACCGTGCCCTCGTACGCCTCCAGCCCGTCCTGGAGGGCCTCCGCCGACTCCAGGTCGAGGTTGTCCGTCGGCTCGTCCAGCAGCAGCGCCGTGGTGCCGGCCAGCTCCAGCAACAGGATCTGGAAACGCGCCTGCTGACCACCCGACAGCTTCTCGAACGGCTGCTCCGCCTGCCGCTCCAGCTCGTAGCGGCGCAGCGCGCCCATCGCCTGCCCCAGGGGCTTCGCCGCCTCCGTCCACAGGATGTCGACGAGGGTGCGACCGAACAGCTCCGGATGGGCGTGCGTCTGCGCGAAGTGCCCGGGCAGCACCCGCGCGCCCAGCTTCCACTGCCCCGTGTGCCGGACGTCCTCCCCCGCCAACAACCGCAGGAAGTGCGACTTGCCCGAGCCGTTCGAGCCCAGGACCGCGACGCGCTCCCCGTAGAACACCTCCAGGGAGAACGGCTTCATCAGCCCCGTGAGTTCCAGGTTCTCCACGGTCAGCGCCCGCACACCGGTCCGGCCGCCCTTGAGCCGCATCTTGATGTCCTGCTCGCGCGGCGGCTCGGGCGGCGGGCCCGCCTCCTCGAACTTCTGGAAGCGCGTCTGCATCGCCCGGTAGCGCGAGGCCATGTCGGGGCTGGACGCCGCCTGGTTGCGCAGCCGCAGCACCAGGGCCCGCAGCCGGGCGTGCTCCTCGTCCCAACGCCGCTTGAGCTCCTCGAAGCGCGCGAAGCGCTCCTTGCGGGCGTCGTGGTAGGTGGCGAAGCCCGCCCCGTGCACCCACACGTCGGAGCCGGTCGGGCTCGCCTCCAGGCTGATGATCTTCTCGGCGGCCTGGGTCAGCAGCTCCCGGTCGTGCGAGACGAACAGCACCGTCTTGCGCGTGGCCCGCAGCTGCTCCTCCAGCCACCGCTTGCCGGGGACGTCCAGGTAGTTGTCCGGCTCGTCCAGCAGCAGCACCTCGTCCGGACCGCGCAGCAGCGCCTCCAGCACGAGCCGCTTCTGCTCACCGCCCGACAGCGTCCGCACCTCGCGGAACTGCGCGGAGTCGTACGGGATGTCCAGCGCGGCCATCGTGCAGACGTCCCACAGGGTCTCCGCCTCGTAACCCTGGACGTCGGCCCAGTCGCTGAGCGCCTGCGCGTACGCCATCTGCGCGGCCTCGTCGTCGACGGTCAGGATCAGCCGCTCGGCCCGGTCCACGGCCTTCGCGGCCTCCCGGATCCGCGGCTGGGCGACCGAGACCAGCAGGTCCCGTACGGTCGTCTCGTCCCGCACGGAGCCCACGAACTGCGACATCACGCCGAGGCCGCCGCTGATGGTGACGCCGCCGCCGTGCGGCTGGAGCTCACCGGAGATCAGCTTGAGCAGGGTGGTCTTGCCGGCCCCGTTCGCCCCGACCAGGGCGACGACGGCCCCCTCCCCCACCCGGAAGGAGACGTCGGGGAGCAGGACCCGCCCGTCGGGAAGGTAGTACTCCAGATGACTCGCTTCGAGATGTCCCATGTCCCGCATTGTGCGGGGCCGCCACGGCGCCGCCCAAATGGATTGCCCCGCGACGGGGGCGGGCCGGGGCGCGCCGGGGCGGAGGGACGCGCCCGCGCCGGGCTCAGCAGCCCGCGCAGCCCCCGCCGGCCCCGGGCAGGGTGCGCAGGTTCCGCGCCTCCTTGCTGCGGGCGGCCAGCAGCTCGTCCGCCGGGTAGCCGACCTCCTCCAGGGTGAGCCCGTGGGGCTTCACGACGTGGACGGAGGAGTCCCGTACGGCGGCGGCCAGCACGGCGCCGGGCCATTCGACGGGCCGGTGCCCGTCGCCCACGTGCAGCAGGGCCCCGACGAGCGAGCGGACCATGTTGTGGCAGAAGGCGTCGGCCCGGACGGTGGCGGTGACGACGCCGTCGGCCCCGCGCTCCCAGCTCAGCTCCTGGAGCGTGCGGATCGTCGTGGCGCCCTCGCGCCTCTTGCAGTACGCGGCGAAGTCGTGCTCGCCCAGCAGGGCCGCGGAGGCCCGGTTCATGGCGTCCACGTCCAGGGGCCACTGGTGCCACAGCACGTGGCCGCGGCGCAGCGGGTCGACGCCGGCCTGGTGGTCGCCGACGCGGTAGGCGTAGCGGCGCCAGATGGCCGAGAAGCGGGCGTTGAAGCCCTCGGGGGCCTCGGCGACCTTCCACACCCGTACGTCGTGCGGCAGCCGGCCCGCGAGGCGGCGCAGCAGCTTGTCGTGGTGTTCGGCCCACACCTCCTCGGCCAGGTCGAACTGGGCGACCTGGCCGCGCGCGTGCACGCCCGCGTCGGTGCGTCCGGCCACGGTCAGGTCGACGGGCTCCTTCAGCCGCATCACGGTCTGGAGGGCGCTCTCCAGCTCGCCCTGGACGGTCCGCAGCGTGCGCTGCTTCGCCCAGCCGGAGAAGTCCTTGCCGTCGTAGCTCAGGTCCAGCCGTACCCGGACGTGCCCGGGCTCCACCTCGTCACTCACGTGACCGATCCTCTCAGAAGCACAGCAATGCAGAACGGGCCCGCCCCCCGGAAGGGGCGGGCCCGTTCAGAGCCGATCAAGCAAGCTCGATCCCGGAACGGGATCAGGCCTCCTTGGTCTCCTCGACGGCCTCGGTCTCGGTGGCCTCGGCCTTGGCCTCCGCCTCCTTGACCGCGCGCTTGGTGGCGGCCTCGGCCTCACCGGTGGCCTGCTGGGCGACCGTAAGGGCCTCGACCAGCTCGATCACGGCCATCGGGGCGTTGTCGCCACGACGGTTGCCGATCTTGGTGATGCGCGTGTAACCACCGGGGCGGTTCTCGTAGCGCGGGGCGATCTCGGTGAACAGCGTGTGCACGATGCTCTTGTCCGTGATCGTCTGCAGCACCAGGCGACGGTTGTGGATGTCGCCCTTCTTGGCCTTGGTGACCAGACGCTCGGCGTAGGGACGCAGGCGGCGGGCCTTGGCCTCGGTGGTGGTGATCCGGCCGTGCTCGAAGAGCGCCTTCGCGAGGTTCGCGAGGAGGTGCTTCTCGTGCGCGGCGGAACCGCCCAGACGGGCACCCTTTGCGGGACGCGGCATGGTGTTACTCCTTCATATCTGCACCGGCCGTGTCAGGTACCGGTGTCAGTTCCCCCGAGGCGGACGCCGCGGGAAAGATCTACGGGTGCTGCTTAGTACTGCTCGGTCTCGACGAAACCGGCGTCCGCGTCGTCGTCGGCGCCGAAGGCGTCGGCGGCGGCGGTCGGGTCGAATCCGGGCGGGCTGTCCTTGAGGGCCAGGCCCATGCCGGCCAGCTTCGCCTTGACCTCGTCGATCGACTTCGCACCGAAGTTGCGGATGTCGAGCAGGTCGGCCTCGGAGCGGGCGACGAGCTCACCCACGGAGTGGATGCCCTCGCGCTTGAGGCAGTTGTACGACCGAACGGTGAGCTCCAGCTCCTCGATCGGCAGCGCCAGGTCGGCGGCCAGGGCGGCGTCCGTGGGGGACGGGCCCATGTCGATGCCCTCGGCGTCGATGTTGAGCTCGCGGGCCAGGCCGAACAGCTCGACCAGGGTCTTGCCGGCGGACGCCATGGCGTCGCGCGGGCGCATGGCCTGCTTGGTCTCGACGTCGACGATGAGCTTGTCGAAGTCGGTGCGCTGCTCGACTCGGGTCGCCTCGACCTTGTAGGTGACCTTGAGGACCGGGCTGTAGATGGAGTCGACCGGGATGCGGCCGATCTCCTGGCCCAGCTGCTTGTTCTGGACGGCGGAGACGTAGCCGCGACCGCGCTCGACGGTCAGCTCCATCTCCAGCTTGCCCTTGCCGTTGAGCGTGGCGAGGACCAGGTCCGGGTTGTGCACCTCGACACCGGCCGGGGGCGCGATGTCGGCAGCGGTGACCAGGCCGGGACCCTGCTTGCGCAGGTACATCACGACCGGCTCGTCGTGCTCCGAGGAGACGACCAGCTGCTTGATGTTGAGGATGATGTCCGTGACGTCTTCCTTGACGCCCGGCACGGTGGTGAACTCGTGCAGGACGCCGTCCACGCGGATGCTGGTGACAGCGGCACCCGGGATGGAGGACAGGAGGGTACGGCGCAGGGAGTTGCCGAGGGTGTAGCCGAAGCCCGGCTCAAGCGGCTCGATCACGAACCGCGAGCGGTACTCGTCGACGACCTCTTCGGTCAGCGAAGGACGCTGAGCGATAAGCATGTCTGTGTTCCTTCATTCGTGGACGCCCACTATTTGACGCCCGACGGGTAAAGCCAGGTACAGCAAGGGTACGGGCGACACGCCGCCTTGCGGAGGCGTGTCGCCCGGAGTCCCACATCAACCACAGATGCGTAACGCACCTGAGGTCAGACGCGCCTCCGCTTCGGGGGGCGGCAGCCGTTGTGCGGGGTGGGGGTGACGTCCTGGATCGAGCCGACCTCGAGGCCGGTGGCCTGGAGGGAGCGGATCGCGGTCTCACGGCCGGAGCCGGGACCCTTGACGAAGACGTCGACCTTGCGCATGCCGTGCTCCTGCGCGCGACGGGCGGCCGACTCGGCGGCCATCTGCGCGGCGAAGGGGGTGGACTTGCGCGAGCCCTTGAAGCCGACGTGGCCGGCGGAGGCCCAGGAGATCACGTTGCCGGACGGGTCCGTGATCGAAACGATGGTGTTGTTGAACGTGCTCTTGATGTGGGCGTGCCCGTGAGCGACGTTCTTCTTTTCCTTGCGGCGCACCTTCTTGGCAGCGCCCTGACGACCCTTGGGGGGCATCTCTTACTCCTACGGGAGGTGGTCGGTCCTACAGCGCAAGACCGCTGAACAGGACTACTTCTTGCCCGGCTTCTTCTTACCGGCGATCGCGCGACGCGGGCCCTTGCGGGTACGCGCGTTGGTGCTCGTGCGCTGACCGTGCACCGGCAGGCCACGACGGTGGCGGATGCCCTGGTAGCACTGGATCTCGATCTTGCGGCGGATGTCGCCCTGGATCTCGCGGCGGAGGTCACCCTCGGTACGGAGGTTGGCGTCCACGTACTCGCGGATCTTGACCAGGTCCTCTTCGGCCAGGTCACGAACGCGGGTGTTCGGGTTCACGCCGGTGGAGGCGAGGATCTCCTTGGACCGGGTGCGCCCGATACCGAAGACGTAGGTGAGTGCGATCTCCACACGCTTTTCGCGCGGGATGTCAACACCGGAAACGCGTGCCATTCAATGGCTCCTGTGTGATTCGGGGGTCTTCCACAGAACCGGCCCCGACCGCCGACCACCCGAGTCGGGTGATGGTACGTCCGGGTCCCCGGCCCCCGCCGGAGGTGCCGCCGGCCCCTCTCAGGGCTGGGCGGGTTCTGCGTATGTACGTTTTCTTACGTCGCGCGAAGAACTGCGTAAGGCAGGTCGGTCGGCGTGCGTCAGCCCTGGCGCTGCTTGTGGCGCAGGTTGTCGCAGATGACCATGACCCGACCGTGACGGCGGATCACCTTGCACTTGTCGCAGATCTTCTTGACGCTCGGCTTGACCTTCATGTTGGTGAGGTTCTCCGGGTCAGTGCCACCACCCCGCGGGAGCGGGATGCGGGGGCAAGATCTACTTGTATCGGTAGACGATCCGGCCACGCGTCAGGTCGTAGGGAGAGAGCTCCACCACGACCCGGTCGTCAGGGAGGATGCGGATGTAGTGCATGCGCATCTTGCCGCTGATGTGCGCGAGGACCTTGTGACCGTTCTGGAGTTCCACCTTGAACATGGCGTTCGGGAGGGACTCGATCACGGTGCCCTCGATCTCGATGGCACCTTGCTTCTTGGCCACGCTTCGCCTTTCGAATCGGCTACCTTGATCGGCGCACAGGCATGGAAATGCACGTGAGCCGACGAGTCAGTCTACGTCAGGGCACCCAGAAAGACGAATCCGGAAAGTTTGCCCCAGAGTCTAGATCATTAACCGAGGGGGTCCGGCGCGGTGGTCACGCCGTACTCCGCCAGCTTCGCCTTGCCGCAGTCCGGGCTGGTCAGGACGATGGGACCGGCCTCGGTCAGGGCGACCGAGTGCTCCCAGTGCGAGGACCAGGTGCCGTCGGTGGTGATGACGGTCCAGTCGTCCGCCAATACCTCCGTCTGGGCGGTTCCGAGGGACACCATGGGCTCGATCGCCAGGCACAGGCCCGGGACCAGCTTGACGCCCTTGCCCCGCTTGCGCGAGACGTAGTTCAGCAGGTGCGGGTCCATGTGCATCTCGGAACCGATGCCGTGGCCGCCGTAGTCCTCGATGATCCCGAACTTGCCGAGGCTGTGCGCACCGGTCGAGGGGCGCGGCTGGCGCTTGATGTACGACTCGATCGCCTTCGAGATGTCCACCAGACGGTTGCCGAGCCGCATGGCCGCGATACCGGCCCACATCGACTCCTCGGTCACCCGGGAGAGCTCGACCAGCTCCGGTGCGTGACCGGTGCCCACGAAGGCCGTGAAGGCGGCGTCACCGTGCCAGCCGTCCACGATGGCGCCGGCGTCCACCGAGATGATGTCGCCGTCCTTGAGGACCGTCTTGTCGTCCGGGATGCCGTGGACGACGACCTCGTTCACCGAGGTGCAGATCGTCGCGGGGAAACCGCCGTAGCCGAGGAAGTTCGACTTGGCGCCGGCGTCCGCGATGACCTTGCGGGCCACCATGTCCAGATCCCGCGTCGTGGCGCCCGGAACGGCCGCCTCACGGGTCGCCGCGTGGATCGCCGCGACGACCAGCCCCGCCTCGCGCATCTTCGCGATCTGCTCGGGGGTCTTGATCTGGACCATGGAGAGTGCCTTCCACCTTCGGTTCTGCGTGTTCTGAGCTTCTCAACAGTACGGCCGCGGCGCCCGAAGGACACCGCGGCCGTACCTGCACAACGGGGGGACTACTTCTTCAGGGCGTCCATCGCCCGCTTGGTGATCTCGTGCACCTCGCCGAGGGCCGCGATCGTCACCAGCAGGCCCTGGGCCTTGTAGTAGTCGATGATCGGCTCGGTCTGCGTGTGGTAGACCTCCAGCCGGTTGCGGACCGTCGCCTCGGAGTCGTCGTCGCGCTGGTACAGCTCGCCGCCACAGGTGTCGCAGACACCCTCGGTCTTCGGCGCCGCGTACGTGACGTGGAAGACGTGCGAGGAGTCCTTGCGGCAGATCCGGCGACCGGCGATGCGCTTGACGACCTCGTCCTCCTCGACCTCCAGGTCGAGGACCGCGTCCAGCTTCATGTTGGACGACTGGAGCATCGCGTCGAGGGCCTCGGCCTGGGACACGTTGCGCGGGAAGCCGTCGAGCAGGAAGCCGTTCACGGCGTCCGGCTGCTCCATGCGGTCCTTGGCCATGCCGATGGTGATCTCGTCGGGGACGAGCTCACCCGCGTCCATGAACCCCTTCGCGCGCAGGCCCAGCTCCGTGTTCTGGCTGATGTTGGCGCGGAAGAGGTCGCCCGTGGAGATGTGCGGGATCGACAGGTTCTTGGCAAGGAACGCGGCCTGCGTTCCCTTGCCCGCACCGGGGGGTCCGACGAGGACGATTCGCATCAGCGGAGGAACCCTTCGTAGTTGCGCTGCTGGAGCTGGCTCTCGATCTGCTTCACGGTTTCCAGACCCACACCCACGATGATGAGGATGCTCGTCCCGCCGAACGGGAAGTTCTGGTTCGCTCCGAAGCCTGCCAACGCCATCGTCGGCACAAGAGCGATGAGACCCAGGTACAGCGACCCCGGCCAGGTGATCCGGTTGAGTACGTAGCTCAGGTACTCGGCGGTGGGCCGGCCGGCGCGGATGCCCGGGATGAACCCACCATACTTCTTCATGTTGTCGGCAACTTCCTCGGGGTTGAACGAGATCGCCACGTAGAAGAACGCGAAGAAGACGATCAGGAGGAAGTAGACCGCGATGTAGTACGGGTGGTCGCCCTTGACGAAGTGCTTCTGGATCCAGGTGGCCCAGCCCGCGGTCGACCCGCTGAACTGCACGACCAGTGCCGGGATGTAGAGCAGCGACGAGGCGAAGATGACGGGGATGATGCCCGCCTGGTTCACCTTGAGCGGGATGTAGGTGGACGTACCGCCGTAGGCGCGGCGGCCGATCATGCGCTTCGCGTACTGGACCGGGATCCGACGCTGCGCCTGCTCGACGAAGACCACCAGACCCACCATCGCGAGACCGACGAGCATGACCACGCCGAACTCGACCCAGCCATCAGCGATCTTGCCCTGGAGCTTGATCTGCCACAGAGCGCCGACGAAGCCGGCGGCGATCGAGATGAACATCAGGATCGACATGCCGTTGCCGATGCCGCGGTCGGTGATGAGCTCACCGAGCCACATCACGACACAGGTGCCGGCGGTCATGGTGAGCACCATGACGACCGTAGTGAAGATCGACTGGTTCGGGACGATCTCGCGAGCGACGGGGCAGGTGCCGAACAGGGCGCCGGTGCGCGCGGTGGCGACCAGGCCGGTGCCCTGAAGGATCGCGAGCGCGACCGTCAGATAGCGCGTGTACTGAGTGATCTTCGCCGTGCCGGACTGTCCCTCTTTCTTGAGGGTCTCCAGCTTCGGGATGACCACGGTCAGCAGCTGCAGGATGATGCTCGCCGTGATGTACGGCATGATGCCGAGCGCGAAGATCGTGATCTGCAGCAGCGCACCGCCGCTGAACATGTTGACGAGACCGAAGAGGCTGTTGCTGCTCCCCATCTGGTCCACACAGATCTGAACGTTCTTGTAGCTCACGCCGGGTACCGGGATGTGGGACCCGAGCCGGAACAGCACGATGATGCCGAGCGTGAAGAGCAGCTTCTTGCGCAGGTCGGGCGTCTTGAACGCCCGGGCGAACGCGGTGAGCACGGTGCCTCCTGCGACCCCCGCGCTACTGCGTCAGAGGTGACGGTCTGAGGGATCGACGAATAACGTACGAGCAAAGGTGCAGGCCACCTTACCGGCGACTGCGCCCCCCGTGGAACGACCAACCGGGGATGCCCCATATGTGAGGCATCCCCGGTCGGGTTTCTAGCTATTTGTCACTGAGTTTCGTCTTAGACGAGCTCGGTGACGGTGCCGCCGGCAGCGGCGATCTTCTCCTTGGCGGAGCCGGAGACGGCGTCAACCGAAACCTGCAGCGCCACGGAGATCTCGCCCTGGCCCAGGACCTTGACGAGGCTGTTCTTGCGAACCGCGCCCTTGGCGACCAGGTCGGCCACCGTGACCTCTCCACCCTCGGGGTAGAGAGCGCCGAGCTTGTCCAGGTTCACGACCTGGAACTCGGTGCGGAACGGGTTCTTGAAGCCCTTGAGCTTCGGCAGGCGCATGTGGAGGGGCATCTGCCCACCCTCGAAGCGCTGCGGGATCTGGTAGCGGGCCTTCTGGCCCTTCGTACCACGACCGGCCGTCTTACCCTTCGACGCCTCACCACGACCGACACGGGTCTTCGCGGTCTTGGCGCCGGGGGCGGGACGGAGGTTGTGGGCCTTCAGCGGGCTGTTCTCAGCCATGATTAGTCAACCTCCTCAACCGTCACGAGGTGGCGGACGGTGTGCACCATTCCGCGGAACTCGGGGCGGTCCTCCTTGACGACGACGTCGTTCAGGCGCTTGAGCCCGAGCGAACGCAGCGTGTCGCGGTGGTTCTGCTTGCTGCCGATGTACGACTTCGTCTGCGTGATCTTGAGGCGGGCCATCAGACACCCGCCCCAGCGCGCGCACGAAGGAGAGCCGCGGGGGCGACGTCCTCGAGGGCCAGACCACGGCGAGCCGCGATCTCCTCGGGGCGCTGCAGACCCTTGAGGGCCTCCACGGTCGCGTGCACGATGTTGATCGCGTTGTCGGAGCCGAGCGACTTCGACAGGATGTCGTGAACGCCGGCGCACTCCAGAACGGCGCGCACCGGGCCACCGGCGATAACACCGGTACCGGGGGAAGCAGGCTTCAGCAGGACAACGCCGGCCGCCTTCTCGCCCTGGATCGGGTGCGGGATGGTGCCCTGGATGCGGGGAACCTTGAAGAAGTTCTTCTTGGCTTCCTCGACGCCCTTGGCGATGGCCGCGGGAACTTCCTTGGCCTTGCCGTAACCGACACCTACGGTGCCGTCACCGTCACCCACCACGACGAGCGCGGTGAAGCTGAAGCGACGACCACCCTTGACAACCTTGGCGACACGGTTGATCGCGACAACGCGCTCAACGTAAGCGGTCTTCTCGGCGGCAGCGCCACCGTCGCGACCCTTCCGGTCCCGCCGCTCGCCGCCACCGGCACCGCTTCCGCGGCGCTGGGGTCCAGCCATTGGATTACCTCTCTCTGTTACGTCCGTGAGTCCCGGAACCGGGGCTTAGAACTTCAGCCCGGCTTCGCGGGCGGCGTCAGCCAGAGCGGCAATGCGCCCGGCGTATCGGTTGCCACCGCGGTCGAACACGACGGTCTCGACACCCGCGGCCTTGGCACGCTCGGCGACGAGCGCGCCGACAGCCTGGGCCTGCGAGCTCTTGTCGCCTTCGCCACCGCGGATCGAAGCGTCCAGGGTCGACGCCGACGCAAGGGTGTGACCCTTGAGGTCGTCGATGACCTGAGCAACGATGTTGCGGTTCGAACGCGTCACGACGAGGCGCGGACGCTCCGCCGTACCCGAGACGTTCTTGCGGATGCGGATGTGGCGGCGAGCCTTGGCAGCGCGCTTGTACGCGTCGCCCTTGGCGATCTTCACACCGTATGCCATGGCTACTTACCAGCCTTTCCGACCTTGCGGCGGATGACCTCGCCGGCGTACTTGACACCCTTGGCCTTGTACGGGTCGGGCTTCCGCAGCTTGCGGATGTTGGCGGCGACCTCGCCGACCTTCTGCTTGTCGATGCCCTCGACCGAGAACTTGGTCGGGGACTCGACCTTGAACGAGATGCCCTCGGGCGCCTCGATCAGGATCGGGTGGCTGTAGCCGAGCTGGAACTCCAGGTCGGAGCCCTTCGCGGCCACGCGGTAACCGACACCGCTGATCTCGAGAGCCTTGACGTACCCCGTGGTCACACCGGTGATCATGTTCGCCACCAGCGTGCGGGACAGGCCGTGCAGGGCCTTGTTCTGACGCTCGTCGTTCGGGCGGGTGACGTTCAGAACGCCGTCCTCACCCTTGACGATCTCGATCGGCGCCTTGACGGTGTGCGTGAGGGAACCCTTGGGGCCCTTCACCGCGACCGTCTGGCCGTCGATGGTGACGTCCACACCGGCGGGAACCTGGATGGGGAGCTTGCCGATTCGCGACATTGCTTTTCCTCCGTTCCCGACTACCAGACGTAGGCGAGGACTTCCCCACCTACGCCCTTCTTGCCTGCCTGCTGACCGGTCAGGAGACCGTGCGACGTGGAGATGATCGCCACGCCCAGGCCACCGAGGACCTTCGGCAGGTTGGTGGACTTCGCGTACACGCGCAGACCGGGCTTCGAGATCCGCTTGATGCCCGCGATGGAGCGCTCACGGTTCGGCCCGAACTTCAGCTCGAGGACGAGGTTCTTGCCGACCTCGGCGTCCTCGACCTTCCAGCCGGTGATGAAACCCTCCTGCTTGAGGATCTCCGCGATGTGCGACTTGATCTTGCTGTGCGGCATCACGACGGAGTCGTGGTACGCCGAGTTAGCGTTACGCAGACGCGTGAGCATGTCTGCGATCGGGTCAGTCATGGTCATGAAGTGGCCTTCGGCCTCTCTCGCCGGGGTTTCCTGTATGCGCCATCCCTCTCCCCACTCAGTGGCGGGACGGGTGCGGCACGGGGACCTACGGCGTAGTAAGTCGATAGGGCGGCGGACGCCCAACCCCACAAGCCTACGGCATGCGGGCAGGGCGGTCCGCCGACCTGATGCTTACCGAGAGCGTCTGGAAAACCTCAACACCCAAAGGGTGAGGGGATTACCAGGAGCTCTTGGTCACGCCCGGCAGCTCGCCACGGTGAGCCATCTCACGGAGGCACACGCGGCAGAGGCCGAACTTGCGGTACACGGAGTGGGGACGACCGCAGCGCTGGCAGCGGGTGTACGCACGCACACCGAACTTGGGCTTGCGGGCAGCCTTCGCGATGAGAGCCTTCTTCGCCATCTCGCTTACGCCTCCTTGAAGGGGAAGCCGAGGTGACGAAGGAGCGCGCGGCCCTCGTCGTCGTTGGTCGCCGTGGTGACCACGGTGATGTCCATACCCCGGGTACGGTCGATCTTGTCCTGGTCGATCTCGTGGAACATGACCTGCTCCGTGAGACCGAAGGTGTAGTTGCCACGGCCGTCGAACTGCTTCGGCGACAGACCGCGGAAGTCACGGATACGCGGCAGCGCGAGCGACAGCGTACGGTCCAGGAACTCCCACATGCGGTCACCACGGAGGGTGACGTGGCAGCCGATCGGCTGACCCTCGCGCAGCTTGAACTGCGCGATGGACTTGCGGGCCTTCGTGACGGCCGGCTTCTGACCGGTGATCGTCGTCAGGTCGCGGATGGCGCCGTCGATCAGCTTCGAGTCACGGGCGGCGTCGCCGACACCCATGTTCACGACGATCTTGACGAGGCCGGGGATCTGCATGACGTTCTCGTAGGAGAACTCCTCACGCAGCTTGCCCGCGATCTCCTCGCGGTACTTCGTCTTCAGACGCGGAGTGGTAGCCATCAGATGTCCTCACCCGTGCGCTTGGCAACGCGGATCTTGTTGCCTTCGTCGTCGAAGCGGAAACCGACGCGGGTGACGACCTTCTTGCCGTCCTTCTCCACGACCAGCTGCACGTTGCTCACGTGGACCGGGGCCTCGGTGATGACGATGCCACCGGCCTGGTTCTGCGCGGCCTTGGTGTGCTTCTTGACCCGGTTGACACCCTCGACCAGGACGCGGTTCTCGCTGGGCATGGCCGCGATGACCTTGCCCTGCTTGCCCTTGTCCTTACCGGTGATGACCTGGACCAGGTCGCCCTTCTTGATCTTCATGCTTACAGCACCTCCGGCGCGAGCGAGATGATCTTCATGAACTTCTTCTCGCGCAGCTCACGGCCGACGGGGCCGAAGATACGGGTGCCGCGAGGGTCGCCGTCGTTCTTCAGAATGACGGCGGCGTTCTCGTCGAAGCGGATGTACGAGCCGTCCTGGCGGCGGCGCTCCTTGACGGTGCGAACGATGACCGCCTTGACGACGTCACCCTTCTTCACGTTGCCGCCGGGGATCGCGTCCTTGACGGTGGCGACGATGACGTCACCGATGCCCGCGTAGCGGCGACCGGAGCCACCGAGAACACGGATGCAAAGGATCTCCTTGGCACCAGTGTTGTCGGCGACACGCAGTCGCGACTCCTGCTGGATCACGTCTATCTCCTGTTTGTCTGCCGGTTCCCGGCCGGGGCTTCACTGCGGACAGCGGAGCCCCGACCGAGCCTGGCGGAACGAACTCGAAGGGTTACCCCTTCAAGTGATTACTTGGCCTTCTCGAGGATCTCGACGATGCGCCAGCGCTTGCTCGCCGACAGCGGACGCGTCTCCATGATGAGGACGCGGTCGCCGACGCCGGCAGCGTTCTGCTCGTCGTGAGCCTTGAGCTTGTTCGTACGGCGGATGACCTTGCCGTACAGCGCGTGCTTGACGCGGTCCTCGACGGCGACGACGACGGTCTTGTCCATCTTGTCGCTGACGACCAGACCCTCACGGGTCTTGCGGAAACCGCGCTGCTCAGTGGTCTCGGTCACGTTCTTCTCGCTCATCAGGCGCTCTCCACCGTCTCGATACCGAGCTCACGCTCGTGCATCAGGGTGTAGATGCGAGCGATGTCCTTACGGACGGACTTGAGCCGGCCGTTGTTCTCCAGCTGGCCGGTGGCCGCCTGGAAACGGAGCTTGAACAGCTCCTCCTTGGCCTCGCGCAGCTTGGCAACGAGCTCCTCGTTGCCGAGCTCGCGGAGCTCGGACGCCTTGGTTCCCGTCGCCATCACGACTCACCTGCCTCGCGCTTGACGATCCGGCACTTCATCGGCAGCTTGTGGGCCGCACGAGTGAGGGCCTCACGCGCAATCTTTTCGTTCGGGTAGGACAGCTCGAACATGACCCGGCCCGGGTGCACGTTCGCGATCCACCACTCGGGGGAACCCTTACCGGAACCCATGCGGGTCTCGGCGGGCTTCTTCGTCAGCGGGCGGTCCGGGTAGATGTTGATCCAGACCTTGCCGCCACGCTTGATGTGGCGGGTCATCGCGATACGAGCCGCCTCGATCTGGCGGTTCGTCACGTAGGCGGGGGTGAGCGCCTGGATGCCGTACTCGCCGAACGAGACCTCAGTACCGCCCTTGGCCATACCGCGGCGCTTCGGGTGGTGCTGCTTGCGGTGCTTGACCCTACGAGGGATCAGCATGTCGGTCAGGCCTCCGTTCCGGTGCTCTCGGCCGGAGCGGCGGCGGGAGCCTCGGCCTTGGGGGCCTCGACACCAGCAGCCTGCTGCGGCTTGCGGCCACCACGGCCGCCGCGCTCGCCACCACGGCCACCACGGCCGGCGGGACGGTCGCCAGCGCCGGCACCACGGGCCGGGCGGTTACCCGCACGGGCCGCAGCGTTCTCGGCGCGAACCTCGGCGATGTTCTTGACGTCGCCCTTGTAGATCCAGACCTTCACACCGATACGGCCGAAGGTGGTCTTGGCCTCGAAGAAGCCGTAGTCCACGTTCGCGCGCAGCGTGTGCAGCGGCACACGACCCTCGCGGTAGAACTCGGAGCGGGACATCTCGGCGCCGCCGAGGCGACCGCCACACTGGATCTTGATGCCCTTGGCGCCGGCCTTCATGGTGCCCTGCATGCTCTTGCGCATGGCACGACGGAAGGAGACGCGGGAGGAGAGCTGCTCGGCAACGGCCTGGGCAACGAGCTGAGCGTCGAGCTCGGGGTTCTTGACCTCGAGGATGTTCAGCTGGACCTGCTTGCCCGTGAGCTTCTCGAGGTCACCGCGGATGCGGTCGGCCTCGGCGCCACGGCGGCCGATGACGATGCCGGGACGAGCGGTGTGGATGTCCACACGCACGCGGTCACGGGTGCGCTCGATCTCAACCTTCGAGATGCCGGCGCGCTCCATGCCGGACGTCATCATCCGACGGATGGCGACGTCTTCCTTGACGTAGTCCTTGTACAGCTTGTCGGCGTACCAACGGGACTTGAAGTCCGTGGTGATGCCGAGCCGGAACCCGTGCGGGTTTACCTTCTGGCCCATTACCGGGAACCTTCCTTGCTGCTGACGACCACGGTGATGTGGCTGGTCCGCTTGCGGATCCGGTAGGCACGGCCCTGGGCACGCGGACGGAACCGCTTCAGGGTCGGGCCCTCGTCCACGTACGCCTCGCTGATGACCAGCGTGGAGGCGTCCGGGTGGTTGTAGTTGTGTGCGGCGTTGGCAATGGCGCTGTCCAGCACCTTGCCGACCGGCACGCTCGCGGCCTGCGGGGCGAAACGCAGGACCGCCTGAGCCTCCGTGGCATCCATGCCACGGATAAGGTCCACCACGCGGCGGGCCTTCATGGGCGTGACGCGGATGTACCGCGCCTGGGCCCTGGCTTCCATGGTTGTCCCTTCGGTGTAAGTCATAGTCGTAACCACCCCGCCTTTAGCGGCGCTTCGACTTCCGGTCGTCCTTGACGTGGCCGCGGAAGGTGCGAGTCGGCGAGAACTCGCCGAGCTTGTGGCCGACCATCGACTCGGTGACGAACACCGGGACGTGCGTCTTGCCGTTGTGCACCGCGATGGTGTGACCCAGCATCGCCGGGATGATCATCGAGCGACGGGACCAGGTCTTGATGACGTTCTTGGTACCAGCTTCGTTCTGAGCGTCCACCTTCTTCACGAGGTGGTCGTCGACGAAGGGTCCCTTCTTGAGACTGCGCGGCATCTAAACCCGCTCCTAGCGCTTCTTGTTCGTCTTGCGGCGGCGGACGATGTACTTGCTCGAAGCCTTCTTCGGCGAGCGAGTACGACCCTCCTTCTGACCCCACGGGGAGACCGGGTGGCGACCACCGCTGGTCTTGCCCTCACCACCACCGTGCGGGTGGTCAACCGGGTTCATCGCGACACCGCGGACGGTCGGGCGAACGCCCTTCCAGCGCATGCGGCCGGCCTTGCCCCAGTTGATGTTCGACTGCTCGGCGTTGCCGACCTCGCCGACCGTGGCGCGGCAGCGCGCGTCGACGAGACGGATCTCACCGGACGGCATACGAAGGTGGGCCATGGTGCCCTCCTTCGCCAGCAGCTGCACGGAGGCACCCGCGGAGCGGGCGAACTTGGCGCCACCACCGGGACGGAGCTCGATCGCGTGGATCGTGGTACCGACCGGGATGTTACGGAGCGCGAGGTTGTTACCGGGCTTGATGTCGGCCGTGGGGCCGTTCTCAATCCGGTCGCCCTGCTTCAGAGCCTTCGGCGCGATGATGTAGCGCTTCTCGCCGTCCGCGTAGTGCAGGAGCGCGATGCGCGCGGTGCGGTTGGGGTCGTACTCGATGTGCGCGACCTTGGCCGGCACGCCGTCCTTGTCGTGACGACGGAAGTCGATCACGCGGTAGGCGCGCTTGTGGCCACCGCCCTGGTGGCGAACGGTCACACGACCGGTGTTGTTACGGCCGCCCTTGCTGTGCAGGGGGCGGACCAGCGACTTCTCCGGCGTGGACCGCGTGATCTCGACAAAGTCGGCGACGCTGGAGCCACGACGGCCCGGGGTCGTCGGCTTGTACTTGCGGATACCCATTTCTCAGTCCTCGTCCGATTCCGGACGACTAGACCTCCGTTAGGAGGCCTGGCCGCCGAAGATGTCGATACGGTTGCCCTCGGCAAGGGTCACGATGGCGCGCTTGGTGTTGGCGCGCTTGCCGAAACCGGTCTTGGTGCGCTTGCGCTTACCCTGACGGTTGATCGTGTTGACCCCGGTGACCTTGACCGAGAAGACCGCCTCGACGGCCTGCTTGATCTGGGTCTTGTTGGCGCCGGGCGCGACGATGAACGTGTACTTGTTCTCGTCCAGCAGCGCGTAGCTCTTCTCCGAGACGACCGGCTTGATCAGCAGGTCGCGCGGGTCGGTGAAGGTCTTGCTGGTAACGGTCGCCTCAGACATCAGGCCTCGTTCCCTTCGGTCTCAACGGCCTTGGGGCCAGACACGAAGGACTCGAAAGCGGCCTGGGTGAAGACCACGTCGTCAGAGACGATCACGTCGTACGTGTTCAGCTGGCCCGGCTCCAGGATGTGAACCTGGGGCAGGTTGCGGGCGGACAGCCACGCGGCCTCTTCGGAGCGGTCGACGACCAGGAGCAGGTTCTTGCGCTCCGAGATCTTGCCGAACAGCGTCTTCGCGGCCTTCGTGGAGGCGGCACCCTCGACCACGCCGGTGACGACGTGGATGCGGGAGTGACGCGCACGGTCCGAGAGGGCACCGCGGAGGGCGGCGGCCTTCATCTTCTTCGGGGTCCGCTGCGAGTAGTCACGCGGCTGCGGGCCGTGGACGACGCCACCGCCGGCGAACTGCGGAGCGCGGGTCGAACCCTGACGGGCGCGGCCGGTGCCCTTCTGGCGGTACGGCTTGCGGCCACCACCACGGACTTCGCCACGGGTCTTGGTCTTGTGCGTGCCCTGACGGGCAGCTGCCAGCTGGGCGACGACGACCTGGTGGATCAGCGGAACGCTGGTCTTCGCGTCGAAGATCTCCGCGGGGAGCTCGACGGTACCGGCCTTGTCGCCTGCCGGCGAAAGGATGTCAATGGTGCTCATTACCTCAAGCCCCCTTGGCCGCGGTACGGACCAGGACGAGGCCGCCGTTCGGACCGGGGACCGCGCCCTTGATGAGCAGCAGACCCTTCTCCGCGTCAACCGCGTGGATGGTCAGGTTCTGGGTGGTGACGCGCTCGTTACCCATGCGACCGGCCATGCGCATGCCCTTGAAGACACGCCCAGGGGTGGCGCAGCCACCGATCGAACCGGGGGAGCGGTGCTTGCGCTGCACACCGTGACCGGCGCCGAGGCCCCGGAAGTTGTGCCGCTTCATGACACCGGCGAAGCCCTTGCCCTTGCTGTTGCCCGTGACGTCGACCTTGACGCCGGACTCGAACACCTCAGCAGTGATCTCCTGGCCGAGCGTGTACTCGCTGGCGTCGGAGGTGCGGAGCTCCACCAGGTGGCGGCGGGGGGTCACGTCGGCCTTGGCGAAGTGGCCCTTGAGGGGCTTGTTCACCTTGCGCGGGTCGATCTCGCCGAAGGCGATCTGGACCGACTCGTAGCCGTCGATGTCGTTGGTACGGACCTGGGTCACGACGTTCGGACCGGCCTTGACGACGGTGACGGGAACAACACGGTTGTTCTCGTCCCACACCTGCGTCATGCCGAGCTTCTCGCCCAGGATGCCCTTGATCTGCTTAGCCATCTCTCAGATCACCGGCCCTTAGAGCTTGATCTCGATGTCGACACCGGCCGGGAGGTCGAGTCGCATCAGGGAGTCAACGGTCTTCGGCGTCGGGTCGAGGATGTCGATCAGGCGCTTGTGGGTGCGCATCTCGAAGTGCTCGCGCGAGTCCTTGTACTTGTGCGGCGACTTGATGACGCAGTACACGTTCTTCTCAGTGGGCAGCGGCACCGGGCCCGCGACCGACGCACCAGTGCGGGTCACCGTCTCGACGATCTTCTTCGCCGAGGAGTCGATGACCTCGTGGTCGTAGGCCTTGAGCCGGATGCGGATCTTCTGTCCCGCCATGGCTACTCCGTAGTCCTGTCTCTGTGTGGAAACGCTCTGGCTCCCGGGAGGCTGCGGAACGGGGTTCCGCGGCTTCTCTCCGACCCACGCGGTCGGGCGTGTCGCACTCCCTCTACAGAAAATTCCCATACGGAAATTCCCTCGTCCAAGGGGATGCGGTCCTGACCGCGCTTCGGGGGAGAAACACCCACCGAGTGCCTGGTTG
This sequence comes from Streptomyces sp. NPDC048606, assembly GCF_040650855.1. Lineage (NCBI taxonomy): Bacteria > Bacillati > Actinomycetota > Actinomycetes > Kitasatosporales > Streptomycetaceae > Streptomyces > Streptomyces sp. NPDC048606. Next base: position 69,219 of record NZ_JBEZIB010000030.1, on the reverse strand, counting down.
GCACCGTGCTGACACTTCCCAGAAGATTCCCGTACGTCCGCCCCCATTGCTGCCCCGAGAGGCAGATTAAGGACGACGAGTACTGTGGGACTCGCTTCCGGTCCTCCCGGCGGGAGGCGCACAGCATCGGCACTCAGCCGAGCAACTTGAGTAGTCTGCCATACGAGACACGTACCTGGCCAATCGGGCGGAAGAGAATACCCCGCCGCGCGGACACGTCAAACCGCGCCACGCGACGGGGATCCCTGGTCAGGACCTCGTGATGGTCCCGCACCCCTCGCCCTCGATGTCGCGGCTGCGGTCGTACGGGTCCACGGCCGGCCCGGAGGGCTGCGGTCCATCCGCGACGTCCTGCGGGAAGTCCGGGTGCAGGAAGCCGCCGGTGGCCTCGCACCGCACGTTCGACCACTCGGAGTCGTACGTGTGGAGCTGGAGCCGCCCCTTGGTGGCCTGCCAACGCGAGGGGTCGAGCAGCGAGAAGGTGATCTGCCGGCGCACGATCGTGCGCTGCACGTCCCGGTCCTCGGCCGTCGTCGGCTTCGTCATCGGATACACGAAGGTGTAGTCGGCGACCACCCGCAGCTCCCCGGGGTCCCCCGCCTCCGCGCGCATGCTGCCGCGCACCTTGACCACGTCCCCCACCGGCCGCACCTCGGCCGGGTCGAAGCGGGTGAACAGGGTGGCGGGGTCGTCCTCCTTCGTCGGCCGCGTCAGGGACCGCTCCACCTGCTCGGGAACCTTCGGCTGCCGGGGGTCCAGGAGCGCCAACGCCGCCTGGGGCCGCTCACCCCGCAGGGTCGCGGGGTCGAGGTTGGCCGCGACCAGGAAGGTCTTCGCCTTCGCGAGCGCGCCCGCGACCTGCTCCTGCGACATCCCGGCCAGGGCGCTCGCCGCGGGCACCTCGATGCCGGCTTCCCCGTCGGCCCACTGGAGGGCCGGGGAGCCTCGGAAGGGGTCCTTCAGGGTCGGCCGGTCCGGGTCCACGGGCGGCGGGGGCGCGGTGGGGCGTACGGACTCCGCGGGCAGCGGGGCCGCGCTCGTGGAACCCGCGCCGTCCCGCGTCTCCCCCGTCAGCCGGTCGATGACCAGCTCGGGGCGTACGACGATCACCGCGAGTGCCGCGATGCACGCGATGGCCGCCGCGGCCTTCAGGCCCCGCTTGGCGCGCCCGCGCTGCCGCGTCTCCTGCCACGTCGGCCCCGTACGCCATCCGGGCGGGTCGCTCGGCGCGGGCCGGCGGCGTCCGAAGAGGCCGCGCCCGGCCGACCGCGCCCGCTCCTCCTCCTCGCGCCGCAGCCGCTCGGTGACCATCCGCGCCCGCGCCGAGGGCTCCCTCGGCGCGTCCGCGCGCTCCCGCGCGACCTCGGCGCCGAACCGGGCCCACTCCTCGTCGGATATCCCCGACCCGTCACCGTGCTGCTGCTGCGCCATGCTCCCCGCCCCGAACGTTCGTACGTCGATCCGTGCCGGAGCCTCTCACGGGCCCCTTATCCCATCCTTACCGGGGGGTATGACAAAGGGCCCCTCCCCGCCGCCGAGGCGGTGGGAAGGGGCCCTTCTGTCAAACATGGCGTCCGCTCTCGCGGACTACCAGGTCAGAGCACGAATTACTTCGTGATCTTGGTGACCTGGCCGGCGCCGACGGTGCGACCACCCTCACGGATGGCGAACTTCAGGCCCTCCTCCATGGCGACCGGCTGGATCAGCTCGACCGTCATGTCGGTGTTGTCGCCCGGCATGACCATCTCGGTGCCCTCGGGGAGGGTCACGACGCCGGTCACGTCCGTGGTACGGAAGTAGAACTGCGGGCGGTAGTTGTTGAAGAACGGGGTGTGACGGCCACCCTCGTCCTTCGACAGGATGTACGCGGCGGCCTCGAACTCGGTGTGCGGCGTGACCGAACCGGGCTTGATGATGACCTGGCCGCGCTCGACGTCCTCGCGCTTGATGCCACGGAGGAGCAGACCGACGTTCTCACCGGCCTGGCCCTCGTCGAGCAGCTTGCGGAACATCTCGATGCCGGTGACCGTGGTGGTGGTCTTCTCGGTCTTGATGCCGATGATGTCGACGGTCTCGTTGACCTTGAGGACACCACGCTCGATACGACCGGTGACGACGGTGCCACGACCGGTGATCGTGAAGACGTCCTCGACGGGCATGAGGAACGGCTTCTCGGTGTCACGCGGCGGGGTCGGGATCGACTCGTCGACGGCCTTCATGAGGCCGAGGAGCTTCTCGCCCCACTCCTTGTCGCCCTCGAGCGCCTTGAGCGCGGAGACCTGGACGACCGGAAGGTCGTCGCCCGGGAAGTCGTACTCGGAGAGCAGCTCACGGACCTCGAGCTCGACGAGCTCCAGGATCTCCTCGTCGTCCACCATGTCGGCCTTGTTCAGGGCGACGACGATGTACGGAACGCCGACCTGGCGGGCCAGGAGCACGTGCTCCTTGGTCTGCGGCATCGGGCCGTCGGTGGCGGCGACCACGAGGATGGCGCCGTCCATCTGCGCGGCACCGGTGATCATGTTCTTGATGTAGTCCGCGTGACCCGGGCAGTCGACGTGGGCGTAGTGACGCGCCTCGGTCTGGTACTCGACGTGCGCGATGGAGATGGTGATACCGCGCTGGCGCTCCTCAGGAGCCTTGTCGATCTGGTCGAAGGCCGAGGCCTCGTTCAGGTCCGGGTACGCGTCGTGCAGCACCTTGGTAATGGCGGCCGTGAGGGTCGTCTTACCGTGGTCAATGTGACCGATGGTGCCGATGTTGACGTGCGGCTTAGTCCGCTCGAACTTCGCCTTCGCCACGGGGGTCCTCCTGGAGAGTGGTTCTGTACGCCTTACAGATCGGCGCCAGGTGATCTTTGCTGGAAAGCCGGGTTCCCCGGGGCAACGGGAGGGTTGCTCCTGTTGCCCCAGAGGCTCCGGTGACAAGCCTAAAGCGTGTACTCGGAAGAGTTACTCGCCCTTGGCCTTCGCGATGATCTCCTCGGCGACGTTCCGGGGAACCTCGGCGTAGGAGTCGAACTGCATCGAGTAGCTGGCGCGACCCGAGGTCTTGCTGCGGAGGTCGCCGACGTAGCCGAACATCTCCGACAGCGGCACGAGGCCCCTGACGATCTTGGCTCCGTGACGGTCCTCCATGGCCTGGATCTGGCCACGGCGGGAGTTGATGTCGCCGATGACGTCACCCATGGACTCCTCCGGCGTGGTGACCTCGACGGCCATCATCGGCTCGAGGAGCACGGGAGAAGCCTTGCGCGCGGCCTCCTTGAAGGCCTGCGAGCCGGCGATCTTGAAGGCGAGCTCGGAGGAGTCGACCTCGTGGTAGCCACCGTCGAGAAGCGTGACGCGAACGCCCGTCATCTCGTAGCCGGCCAGGATGCCGAACTGCATGGCCTCCTGCGCACCGGCGTCGACCGAAGGGATGTACTCCTTCGGCACGCGGCCACCGGTGACCTTGTTGACGAACTCGTACGCCGGACCATCGGCGTCCGTGATCGGCTCGATCGCGATCTGCACCTTGGCGAACTGACCGGTACCACCGGTCTGCTTCTTGTGGGTGTAGTCGTGACGCTCGACGGCCTTGCGGATCGTCTCGCGGTAGGCCACCTGCGGCTTGCCGACGTTGGCGACGACCTTGAACTCGCGCTTCATGCGGTCGACCAGCACCTCGAGGTGCAGCTCGCCCATGCCGCCGAGGATGGTCTGGCCGGTCTCCTCGTCCGAGTGGACGTGGAACGACGGGTCCTCTTCCGCGAGACGCTGGATGGCGACACCCAGCTTCTCCTGGTCACCCTTGGAAGCGGGCTCGATGGCGACCTGGATGACCGGAGCCGGGAAGTCCATGGACTCCAGGATCACGGGCGCCTTGTCGTCGCACAGCGTCTCACCGGTGGTGGTCTGCTTCAGGCCCATGACGGCGACGATGTCGCCGGCGCCCACCGCGTCGATCTCCTCACGCTTGTTCGCGTGCATGCGGTAGATCTTGCCGATGCGCTCCTTCTTGCCCTTGACGGAGTTCAGCACCGCGGTGCCGGCCTCCAGGCGGCCCGAGTAAACCCGGACGAAGGTGAGCTTACCGAGGTGCGGGTCGCTCATGATCTTGAACGCGAGCGCGGCGAGGGGCTCCTCGTCGGACGGCTTGCGCTTCACGACGACCTCGGCGTCCTTGACGTCGTGGCCCTCGATGGCCTCGATGTCGAGGGGCGACGGGAGGTAGCGCACGACGGCGTCGAGCAGGGGCTGGACGCCCTTGTTCTTGAACGCCGTACCGCAGAACACCGCGGTGATCGTGGCTTCGCCCTTGCCCTTGCCGGAGCCGAGGATGATGCGACGCACGGCGGCGTGCAGCTGCTCCTCGGTGGGCTCTTCGCCCTCGAGGAAGAGCTCCATCATCTCTTCGTCGTTCTCGGCGACCTGCTCGACGAGCTTGCCGCGCCATTCCTCGGCCAGCTCGGTGTGCGTGGCCGGGATGTCGACGACGTCGTACATCTCGCCCTTGGTCGCCTCGGCGGACCACACGAGCGCCTTCATGCGGACGAGGTCGACGACACCCTGGAAGTCGGCCTCGGCACCGATCGGCAGCTGCATCACGATCGGGACGGCGCCGAGGCGGTCCTTGATCATGTCGACGCAGCGCATGAACTCGGCGCCGGTGCGGTCGAGCTTGTTGACGAAGCAGATGCGCGGGACGCCGTAGCGGTCCGCCTGACGCCAGACGGTCTCCGACTGCGGCTCTACGCCGGCCACACCGTCGAAGACGGTGACGGCGCCGTCGAGGACGCGGAGCGAACGCTCCACCTCGACGGTGAAGTCGACGTGACCCGGGGTGTCGATGATGTTGATCGTGTGGTCAACATCCTCGAGCGGCCAGTGGCAGGTGGTGGCGGCAGACGTGATGGTGATACCACGCTCCTGCTCCTGCTCCATCCAGTCCATCGTGGCGGCGCCGTCGTGGACCTCACCGATCTTGTACGACACACCGGTGTAGAACAGGATGCGCTCGGTGGTGGTCGTCTTGCCCGCGTCGATGTGGGCCATGATGCCGATGTTGCGCACCTTGGCCAGGTCAAGCGAAGTGGTAGCCATATCGGCTCAGTCTTCTCTCGGTCTCGATGTGGGTTGGGACTACCAGCGGTAGTGCGCGAAGGCCTTGTTGGACTCGGCCATCTTGTGCGTGTCCTCACGCTTCTTGACGGCAGCGCCAAGACCGTTCGAGGCGTCGAGCAGCTCGTTCATCAGGCGCTCGGTCATGGTCTTCTCACGACGGGCGCGGGAGTAACCCACGAGCCAGCGGAGGGCCAGGGTCGACTGACGACCCGGCTTGACCTCGACGGGAACCTGGTAGGTCGCGCCACCGACACGGCGGGACTTGACCTCGAGGGACGGCTTGACGTTCTCCAGCGCGCGCTTCAGCGTGATGACCGGGTCGTTGCCGGTCTTCTCGCGGAGGCCTTCCATGGCGCCGTAGACGATGCGCTCGGCGGTGGAGCGCTTGCCGTTCAGGAGGATCTTGTTGATGAGCGAGGTCACCAGAGGAGATGCGTAGACCGGGTCGATGATGACCGGGCGCTTCGGGGCGGGGCCCTTACGAGGCATTCTTACTTCTCCTTCTTGGCGCCGTAGCGGCTGCGGGCCTGCTTGCGGTTCTTGACAGCCTGGGTGTCAAGCGCACCGCGGATGATCTTGTAACGAACACCCGGCAGGTCCTTCACACGGCCACCACGCACGAGCACGATCGAGTGCTCCTGCAGGTTGTGTCCCTCACCCGGAATGTAAGCGGTGACCTCGATGCCGGAGGTCAGACGCACACGCGCGACCTTACGGAGCGCCGAGTTCGGCTTCTTCGGGGTGGTCGTGAACACACGCGTGCAGACGCCACGACGCTGGGGCGAGGCCTCAAGCGCGGGGGTCTTTGTCTTCTCGACCTTGTCCTGCCGGCCCTTACGGACCAGCTGCTGGATCGTAGGCACTACTTCTCCGGTTTCTGTGTGCCGTGTAGTGAAGCTAACCTGGAACTTTGCCGACCCACGCGGTCGGGTGTGTCGGATCCGGCGGACCTCCGCGCAAGCGCGGAAACGCGTGGATCGCGGTGGCCGATACGACTCGCGTGCGGTTGATGGACACGCACGGGAGCCCAGGCACACCCCAGGCACAAGGTCTGAGCGTACCCACCGCATCCACTGCGGTCAAAACATAAGCGGCACGGCACCCCGCCCCACGGGACCACAGCTCAAGCGGCACACGGGCGGCGGGGCATCGCACCGGGCCGGCCGCGCGACCGGCGCCCGTTCGTGGTAGAGCGGGCGAACTACACTTCCTGCGAATCGCAGCGGGTCAGTCCAAACACGTACGAGTGCCAGGAGCGGGACATTGGGGACGGTCACACCGGAGCCGAAGACGGCGGACACCCCGCCTCCCGACGACGGCGCGGCCGGCCCGGCGACCGGGCGCGGCGCGCTCTCCCGCCTCTACGGTCCCCTGCTGGCCTTCCTCGTCACCTCGGGCGCCTTCTGCGCGGCCTGGGTGGCCCGCGGCGGGTTCCCCTTCGGCGACACCGGCCGGGCCATCAACGACCAGGCCAACCAGTACGTGCCCTTCCACCGCGCCCTGTGGGACCTGGTGCACGGGCAGGCCGCCGGTGACCTGCTGTTCAGCTGGCGCGGCGGCTTCGGACAACAGTTCCTCTCCGACTACTACACCTACCTCGGCAACCCCTTCTCCTGGCTCGCCGTCCTGGTGCCGCGCCAACACGTGGACCTGGCCGTCTTCGCGATCACCCCGATCACCATGGGCACGGCCGCCGCGCTGATGGCGGTGTACCTGGGCAGGCTGAAGCCCGGCCCGTGGTGGCAGCGGGGCGTGCTCGGGGCGACGTACGGGCTGTGCGGGTGGGCGCTCAGCGACGCCTCGTACATCCCGATGTGGCTGTGGGGGCTGGTGGCGCTGCCGCTGCTCGGCATCGCCGTCGAGTGGTGCCTGGAGGGGCGGCGGTGGCCGGGCGTCGCGCTGTTCGTCGCGCTCGCCTGGTTCGGGAACTTCTACACCGCCATGATGGCCACGATGGCCGCCTGCGTGCTCCTCGGCGTCCGGATGCTCACCCTCGACCTCACCGGCCGGCAGCGGGTGCGGGCGCTGTGGCGGGCCGCCTCCGCGGCGGCCGTCGGCATCCTGCTGACGCTGCCGCTGCTGCTGCCGTCCTTCCTGTCGAGCGGGGCGGCGCAGCCGACGAAGGCCGCCGCCTTCGACCCGGTGCGGATCGAGGTGTTCCTGTCCGGGATGCTCCCGGCGACGCACCTGTGGGGCGGCCGGCCGCGCCTGTACGTCGCCTCCCTGGCTCTCATCCTGGCCGGCAGCTTCCTGTTCAACACGGCCGTCGCCCGCCGCACCCGACTGGTGTGGGCGGCCGCGGTCGTGCTGGTGGCCGTCTCCTTCCAGTTCCCTCCGACGCAGTACGTGTGGCACGGGCTCGCGGTCCCGAACGGCAATCCGTACCGCGAGGCGTTCGTCTTCAGCGGCATGGTCGTGATCGTGGCCTGGCTGGCGCTCGCCCACCGGCCCCGCCCCCTGCACCTGGCCCTGTCGGCCGCCCTGCTGGTGGTGGCCACGTTCGCGCTCCGGCACACCGACGACTTCGGCGGCTGGACCTGGCCCGCGGTGCTCGGCGGGGGCGCGGTGTCGCTGCTCGCGCTGGTGCTGCTCGCGCCGGGCGGGAAGCGGCGCGTGCTGGTGCCGGTGGCGGCCGCGTTGATGGTGGGCGTGGTCTTCGCGGAGTCGACCGTGGCGGCGGCGAACGCGGACGCGCGGCGGGCCCGCGAGCGCTGGGCGAAGCCGGCGGTCACCTCCAGCCAGTCGATCACGCGCCACTTCGAGGCGGTCCGCGACGTGGACGGCTGGCCCGCGTACCGGACGGACTCGGGCGCGCCACAGACCTCGTACAACGACGCGCTCGCGCTCGGGGCGGAGGGGCCGCAGTACTACAGCAGCTACCTGCCGGAGGTCACCTACCGGGCGCTGGAGCCGCTGGGGTACGGCTACAAGAACGACGGCCGGACCTTCTTCGGGGCGGACAACCCGGTGCTCGACGCGATCTTCTCGATCGGTGCGCGGGTCCGGCCGGGGACGGCGCCGAACACCTGGACCGGCGCGCGGTTCGCGGCTCCCCCGCTGGTCACCGTCCGGTCGGGGACCCCGTTCGCGTCGCCGAACCCGGACGGCGTCTACGCCCGGCAGGAGAACGTGCTCGGCGCCCGGGTCTACGAGGTCCCCGCCGTCACGGCGGGCGGCACCCCGACCGAGCAGACGTACGCCGCCCGGTGCACGCCCGGCTCCGAGGCCTTCTGGTACTCCCCCGAGCTGTACGGGACGCTGCGCTCCGGTGAGCTGCGGCGTCCGCTGGAGGACCGGATGAGCGGGGTCCTGCCGCTGGGGCGGGTGCCCGCGTCGGGCCGCGTCGAGGTCGCCGTCGACACCCGGACCGAGGGCGCGACGGCCGGCGACCGTCCGATCGGCTGTCTGGACCGGGCCGCGCTCGACGCCCGGGTGCGGGAGCTGACGGCGACGGGCGCCGCGTCCGTGGACGTCGGCGGTCACACGATCGAGGCCACGCTGCCGGCGGGCGGCGCCCGTACCGCCGTCTTCGCGATGACGGCGGTCGAGGGCTGGCGGTGCTCGGCGCCGATCGAGCCCTTCCACGGGCTGGTGGCCGTCGAGGTCCCGGCCGGCGCCGACCGGGTCTCGTGCTCCTTCACCCCGAAGGGCCTGGCCCCGGGCCTCGCGGCGGGGGGTCTGGCGCTGCTCGCGCTGCTGGCGTTCCCGACGCTGGCGCGCCTGCGCCGGCGGGGCGGGCCCGCCGGCTCCTGACGGGAACGGTCAGCGGGCGGCCCGTTGCTCCATGCGGGCTATCCGGGCACGGGCGGCGTCGAGGTGGGCGGTGTCCGCCCCGGCGGGCGCGGCGAGCACCCACAGGGCGACGAGGTCCCGGCCCATGGCGATGGCCTCGACCGGGTCGCTCACCTTGGCCCAGGCGGCGGCCGCGTTGTGGACGCTCTGGAGGGCCAGCGGGTCCTGGCGGCCGGAGCGGATCCGGGCGATCTCCAGGGAGCTGTGGAAGGAGCGGCGGGCGTCGCCGGCGACGTAGGCGACGTACGCGTTGAGCTCGCGCAGCCGCAGCACGCCGGGGTCCTCCCAGCCGAGGCTCTCGGCGGCGGTGGCGGTGCTCTCCCGGGCGTGGCCGGCGGCCCACTCGATCCAGCCGCGGCGGATGGCGTCGTTGATCCGCGCGATGGGCCCCTCGATGAGATCGGGCCCGGGCGCGTGCGCGGGCGCCGGGGGCGCGGGCGGTACGGGCGGCGCCGTGGGCGGCATCGGCGGCGGGGGCGGCACCTGCACGGGCGCGGGGGTGGGCTCGGGCTCGGGCGTCGGCTCGGGCTCGGGCGTCGGCTCGGGCTCGGGCGTCGGCTCGGGCGCGGGCGTCGGCTCGGGCTGGGGCGTCGCCACGGGCGCCGGCTCCGAGGGCGGATCCGGTACGGGGGCGGGCGCGGCGGGGAGCGCGGGCGCCACGACGGGCTCCGGCGCGGGCGCGGGCTCGGGGGCAGGCACCACCGCCACCGCGGGCGCGGGCTCCGGCTCCGGCTCCGGCTCCGGCTCCGGCTCCGGCGCGGGAACGGGGCTCGGCTCCGGGAGTGGGACGGGCGCGGGCACCGGCTCGGGCTCAAACTCCGGGAGCGCGACCGGCGCGGGCACGGTCACCGGCGTCGGCTCGGGCACGGGGACCGGCTCGGGCTCGGGCACGGGGAGCGCGACCGGCGCGGGCACGGGCGTCGGCTCGGGCTGGGCCTGCGGCACCGGGACGGGCGTGGGCTCCGGGGCGGGCGCCACCACGGACTCCGGCGCGGGCACCGGCGCGGGGAGCGGCGTCGGCTCGGGTACGGGAGCCGGAACGGGCTCCGCCGGCGGCGCGGGCACCGGCCGGTCCTGCGGCACCGGGACGGGCGCGGGGACCGCGGGCGGCTCCTGCACCACGGCGACCGGCGGCACGACCGCTACGGGCACGGCCACCTCCGGCACCACCGGCGCGGGCGCGACCACCTCGGGCGCGACCGGCGCCACCGGCACCGCGCCGGGCAGCGGCACCGGCTCCGCCGTGAACCGGCTGGAGCCGTCCGCCAGTACCTGGATCGGCACGATCGAGGCGATGCGCTCGTCCCGCACCGTGGCGGTGACCGGCGCCCCGCTCGACAGCGCCTGCCGGTGGAGGTAGTCGAGCACCGCGTCCTGCACCGGTTCCCCGACGCCCGCGACGACGGGCCGGCCCGCCACTTCCGCGTAGCCGTCCGCCGTGACCCGTACCTCCACGTGGACCGCCTCGACCGGTGCCGGCTGCGGTGCGGGCTCCGACTTCCGGCCTCGTCGACTGAATAGGGACATGCGTTCCTCGGCTCTGCTCGGCTCAGCGTGTGTTGGTGGTGGAGGGCGACGGGGAGGAGGCCGCCGAAGACGACGTGGTCGGGACGGGACCGGGCGGGATCGCGGCCGGCGTCACCGTGGCTCCGGCGACCTTCCACGTGCCCGGGGCGGTCATGGTCAGCTCCACGACGGCGGTCAGCTGCGGCCCGGTGCCGTTCCAGCCGTCGCGGCCGTGGGCCTTGCCGTCGACGTAGAAGGTACGGAAGGAGGACGTCGGCGTGTCACCCGGGCCCTGGTCGTCCTCGTCGGCGGTGATCTCCACCGTGGTCCACGCCTTGTGCTCCGCCCAGACCGCCCAGGCCGCGCCGCTGCCGGCGCCGGGCCGGTAGGCGCGCTCGGCCTCGGCCTGCTGCGGCGTGAGGTGGTCGAGGGCGCGCAGGTTGGCGTCCTGCGGCCCGGTGTCGTACGCCGTGTCGTGGCTGTAGACCGTCTCCAGCCAGGCGCGGGCCACGGAGTTCGGGTCGGCGGGGTCGGGCGCGGGCACGGGTCGCACCTTCGCCTGGCCGTCGAGCGGCTTCCCGGCCGGCAGCGGGGCCTTGACCGGGAAGGTCTCCGAGACGGAGGGCAGCGGCGAGGGTCCCGCGCCCTTGTCGTCCCGTAGGTCCTTCAGGCCGCACCCCGTCAGGAGCGCGGCGCCCGCGACGGTCGCGAGTGCCAGGCCGAGCGTGTTGCGCATGACGCCCTTCCCCTTCTTCTGCGTCCTCGTCCCGCTCATCTGCCGATCCAGGGTGCGGGGTTCACGTAGCTGCCGTTCTGTTGGACCTCGAAGTGGAGGTGGGCGCCGGTGGAGTAGCCCGTCGAGCCGACGAGCCCGACCACCGTGCCGACCCCGACCTGTTGTCCCACCCCGACGTTCAGGGCGGACATGTGGTTGTAGGTGGTCGAGACCTGCGCGCCGCCGATGGTGCCGTGCGAGATGATGACGCGGTTTCCGTAGGCGGCGTTCCAGCCCGAGAAGGTGACCGTGCCCTCCTTGGCCGCCAGGACGGGGTTGCCGGCCGCGACGCCGAAGTCCATGCCGGTGTGCAGCTTGTGGACGCCGGTCACCGGGTGCACGCGCATGCCGTAGGGCGAGGTGACCGGGAAGCTGCCGCGCAGCGGGAAGGCCATCTGCTGGCCGGCGGGGATGGTGCCGCCGCCGGGGTCGGAGGCGATGGCCGTGTACTTCGCCATGGCGTTCTTGATGGCGACGACGTAGCCCCGGGTCTCGCGGTACGGGGGGATGCCGCCGTACTTCTCCACGGCTCCCGGTCCCGCGTTGTAGGCGGCGAGGGTGAGGTCGAGGGTGGGGCCGGCGGCGATGCCGCGGGCCTTGTACCGCTCGACGTCCCGGGCGAGGGCGCAGTCGTAGCGGCCCTGGGCCATGATGGCGTCGCCGGGGTCGAACGGGTTTATTCGGCCGTTGCCGTCGTCGTCGCGACCCCAACCGGCCCAGGTTCCGGGCATGAACTGGGACAGGCCCTGCGCGCCGACGGGCGAGGTACGGCCGTTGATCCAGCCGGACTCGGCCTCGATCTGCGCGGCGATGACCGGTGGGGTGATCTGCGGGCACATCGAGCCCGCCTTCAACACCCACGGCAGGTACTGCGCGGGCACGTTCTTCGGATTGAGCGCGCCGCCCGCGACGACGTCCATGTTCGGGTCCGCCCCGCCGCCGCTGACGCCGACGAACAGCATGAACGGCATCAAGACGGCCGCCGCTCCGGCGCCCGCCACCCACATGGCTGCGCCCCCGCCCCCCTCTTTCGACATCACTCCCCCGTAGTCGTGTTCCAATGCCGTTGCCGGTGCGAGTCTCCTGGGGAACTCCCGGCAGCACGGTCACGAGACTGTCACAAACAATCCCCAGAGATTCGCACTAAGTTGTCGATGCTGGACGCTACGCGAGACCGCGGACATGCGTCGACACGGGGGGAGATGAAGCCTTGAACGATAAAACACCTGGTGGTCCGGAGATCTGGATCCGGGGACCGATCGGCGGCGACTCCGCTCCGGTCGACATCTCCACCGCACCTCCACAACCCTTTGCGGACACGGGTCTTCCGGTTTCCGGGCCCCCTCCGGGGACGACCGCCTTCAGCTGGATGAACGCCCACGGAGGCGCGGGGGCAAGCACGCTGGCCACGGTGTTCGGCGGTTACGACTGCGGCGCCAGGTGGCCCGAAACGGAAGCCGGAGCGTCCGGAAAAGTCCTTCTCGTGGCACGGACGCACGCTTCCGGTCTCCAGGCGGTGTCACGGGTACTGGATATGATCCGACGGGATGAGCAGCCATCAGGAGTGACCCTCCAGGCCGTGGTTCTCGTGGCGGACGCCCCTGGCCGTCTGCCCCCTGAGCTGGCCAAACGCATCAAGGTGATCAGTTCGGTCATCACGATCCACCGGGTCCCCTGGATGCCGAACTGGCGCATGGGCGACCTGTCGGGTCCGGCGCCCCGGGAGGCTTCCGCGCTGTCCAAACTGATCAACAGTCAGTGAGACCCGTAGAGAGGGGCCACGCAATGGAATGGACGCTGGCCGTCGGGGCCGACGTCACCGCACCCCTCAACACCGTGCTCGGCTGGATGGCCTGGCTGGTCACCGCCGCGGGGGTGCTCGGAGTGATCATCGTCGGATCCCGCATGGCGATCGCCCTGCGCGCGGGCGGCGGGGACGAACACCTCACCCAGCTGGCCACGGTCCTGGGGGCGTGCATCATCGGCGCCACCGCGGGGCCGGTCGTCGCTTTCCTGCTGAACGGCTGAGGCGACGCACCACCGACGAAATATGTCCCAGGCCGGTCACGAGCCGGCCTCATACGATCACCTTGTCGGCCATCCCTGCCATGATGCCGTCGGCAAATGAATCTCAATACCGCAGTATCTTCGGCGATTTGGCCGATGTAGACATTAATCAGGGGGAATTTTCATGTTCAGCAAGGTTCGCGATGCCGCGGTCATCCTCGCGGCCGACGTCCCGAATCCCCAGATGAAGGCACCGACGGAGCTCACCAACAAGGTGAACGACGTCCTCGGCATCGCGGCCTGGGCCGGCACCGCCGCCGGCGTGGCGGGCGTCCTCATCACCGGCGCCATGATGGCGATATCGATGCGCCGCGGCGAGGGCTCCGAGCACATGGGCCGCCTCGGCATGGTCCTCGGCGGCTGCGTCCTGGTCGCCACGGCCGGTCCCCTCGTGTCGTTCGTCTTCAACTGACCCGGGAGGCTGACCGATGGCTTCCCGAGGATCCCGTGGCAACAGCGGCGAGTGGGACAAGCCGTTCTGGCAGCAGCGCGGGTGGCTGATCTCGGCCGCGTTCCTGCTGTCGATGTTCCTGATCGGCGGATTCGTCCTCCTGACGGACGACGGCACGACCAACGACACCGGGCAGCCTCAGCCGTCCACGTCGGCGTCCGGCAAGTCCTCCGGAGCGCCGTCCGGACAGCCGTCGGGCAACCCGTCCGGCGCGGCGGAAGGCCGCCCGGCGGGGTGCAGCACGAACGACGCGGACCAGGCCGTGCCGACGCAGGGCCCGGCCGACCTGAAGTGGATGACCTATCAGACGAATCTGTTGCCCTCGTCTCCGACCGCCGGCCCCCTGAAGGTCGACGGCCCGGTGTGGTCCTGCTTCGCCCGCACCCCTCTCGGTGCGGTGATGGCCGTGCACGCCATCTCCTCGAAGATGAGCGGCTCGGACTGGAAGGTGGTCGCCGAGAAGCAGTTGGCCCGAGGCGCCGGCCGCGACCAGTTCATCGCACGACGCGGCAAGGTGGACGACAAGAACCAGACCGGCGCCCCCGGCAGCAACGGCAGCTACCTCGGGTTCAGGGTCCTCACCGCCTCGAAGGACCAGGCAACGACCATGGTTCTACTCCGGACCGCTGACGGCAGCTACGCCGCCCTGACCGCGTCGACGGTCTGGGAGGACGGCGACTGGAAGCTGCGCCCGACGCTGACCGGATCGCTCAGCGAGGGCATGTCCCAAGTGGGCGGTCCTGACGGCTTCGTGCTGTGGGGAGGCGGCAGTGGCTCCTAACATCCCGAGCCCCGGCGACATCGTCAGCGGCATCGGCGACTGCCTCGGCTCTCCGATCGATTGTGCCAAGGACGGCGTCAAGAACATCGGCGGCGCAGTCGCCGACGGCGCCGTAGGAGCCTTCGCTCAGGCCATCGGCAAAGCTGTCGGTGAGGTGCTCGGAAGCCTCAACGGCGTGTGGCTGAAGGTGGGCAACGGCTCCACCCTCAACCCCGAAAAGGGCACCGGCCTCAACGCCATCATGACCGAGACGAGCTGGATCGTCGGCTACGTCGCCGTCGCGTCCGTCCTCTTCGCCGCTTTCCGCATGGCCTACGAGCGCAAGGGCCAGTCGATGCAGCAGGCCTTCATGGGGATGTGGAAGGTCATCCTCGTGAGCGCCATGGCGCCGGTCGTCGCCCAGGCCCTCTACGCGGCCTCCGACGCCTACGCCAAGGAGGTCTACGCGAAGGCCAACCTGGGCGAGAACGCCGAGAAGATCGTCGGGTTCACCGCCCTGACGAGTCCGGGCACGATCATCGTGTTCGGCATCCTCGTCATGCTGTCGAGCTTCATCCAGATCATCCTGATGTACATCCGGCTGGGTGTGCTGATCATGCTGATCGGCACCATGCCCATCGCCGCCGCGTCCTCCATGACGGGCTGGGGCGACGGCTGGTGGAAGAAGCACCTCGGCTGGACCATCGCCTGGCTGCTCTACAAGCCCGCCGCCGCGCTGATCATCTACTCGGCGACGTCGATGACCCAGGACGGCAAGAACCTCGACAGCGTCATCGCGGGCATGGGCATGCTCATCCTGTCCGTCTTCGCGCTCCCCGCCATGCTCAAGCTGGTCGTCCCCGCGACGGCGGCCCTCGGCGGCACCTCCGGTGGAACGGTCGCGATGAACTTCGCGAGCAGTGTCGCCTCCGGTGCCGTCAGCATCGCCTCCGGAGCCGGGGGCGGCGGTGGCGGCGGAGGTGGCGGCGGAGGTGGCGGCAAGGGCCCCGAGGGCTCCCCGTCCGCCGGTGCCGGAGCCCCTTCCGGCGGTGCCGGTGCCGGTGGTGCCAGCGGCGCCGCGGGTGGCGCAGCGGCCGGCGGTGCGGCGGCGGCAGCCGGCCCCGCGGGCGTCGCGATCCAGGCCGCCGCGGTGGTCGCCCAGGCAGGCATCAACGCCGCGAAGGAAGTCACCGGCTCCCTGGACGACAACGACGGTATGAAGGGCCACAACCAGTAGTCACCGACGGTGGGGTGGTGCGCGCCTCGGCGTGCGCCACCCCACCGTCGGCAGCAGGTCGCTCGAAAGGAACCCACCGTGACCGAGAAGCCCTCCCTGCGCGCCTACCTGAAGCACTACGCGGCAGGCGGCGTCCCCCGCGAGGAGATGATCGCCACCGTCGCCGCCTGGGACTTCGAGGAAGAGGTCTGGGACGAGCTGGTCATCGAGCCCATCCACCAGGACAACACGTTCAGCGTGCTCAGAGGTGGCGTGCTCCAGCACCGCATCACCCAGGACGACTACGAGGAGATCATGCGCCGCCGGGGAGCGTACGGGGAGTGAACGACGAGTACCTCCGGCTCTACGCCGAGATCCAGGAGCGGATGAAGCGCGGGGGCGACCTCTCCCCCGGACCCGGGGACACGCTCGCCGCGTTCGGACGCAACGCCGACTGGGACCGTGCGCGCATGGCCGTACAAGGCGAGATCGTCGAGCGCTTCAAGGCGGACAACGCCCACAAACCCCAAGGCGGTCGCGCCGTCCTGATGACGGCCGGCGCTCCGGGAGCGGGCAAGGGGTTCACCCAGGGGCAGCTCGCCGGATGGCAGCGGGAGGACTCGGACCTCGGCCGCCAACTGGCAGCCGTGCACGGCCTGGACCTCGACGATTACGTCGTCCTCAATCCCGACGACTTCAAGGAGCGACTCTTCGAAGTCGGCGGTGCGCCCAGGCTGGCCCCCGAGGCGATGGCCCTGTCGGACGGCCGGGAGCTCACCCCCGCCGAGCTCTCCGGGCTCCTCCACAGGGAGGCCCTGGATCTGCGCACACAGTGCGAGGAGTGGGCGCGGGAGCGCGGCTACAACCTGCTCTACGACGCCACCCTCGCCAATCACAAGGAAGCGGCCGGTCTGCTCCACGGGCTCAGCGAGCAGAAGTACGGCCAGCGCGTCATCCTCTCCGTCGAGGTCACCCGTGAACAGTCGCTCGCCCAGAACATGGACCGCTGGTACCAGGGCCGGTTGAAGTTCGAGCGGGGCGACGACCCCTACGGCGGGCGGATGTCCCCCGATCAGATGATCAAGGCCCTCTACGACAAGAACACCACCGGTTCCGGGCGCTCCATCGGACGCGAGAACGCCGAGAAGCTCGCCGAGGCGGGCCTGGCCACCGGCCTGATCACCACCGACCGGGGCACCTTCCCGCAGACGGCGGCCACGGCCGCCCAGGGCCGGACGCAGTCCCCCGCCTTCCAGCGCGAGGACACCCGCATCGGCATCGCCGCCGCCGGCCGCATGCGTTCGCCCCGGGCGGGAACCGCCCCCACCACGCCACCGGCCCAGGGACCCGCCCCCCAGGTCCCCCGCCAGACCCCGCCGGCCCCCGGCCGCACCCGTTGAGCCGTAAGGAAACGCCGATGACCGACAAGCCCTCCCTTCGCGCCTACCTCGACCGCTACGCGAAAGGCGGTATCGCCCGCGAGGAAATGATCGCGACCGTCGCCGCCTGGGAGTTCGAAGAGGACGCGTTCGACCCGGACGACAACGAACCCTCGTACCAGGACAACACCCTCCACGTCGTCTATGGCTCGGTCACCCTCGGGGACATCACCTATGACGACTACGAGGAGATCACCCGTCGCTACCGGCAGCGTGCCGTATGAGCGAGGTGTACCAGGACCTGTACCGGGTGCTCCAGAACCGCATGCGGACCGGCGGTGACCTGGC
Source organism: Streptomyces sp. NPDC048606 (assembly GCF_040650855.1). Taxonomy (NCBI): domain Bacteria; kingdom Bacillati; phylum Actinomycetota; class Actinomycetes; order Kitasatosporales; family Streptomycetaceae; genus Streptomyces; species Streptomyces sp. NPDC048606. The sequence goes on along the minus strand of NZ_JBEZIB010000030.1, from coordinate 51,820 downwards.
TCCCGACAGCCCCCACGCCACCGTCCGCCTGCACAACGACGGCATCGGATGGACCCGCGAGCGGCAGCAGTTGCACCGGGCGGTGCTGGACGACTTCAAGGCGAAGTACGGTGACCGCCCCCGTGGCGGCCGTGCCGTCCTGCTGACGGCGGGTGCGCCCGGCGCCGGGAAGGGATCGGCCCAGAGCAACCTGGAGACGTGGCAGGGGCAGGACTCCGAACTCGGGCGTTCGCTCGCCGCCGCGCACGGGGTGAACCTGGACCACTACGTCCCCCTGGATCCCGACGAGTTCAAGGTCGCGATCTTCAAGCACGGCGGACTCCCCCGGCTCGGCCCCGAGCTCACGGCGCTGCCCCACGGACGCGAGCTGGCCCCCTCGGAGATGGCCTCGCTCATCCACGAGGAGTCTTCGCGTCTCCAGGACACCTTCGAGCGGTGGGCCCGGCGTGAGGGGTACAACCTGCTCTACGACGCCACCCTCAAGAACCTGGACAAGAACGCCGTCCTGCTGGATCAACTCGGCAAGGGCGGCTACGAGCAGCGCGTCATCCTCTCCGTCGAGGTCCCCCTCGAACAGTGCCTGGCCCAGAACGCCGAGCGCTGGCAGCGCGGTCGCGTCAACTACGAGGCCGGCCGCGACCCGGACCACTACGGCGGCCGCATGGCCCCGGAGGCGATGATCAAGGGCCTCTACGCCCAGGGAGACGCCGCCCGCGGCTACTCCATCGGCCGGGAGAACGCCGAGAAGCTCGCCGAGCGGGGGCTCGCCACCGGGCTCATCACCACCGACCGGGGGACCTTCCCGCAGGCGGCGACGAAGGCCGGCGTCCCCGCCCAGGGACAGGGGCAGGGCCAGGGCCCGGCCCAGGCTCAGGCCCCCGCCTTCCAGCAGGGCGACACCCGCGTCAGCGTCAGCGTCGCCGCCGCCGGGCGGCTGCGGTCCTCGCGTACGGGTGCCGCTCCGGCGACGCCCTCCACCCGGACCACCGCCCCCCAGGTCCCGCGCCAGAATCCCCCGGCCCCCGGCCGGACCCGCTGAGCCCGAACCAAACCCGAAAGGAATCCCATGGCCACCGAATCCATGGCGCGGCCTACCTACGGCAACTGGCGGCGCCCCCGCAGGCCCGGCCTCGGGCCGCTCGGCCTGCTCGGGACCGTCATCGCGTTCGGCGGGCTCGTGGTCGTGCTGCTCGCCTCGCTGATCTCGCTCGCCGCGGCCATCGGGGTCCTGATACCGCTCGCGCTGGTCGTCGGGCCGCTCGCCCTGCGCACCGCCGACGGCCGCAACGTCTACCAGATGGTGGCCGTGCGGATCGGCTGGATGAAGCGCAAGGCCAACGGTTCGACCTCGTACGTCTCCGGCCCGCTCTCCCGGCGCCCCGGCGGGCACTTCTCCCCGCCCGGGATGCTCGCCCGCGTGAAGATGCTGGAGGGCAACGACGCGTACGGGCGTTCGTTCGGCGTCCTGCACCACCCGGGCCGCAACCTGTTCACCATCGTCTTGGCCTGTGAGCCGGACGGCGGCTCCCTCGTCGACCCGCAGCAGGTCGACATCTGGGTGGCGTCCTGGGGCGACTGGCTGGCCCGGCTGTCGCACGAGCCCGGTCTGCGTGGCGCGCAGGTCGTCGTGGAGACGGCCCCCGACACCGGTACCCGGCTCGCGGCCGAGGTGCTGCCGCGCATCGTGCCCGACGCCCCGCCGGCGGCGCGCGCGGTGATGGAGGAGGTCGTGGCCCGCTACCCGTCCGCCTCCTCCGAGATGCACACGTACATCGCCCTCACCTACGGGGCGGTGCCCGGTCCGCGCCGCAAGACCGAGGACGTGATCACCGACCTGTCGATGCGCCTGCCGTCGCTGCTGTCGGGCCTGGTCGCCGCCGGTGGCGGTTCCGCGTCCCCGATGTCGGCGGAGCAGATCTCGGAGATCGTGCGGGTCGCCTACGACCCGGCGATCGCCCCGGACGTCCTCAACGTGCGCGCCGAGCACGGCGTCACCGGCCTGCAGTGGCACGACGCGGGTCCGGCCGCCGCCGTGGAGACGGTGGACGGCTACAAGCACGACTCCGGCGTCTCGCGGACGTGGATGCTGACGCTGGCCCCGCGCGGCACCGTGCGTTCCAGCGTGTTGCGCGGTCTGCTGGAGCCGGCGCAGGGCACCCGCCGCAAGCGCGTCAGCCTCGTCTACCGGCCCATCGACCCGGCGACGTCCGCGCGGATCGTGGAGGCGGACCGCCGTTCCGCGCACTTCATGGCCGGCTCGCAGCGCGGCCTGGTCCAGGCCCGTGCCGCGTCGGAGATGCGGGCGGCGGAGCAGACGGCCGCCGAGGAGGCCTCGGGCGCCGGCCTCGTCGAGTTCTCGATGATGGTCACGGTCACCGTCGCCGACGAGGAGCAGCTCGCGGACGCGTCGATCACCGTGCGCAACCTCCAGGCCTCCTCCCGGATCCTGATGCGTCCCGCCGACCGCATGCAGGCGGCGGCGTTCACCTGCACCCTGCCCGTCGGCCTCCTGCCGTGGGAGCACACCCTCATCCCGTACCAGCTCAGGGAGACCCTGTGAGCAAGAAGCAGCCGCAGGCACCCCGGGCGCCGCGGATACCCGTGGCGCCGTCGCGTGGCTGGGCCGGGCCGGGCGGCGGGCAGGTCGCGAACATGGACCCGCCGTCGATGTGGCGTGCCACGACCGTGCAGGCGTGCGGTCTGTGGCCGTTCGCGGCGGGGTCGGGCGCGCCGATGACGGGCGTGCCGCTGGGTCAGCACCTGCACACGGGTGCGACGGTGTGCGGAGATCCGATCTCGTGGTTCACCCGGGCGCGGTACATCTCGAACCCGTCGCTGTTCATGCTCGGCATGCCGGGTCTGGGCAAGTCGACGCTGGTCAACCGGATGCTGATCGGGATGACGGCGACCGGTGTGGTGCCGCTGGTCCTCGGCGACCTGAAGCCTGACTACGCGGACACCGTACGGGCCCTCGGCGGCCAGGTGATCTCCATCGGGCGCGGGGTCGGCGGCATCAACGTCCTGGACCCGGGGGCGATGGGCGAGGCGGCGGAGCGCATCGGCGGGGAGGCCGGTCGGGTGCTCCAGGCGGAGGCGCACGGTCGTGTCCTCAACATGGTGGCGGCGCTGATCACCATCATGCGCGGGCGTCCGATGGACGACCACGAGCAGTCGGTGCTGTCGGCGTGCCTGCACCACCTCAAGGAGCGGGCCGCGCCGGGCAAGCCGCCGTTGCTGCCCGACCTCCTGCGGGTCCTCGACGAGGGTCCGGACCGGGTCCGCGCGGTCACCCTGGACCGCGGGAACCAGGAGCGGTACCAGGAGGCCGTCGACCCCCTGCACCGTTCGCTGATCGGCATCCTGGACGGCCCGCTGGGCGACACGTTCGCCACGGAGACCTCCACGCGGATCAACCCGAACGCGCCGGCCGTGTGCGTGGACATCTCCCGCATCGGTGAGGCGGACACCCAGCTGACGGCGGCGGCGATGCTCGCGGCCTGGTCGGACGGGCTCGGCACGGTCGCCGCCGCGCACGCGCTCGCCGACGCGGGCCTGGCCCCGCAGCGCTGGTTCTTCACCGTCCTGGACGAGCTGTGGCGTCCGCTGCGCGCGGCGTCCGGCATCGTGGAGCGCATCGACGCCCTGACCCGTCTGAACCGTTCGCTGGGCCTGGGCGACGCCAAGATCACCCACACCCTGAAGGACGCCGAGGCGCTGGGCAGCGAGGCGGACCGGGCCAAGGCCCGCGGCTTCGTCGAGCGTGCGGGGATGGTGGTGTGCGCGGGGTTGCCGCGTACCGAGATGGAGGAGCTCGGCAAGGTCATCGGCATGTCGGAGCGGGAGATCGACCTGGTGTCGTCCTGGTCCTCGCCGCCCGGGTGGGCCAACCCGACGGCGAACGCCGAGCCGCCCGGCCGGGGCCGGTTCCTGATCAAGGTGGGTGGCCGGCCGGGCATCCCGATCAAGGTGGCCATCACGGAGACCGAGAAGGCCCTGCACAACACGAACAACCGGTGGACCGAGTCGGACAGGGTCGCGCTGTCGAAGTCCGGGGAGGGCAGCTGATGGCGCGGTCGGTGACGGGGCGCACGCCCCGCAAGAAGGGCGGGGGTTCCGCCGAGGACCTGCTGCCCTGGCTGGTCGTGGCCGTGGCCGCCGCCGTCTTCGTCGGCTTCCTGTCGGCCTGGTTGGGCGGCACGCTGGGCGCGGCGGTGTCGGGCGCGGGCTGGAACCCGCCCCCGTTCGCGCTGAGCACCCTCGCGACGCTGGTGCGGGAGGGGCCGGGGCCGCTCTGGCCGGGGGCCTCCCCCGCGGTGGCGGGCGCCGGGATCGCGGTGACGTTCGGGATGCTGCTGGGGCTGGTCGTGGCCCTGGTGCTGCTGGTGCGCAGGGCGTTCGGTGGTTCGGAGGGGCTGGCCGGTCGCCGCGAGCTGCGGTCGATGCTCCCCAAGGGCGCCGCCGCCCGCGCGCTGGAACTGCGCCCGAGCCTGAAGAAGCTCACCGACGGCAAGCTCAGCCCCGACGACCGGGGCAACCTGCTGGGCAACCTGGAGCCCAACGGCCCCGAACTGCGCTCCAGTTACGAGGACGTGGAACTGGACCTGATGGCCCCCCGCGCCGGCAAGTCCACCGGCATCGCCGTCCCCCGGGTCCTGCGCGCCCGCGGCTGCGTCCTGCTGACCTCCAACAAGTCGGACGTGTACGCCGTCACCCGCGCCGAACGCGAACGCGTCGGCCAGGTCTGGACGTTCGACCCGCAGGGCATCGCGCACACCCCCCGCGCCCTGTGGTGGGACATGCTCGCCGACGCCCGCGACATCGAGGGGGCCCGCCGGCTGGCCGGGCACTTCATGAGCGCCGTCAACGACGACGCCTCCAAGCGGGACTTCTGGATCTCCGCCGCCCAGAACACCCTCACCGCGCTGTTCCACGCCGCGAGCAAGGGCGGCAAGGGCGTCGAGGAGGTCCTCGGCTGGCTCGCCGACCCCGCCGACCGCGCCCCGATCGACCTGTTGCGCGACGCCGGGATGACCGCCCTCGCCGAACAGCTGCGCGGCACCATCCAGGGCGCCGTCGAGACCCGTGACGGCATCTACGAGACGGCCCGCCAGTCCGTGGCCTGCCTCCTCGACCCCCGCATCGTGGCCTGGGTGAGCCCGGACCCGGTGCGCCCCGAGTTCCGGCCCGACCACCACGTCCTGGGCACCGACACCCTGTACCTGCTGTCGAAGGACGGCGGCGGCTCGGCCGCCGGGGTGATCGCGGCGCTCGCCGACTCCGTCCTGCGGGCCGGCGTCCGGGCGGCCGAGCGCATGGGCGGGCGCCTCGACCCGCCGATGACGGCGGTCCTCGACGAGGCGGCGAACGTCTGCCGGATCTCCGACCTGCCCGACCTGTACTCGCACCTCGGTTCGCGCGGCATCAACATCGTGACGCTGCTCCAGAGCTACCGGCAGGGCTCGCGCGTGTGGGGCGAGGCCGGCATGGACGCCCTCTGGGGCGCGGCGACGATCAAGCTGCTGGGTGCCGGTCTCGACGACGCCGACTTCGTGGAGAAGATCTCCAAGCTGGTCGGCGAGCAGGACGTGAGCACGGTCAGCACCTCCCGCAGCAAGGACGGCCGCAGCCGCTCGACCTCGTACCGGCTGGAGCGGATCCTGCCCGCGGACCGGATCCGGGCCCTGCCCAAGGGCACCGCGCTGCTGATGGCCACCGGTGTCCGGCCGGCCCTGATCCGGCTGCGGCCCTGGTACAAGGAGCCCGGCGCCGACCGCATCCAGGCGGCCGCACAGGCCGAGGTCCAGGCCATCACGGCCCGCGCCGCGCGGGAGGCCCTGCGATGACCGCGCCGATGGAGATGCCCGCCGAGGCGGTCCCCGCCGAGGAGGGCGCGCCGCCGCTGTTCATCCTCTACCTCGACGGAGCGGAGTACGACGAGGAGCTGCGGCTCCTCGTCACCTGGGTGCACGCCCTGCTGCTGCCCGTCTACGGCCGCGAGGTCGGCTCCTCCTCGCCCTGGTGCCCGCGCTGGTGGGAGCACCTGGAAGCGGTCGCCCGGCTGCACGGCCTGTGGCTGGCGTGGCAGGAGCTGACCGACCCCGCGGCCGGGCCGAGCGGGCCGGCCCTGTGGCACCGCGACCACCTGGGCGCCGTGCTGGGCGAACTGCGCAGCCCGACGGGCCCGTTCGCCGGGTGCAAGGTGGGAGCCCACCGGGCGAAGCCCGCACCGGTGGTCGACGAGTTCTGACCGCACGTCCCGAGTGACGCGACCACCCGAACCGGAGAGACCCATGGAACTTCCACAGATCACCCAGCTGTTCCGGTGGCGACACCCCCTCGCCGGCGAGGCCCACGCCCTGCTGCGCGCGGCGTACGACCCGGCCACCGGCCATGCCGTGGCCGTCGTGTCGGAACTGGCCGACAACCCGGACGACCGCGGGATCACGTACGACTTCTCGGCCGTCGCCAACGCCGTCCTGCCCCTGCTCCGCGAGAAGCTCAGCCCACAGCTCAGCGCCGTCCTGTGGATCGCGCACTTCGGCGACTTCTCCTACCACTACGTCCCCGGCCCCGAGACCTTCACCGCCGTCTCCCTCGCGGTGACCGCGAACGGCTACGCCGACGGCTACGAGGGCGACCGTGAGCTGACCGCGGACGAGGTGACCCGGCTCTTCGGCGGACGCCCGCTGGCGCCCGTCGCCGAGGTCCTGGCCGGACTGGACCCCCTGACGTGACGGAACCGGTTTCGGGCCGCGACGTACTGCGCCAGGCCCGCGAGCTGTACGCGCACTACCGGGAGGTCGTCCAGCCCCGCGAACAGAAGGTCGCGATCATCCGGTTCAGCCCGGCCCCGACCGACCCGCCGGACTGGCGGATCCGCCTGGAGGCCTCCCGGGTGTCGGCCGAGCAGAAGGTGAAGGCCTTCGAGCACCTCGGCTTCCAGGCCGACCACGTGATCCTGCCGCCCGGCATCGACCGCGCCGGCTTCCAACGGGTCCTGGAGAGCCACAACGCGGACCCGAGCACCCGCTCGATCATCATCCAGTTCCCGCCGCCGCCGCACCTCATGCCGGTCGTCGCGCACCTGGACCCCGCGAAGGACATCGACGCCCTCCTCAAGGGGCGCTCCCCCTACGCGGCCTGCGCCACCGCCGAGGGCATCTACCGGGTCGCCGAGCCCTTCGCCCGGGACATGCCCACCATCGCCGTGGTCGGCAGCAACGGCTTCGTCGGACAGGGCGTCGTCGGACTCCTCAGGGAGAACGGCCACGACCCGATCACCCTGGACCAGGGCGACGACCTGCGCCACGTCCGCGACGCCGACATCGTCATCTCCGTGACGGGCAACCCCGGCATCCTGGGCCCCGACCACATCCGCCCCCACCACCGGGTCGTGATCGACTCCGGCTTCGTCCCGCAGGCGGACGGCAGCGTACGGGGCGACATCCGCCCCGAGGCCGCCGGGATCCCGCAGAACATCACCCCCGTGCCCGGAGGCATCGGGCCCGTCGAGATGGCCACCCTCATGGAACGGGTGGTCCGCCAGGAGGTGGACCCGAACGTCACCCCCTGGAAGGTGACCCCCGGCCCCTTCCTGGACCGCGCCGAGTTCGCGGCGGCGGCCGACGCCGCGCGCGCGAACGCCCCCGCGGCGGCCACGAACGGCCCCACGGCCGCCGCACCCGCCACACCCGCCGCACCCACGACCGCCGCACCCACCGCGGCGCCCCCCGCCGCACCCACCGCGGCGCCCGCCACCGCGCCCGCCACCGGGCCCATCGGGGCGGTCACGGTCGCCGAGGCCGCCCGGCTGCGCGGCGGCGGAGCGCCCCCGGCCACGCCCCGCGCCCCGGGCACACCGCCGCGGGTCCCCGGCCGACAGCCGGCCCCCGCCCTCCCCCAGCAGCCGCAGCAACCCCGGCAGGGCGGCGGGCACACCCGCTGACCCACCCCGGGAGCCGTACACACCCCGTACGGCCCGCCCACCCCGGCCCGCACACCCCGTACCCAACGCCGCAGGGCGGTCACCCTCTCGGGTGACCGCCCTGCGGTTCTCTACCTACTGCTCAGACCTCAGCCGTTGTACGGGCCGTAGTCGTAGTCCTCCAGCGGGACGGCCTGGCCGGACCCGGTGCCGAAGGGCGAGTAGTCGATGTCGTCGTAGCCGACGGCCGAGTACATCGCGGCCTTGGCCTCTTCGGTGGGCTCGACCCGGATGTTGCGGTAGCGGGACAGACCCGTACCGGCCGGGATGAGCTTACCGATGATGACGTTCTCCTTGAGGCCGATGAGGCTGTCGGACTTGGCGTTGATCGCCGCGTCCGTCAGGACTCGGGTCGTCTCCTGGAAGGAGGCGGCCGACAGCCAGGATTCCGTCGCCAGCGAGGCCTTGGTGATACCCATCAGCTGCGGACGACCGGAGGCGGGGTGACCGCCCTCGGTGACCACACGACGGTTCTCGGTCTCGAACTTCGAGCGCTCGACGAGCTCGCCCGGCAGGAGCTCCGCGTCGCCGGACTCGATGATCGTCACGCGGCGCAGCATCTGCCGGATGATGATCTCGATGTGCTTGTCGTGGATCGACACGCCCTGCGAGTTGTAGACCTTCTGGACTTCGCCGACCAGGTGGACCTGGACGGCGCGCTGGCCGAGGATGCGCAGCACGTCGTGCGGGTTGGTGGCACCCATGGTGAGCTTCTGGCCCACCTCGACGTGGTCGCCCTCGTGCACGATGACCTTGGCGCGCTTGGAGATCGGGAACGCCGTCTCCTCGCTGCCGTCGTCGGGCGTGATGACGATCTTCTTCGTCTTCTCGGTCTCCTCGATCCGCACGCGACCGGCGGCCTCGGAGATCGGGGCGACACCCTTCGGGGTACGGGCCTCGAAGAGCTCGACGACACGCGGCAGACCCTGCGTGATGTCGTCACCGGCCACACCACCGGTGTGGAAGGTACGCATCGTCAGCTGGGTACCGGGCTCACCGATGGACTGGGCGGCGATGATGCCGACCGCCTCACCGATGTCGACCAGCTTGCCGGTGGCCAGCGAGCGGCCGTAGCAGAAGGCACAGGTGCCGACGGCGGACTCACAGGTCAGGACCGAGCGGGTCTTGACCTCTTCGACGCCGTTCGCGATGAGGGCGTCGATGAGCACGTCACCGAGGTCCACGTTGGCCGGCGCGATGACCTTGCCGTCGATGACGACGTCCTCGGCCAGCATGCGGGCGTACACGGAGGTCTCGACGTCGTCCGCCTTGCGCAGGACACCCGCCTCGTCCTTGACACCGATCTTGAGCTTGAGGCCGCGCTCGGTGCCGCAGTCCTCCTCGCGGATGATGACGTCCTGCGAGACGTCCACCAGACGACGGGTGAGGTAACCCGAGTCGGCGGTACGCAGGGCGGTGTCCGCCAGACCCTTACGGGCACCGTGCGTGGAGATGAAGTACTCCAGAACGGTGAGGCCCTCACGGAAGGACGCCTTGATCGGACGCGGGATGGTCTCGTTCTTCGCGTTCGACACCAGACCACGCATACCGGCGATCTGTCGCATCTGCATCATGTTTCCTCGGGCACCCGAGTCAACCATCATGAAGATGGGGTTCGTCTTGGGGAAGTTCGCGTTCATCGCCTCGGCGACCTCGTTGGTCGCCTTGGTCCAGATCGCGATGAGCTCCTGCGTGCGCTCGTCCTTGGTGATCAGACCGCGCTCGTACTGCTTCTGGACCTTCTCGTCCTGCGCCTCGTAGCCCGCGACGATGGCCTTCTTGGCCTCGGGCACGACGACGTCGGAGATGGCCACGGTGACGCCCGAACGGGTCGCCCAGTGGAAGCCGGCCGCCTTCAGGTTGTCGAGCGTCGCCGCCACGATCACCTTGGGGTAGCGCTCCGCCAGGTCGTTGACGATCTCGGAGAGCTGCTTCTTGCCCACCGAGTAGTCGACGAACGGGTAGTCCTCGGGCAGCAGCTCGTTGAAGAGCGCGCGACCCAGGGTGGTCTTCAGACGGAAGCTGTCGCCCGGCTGGAACTCCTGCTCGCCCTCCTCGGCGACCGGCGCCACCCAGCCGCGCGGCGGGATGGTGCCCACCGGGAAGCGGATGTCGACGGACGACTGGAGCGCCAGCTCGCCGGCGTCGAACGCCATGATCGCCTCGGCGGTGGAGCCGAACGCGCGGCCCTCGCCCTTGACGTCACGGAGCTCACCGTCGGTGGTCAGGAAGAACAGACCGAGGACCATGTCCTGGGTCGGCATCGTGACCGGACGGCCGTCGGCCGGCTTGAGGATGTTGTTCGAGGACAGCATCAGGATGCGGGCCTCGGCCTGCGCCTCCGCGGAGAGCGGCAGGTGCACGGCCATCTGGTCACCGTCGAAGTCCGCGTTGAACGCGGTGCAGACGAGCGGGTGGATCTGGATGGCCTTGCCTTCGACCAGCTGGGGCTCGAAGGCCTGGATGCCGAGACGGTGCAGCGTGGGCGCACGGTTCAGCAGCACCGGGTGCTCGGCGATGACCTCTTCGAGCACGTCGTAGACGACCGTGCGGCCGCGCTCGACCATGCGCTTCGCCGACTTGATGTTCTGCGCGTGGTTCAGGTCGACCAGGCGCTTCATCACGAACGGCTTGAAGAGCTCCAGCGCCATGGCCTTGGGCAGACCACACTGGTGCAGCTTCAGCTGCGGACCGACGACGATCACGGAACGCGCGGAGTAGTCCACGCGCTTGCCGAGGAGGTTCTGACGGAATCGACCCTGCTTGCCCTTCAGCATGTCGCTGAGGGACTTCAGGGGACGGTTGCCGGGACCGGTGACCGGGCGACCACGACGACCGTTGTCGAAGAGGGCGTCCACGGCCTCCTGGAGCATGCGCTTCTCGTTGTTCACGATGATCTCGGGGGCACCGAGGTCGAGAAGGCGCTTCAGGCGGTTGTTGCGGTTGATCACGCGGCGGTACAGGTCGTTCAGGTCGGAGGTCGCGAAGCGGCCACCGTCCAGCTGCACCATCGGACGCAGGTCCGGCGGGATGACCGGCACGCAGTCGAGCACCATGCCCTTGGGGCTGTTGCTGGTCTGCAGGAACGCGGAGACGACCTTGAGGCGCTTGAGCGCACGGGTCTTCTTCTGGCCCTTGCCGGTGCGGATGATCTCGCGGAGGCGCTCGGCCTCCTCCTCCAGGTCGAAGGACTCCAGGCGCTTCTGCAGCGCCGCGGCACCCATCGAACCGTCGAAGTACGTGCCGAAGCGGTCACGCAGCTCGCGGTAGAGGAGCTCGTCGCCCTCCAGGTCCTGGACCTTGAGGTTCTTGAAGCGGTTCCACACCTCGTCGAGGCGGTCGATCTCGCGCTGGGCGCGGTCGCGGAGCTGCTTCATCTCGCGCTCGGCACCCTCGCGCACCTTGCGGCGCACGTCGGCCTTGGCGCCCTCGGCCTCAAGCTCGGCCAGGTCGCTTTCCAGCTTCTTGGCACGGCCTTCGAGGTCCGCGTCACGGCGGTTCTCGATCTGCTGGCGCTCGACGGAGACGTGGGCCTCCAGCGACGGCAGGTCGCGGGTACGGCGCTCGTCGTCGACGAACGTGATCATGTACGCGGCGAAGTAGATGACCTTCTCGAGGTCCTTCGGCGCGAGGTCGAGCAGGTAGCCAAGACGCGACGGAACGCCCTTGAAGTACCAGATGTGGGTGACGGGAGCGGCGAGCTCGATGTGGCCCATCCGCTCACGGCGCACCTTGGCGCGCGTGACCTCGACGCCACAACGCTCACAGATGATGCCCTTGAAGCGGACACGCTTGTACTTGCCGCAGTAGCACTCCCAGTCCCGGGTCGGACCGAAGATCTTCTCGCAGAAGAGTCCGTCCTTCTCGGGCTTGAGGGTGCGGTAGTTGATGGTCTCCGGCTTCTTGACCTCGCCGTGCGACCAGGTTCGGATGTCGTCCGCGGTGGCAAGGCCGATCCGCAGCTCGTCGAAGAAGTTGACGTCGAGCACTGTGCGTCAATCCCTCTTTCGGGGTCGAGTCTCAATCATGGTCTGAACGGTCCCGGGGCGGCCGGGGGATCACTCGGATCCCCCGGCCAGGCCCGTCAGACCTCTTCGACGCTGCTCGGCTCGCGCCGGGACAGGTCGATACCGAGCTCCTCCGCCGCGCGGAAGACGTCCTCGTCGGTGTCGCGCATCTCGATGGACATGCCGTCCGAGGACAGCACCTCCACGTTGAGGCAGAGCGACTGCATTTCCTTGATGAGCACCTTGAAGGACTCGGGAATGCCCGGCTCGGGAATGTTCTCGCCCTTGACGATGGCCTCGTAGACCTTCACGCGGCCGGTCACGTCGTCGGACTTGATCGTCAGGAGTTCCTGGAGCGCGTACGCGGCGCCATAAGCCTCAAGCGCCCACACCTCCATCTCACCGAAGCGCTGACCACCGAACTGCGCCTTACCACCCAGCGGCTGCTGCGTGATCATCGAGTACGGACCGGTCGAACGGGCGTGGAGCTTGTCGTCGACCAGGTGGTGCAGCTTGAGGATGTACATGTACCCGACCGAGATCGGGTCCGGGAACGGCTCGCCGGAGCGGCCGTCGAACAGGCGCGCCTTACCGGTCGGGAGCACCATGCGCTCGCCGTCGCGGTTCGGGATGGTGTGCTGGAGCAGGCCGGCCAGCTCGTCCTCGCGGGCACCGTCGAAGACCGGGGTCGCGACGTTGGTGCCGGGGGCGACCTGGTCCGCGCCGATCGCCTGGAGGCGCTGCGCCCACTCGTCCGCGAGGCCGGAGACGTCCCAGCCGCGGCTGGCGAGCCAGCCGAGGTGGATCTCCAGGACCTGTCCCGGGTTCATTCGGGACGGGACACCCAGCGGGTTGAGGATGATGTCGACCGGGGTGCCGTCTTCCAGGAAGGGCATGTCCTCGATCGGGAGGATCTTGGAGATGACACCCTTGTTGCCGTGACGGCCGGCGAGCTTGTCACCGTCGGTGATCTTGCGCTTCTGGGCGACGTAGACGCGGACCAGCTGGTTCACGCCCGGAGGAAGCTCGTCGCCCTCCTCGCGGTCGAAGACGCGGACACCGATGACCTTGCCGATCTCACCGTGGGGCACCTTGAGCGAGGTGTCACGTACCTCGCGGGCCTTCTCACCGAAGATCGCGCGGAGCAGGCGCTCCTCGGGGGTCAGCTCGGTCTCACCCTTGGGCGTGACCTTGCCGACGAGGATGTCGCCGGCGACGACGTCGGCGCCGATGCGGATGATGCCGCGCTCGTCGAGGTCCGCGAGGACCTCCTCGGAGACGTTCGGGATGTCCCGGGTGATCTCCTCGGGGCCGAGCTTGGTGTCACGGGCGTCGACCTCGTGCTCCTCGATGTGGATCGAGGAGAGAACGTCGTCCTGCACGAGGCGCTGCGACAGGATGATCGCGTCCTCGTAGTTGTGACCCTCCCACGGCATGAACGCGACGAGCAGGTTCTTGCCGAGGGCCATCTCGCCCTCTTCGGTCGCCGGACCGTCGGCGAGGACCTGGGCCTCGATGATCCGGTCACCCTCGTTGACGATGACCTTCTGGTTGACCGAGGTGCCCTGGTTCGAGCGGGAGAACTTGGCGACGCGGTACGTGGTGTACGTGCCGTCGTCGTTGGCGACGGTGATGTAGTCGGCCGAGACCTCCTGGACGACACCGTTCTTCTCCGCCTTGATCGAGTCGCCGGCGTCGACCGCGCAGCGGTACTCCATGCCGGTGCCGACGAGCGGGGCCTCCGCCTTGATGAGCGGAACGGCCTGGCGCATCATGTTCGCGCCCATGAGGGCGCGGTTGGCGTCGTCGTGCTCGAGGAAGGGGATCATCGCGGTGGCGACGGACACCATCTGGCGCGGCGAGACGTCCATGTAGTCCACGTCGGACGGCTCGACGTAGTCGACCTCGCCGCCACGCTTGCGGACCAGGACGCGACCCTCGGTGAAGCGCAGGTCGTCGTCGAGGCGGGCGTTCGCCTGGGCGATGACGAAGCGGTCTTCCTCGTCGGCGGTGACGTAGTCGACCTCGTCGGTGACCTGGCCGTCGACGACCTTGCGGTACGGGGTCTCGATGAAACCGAACGCGTTGACGCGACCGTAGGACGCGAGCGAGCCGATCAGACCGATGTTCGGGCCTTCGGGGGTCTCGATCGGGCACATGCGGCCGTAGTGCGACGGGTGCACGTCACGGACCTCGAAGCCGGCCCGCTCACGGGAGAGACCGCCGGGACCCAGCGCCGAGAGACGACGCTTGTGCGTCAGACCCGACAGCGGGTTGTTCTGGTCCATGAACTGCGACAGCTGGCTGGTGCCGAAGAACTCCTTGATGGAGGCGACGACCGGCCGGATGTTGATCAGGGTCTGCGGCGTGATCGCCTCGACGTCCTGGGTGGTCATGCGCTCGCGCACGACGCGCTCCATACGGGCGAGACCCGTACGGACCTGGTTCTGGATGAGCTCGCCGACGTTGCGCAGACGACGGTTGCCGAAGTGGTCGATGTCGTCGGTCTCGACGACGATCGAACGACCCGACTCACCGATGGTCTCGGTCTCGCCCGCGTGGAGCTTCACGAGGTACTTGATCGTCGCGATGACGTCGTCGGTGGTGAGCACACCGGCGTCGAGCGGCTCGTCGGCGCCGAGCTTCTTGTTCACCTTGTAGCGGCCGACCTTCGCGAGGTCGTAGCGCTTCGGGTTGAAGTAGAGGTTCTCGAGCAGCGTCTGAGCGGCCTCGCGGGTCGGCGGTTCGCCCGGGCGCAGCTTGCGGTAGATGTCGAGCAGCGCGTCGTCCTGGCCCTGGGTGTGGTCCTTCTCCAGGGTGGCGCGCATGGACTCGTACTCGCCGAACTCCTCGAGGATCTGCTCGGTGGTCCAGCCGAGAGCCTTCAGGAGGACGGTGACGGACTGCTTGCGCTTGCGGTCGATGCGGACACCGACCATGTCGCGCTTGTCGACCTCCATCTCCAGCCAGGCACCCCGGGAGGGGATGATCTTGGCGGAGAAGATGTCCTTGTCGGACGTCTTGTCGATGGAGGAGTCGAAGTAGACACCCGGGGAACGGACGAGCTGCGACACGACGACGCGCTCGGTGCCGTTGATGACGAAGGTGCCCTTGTTGGTCATGAGCGGGAAGTCGCCCATGAAGACCGTCTGAGACTTGATCTCACCGGTCTCGTTGTTCGTGAACTCGGCCGTGACGAAGAGCGGCGCCGCGTACGTGAAGTCGCGCTCCTTGCACTCGTCGACGGAGTTCTTCGCCGGCTCGAACCGGTGGTCGCGGAACGTCAGCGACATCGACCCGGAGAAGTCCTCGATCGGCGAGATCTCCTCGAAGATCTCCTCCAGACCGGACTTGGTGGGGACGTCCTGTCCACTCTCGAGCGCCGACTCGACGCGAGACTTCCAGGCGGCGTTGCCGAGCAGCCAGTCAAAGCTCTCGGTCTGCAGCGCCAGGAGGTTCGGAACCTCGAGGGGCTCCTTGATCTTTGCAAAGGAGATGCGCAGCGGGGCGGTGCTGGCACCGTTGTTCGTATTGGTCGAGGCGTTGCGCGAGGCGGCCAAGAGGGGGTCCTTCCGAGGGCTCGGACTCACTACGCGCGTACCGGTCCCAGTCGGCACAGACGACAGGCGTTTCCGATCCGGGCAAAAGACCAGGTCAGAGACGATCAGTCAGGTGTGCTCGAGCGTGGGCATGCCCCTGGCGACGGGCAGGGGGCAGCTAACAGGCAGCGCAAAGGGTCAGTGTAGCCACTTGGCTCACTGATGTCCAGACCAGGTTTCCGGAAACCGGCAACAGGCCTTCCCCACGTCGTTCCAACCCACACGGCGTCCGAACGGATCCGTGTCCAACGTCGCGACTCTCGTACACAGAGCGCGTATCAGTACTGCCCTCTTCGTAGTCGATCCATGCCTCGGATCCCGGATTGAACCGGTCCGGCTGTCCGAGTCGGCGACGGGTCTGAGAATTGCGCGCCGTCGGCCGTTCGTCAAGGGCCCGTGCTCCGAGCGGATCATCTCTGGACCCTGCTTCGAGGCAACGATGATCACCCTACTCCCCAACGAGACCAGGGCAAGTCAGGCACTGCGGATACGCCAAAGGGCGACCACCCTTACGGGTGATCGCCCCTTGAAGAGGCCTCAGAGGGCCTCAGAGGTGTTACTTGACCTCGACACCGGCACCGGCGGCCTTGAGGGCCTCGGCGGCCTTGTCAGCGGCCTCCTTGTTGACCTTCTCGAGGACCGGCTTCGGGGTGCCGTCGACGAGGTCCTTGGCCTCCTTCAGACCCAGGGAGGTCAGCTCGCGCACGACCTTGATGACCTGGATCTTCTTGTCGCCCGCACCGGTGAGGATGACGTCGAACTCGTCCTTCTCCTCCTCGGCCTCGGCAACGGCGCCCGGACCGGCCGGACCGGCAACGGCGACGGCCGCGGCGGCGGTGACGTCGAACTTCTCCTCGAAGGCCTTCACGAACTCGGAGAGCTCGATGAGGGTCATCTCCTCGAACTGGGCGAGGAGGTCGTCCTGAGAGAGCTTCGCCATGATGGGCGATCCTTCCACTAATTCGGCAGGTGCCGGATGTATAGAGAGGCGGGCGTAACGGCCCGCTACGACCCACGCACTAGGCGGCGTAGATCAGTGCGCGAGCCGAATTACTCGGCACCGCCCTGCTCGGCGAGCTTGACGCGAAGCGCTTCCGCGGTGCGGACGAACTTCGACGGCAGCGCCTGGAAGAGCGAGGCAGCCTGGGACTGCTTGCCCTTGAACGCGCCGGCCAGCTTGCTGAGCAGAACCTCGCGGGACTCGAGGTCCGCGAGCTTCTTGATCTCATCGGCGGTCAGCGCCTTACCGTCAAGGACACCGCCCTTGATGATGAGGTTCGGGTTCTCCTTGGCGAAGTCACGAAGACCCTTCGCCGACTCCACCGGGTCACCGGTGATGAAGGCGGCGCCCGTCGGACCGGTGAACTGGTCGTCGAGCGAGGTGATCCCGGCGTTGTTGGCCGCAATCTTGGTCAGCGTGTTCTTCACCACGGCGTACTGGGCGTTCTCACCGAGCGAACGACGCAGCGTCTTGAGCTGCGCGACGGTGAGACCCCGGTACTCGGTCAGCACAACGGCGTTCGAGCTGCGGAACTGGTCCTCAAGCTCGGCTACCGCAGCAGCCTTGTCGGGCCTTGCCATAGAGCGTCGGCCTCCTTCCGGGTGATGAGGACCGCTCAGAAGGGGCTGGACAAACAAAACGCCCCGGCGCAAGCGCACGGGGCAGGGCTCAACCGAATCAGATTCAGGAGCTTTCCACGAACACCTGCGCAGGACGTCCGCTCGCAGCGGATCCTTCGGCCACCGTTCCCTTGCGGGCACGGCAACGACCAGCGGTCTTTGGCTTCTGGGGAAGCGTACGCGAACGATCCGACGTCAAGCAAATCCGCCCGTCCCGGCCCCTCCCCCACGGGGCCGCCTCCGCGCGTTCCCCCAGGTCAGCCCGGGTTCAGGGCCGCGTGAGCTCGGAAAGATCGGCGAGCTGATCGGCCGGGGGCGCCGTGATGTTCACCGCCTGGTCGTACGAAACGAACTTCACGGTGACGTCGAGCGGCCCGGCGGTGCCCTCGCCCCGGGTGCGGACCTGCTGCGTGCGACCGGACTCGTCGATCCACATGTCCGTCACCAGGCTCTTCACGCCCTGCGACTCCAGTTGCCGCACCAGGGCCTCCTGCCGGGCCCGCGCCTGGGGATCCGCCGCCGGCGCGGCCTTCATCGCCTCCACCGCGACCGTGCCGCTGACGTGCTTGGTCTTCTCCCCGGCCACGATCTCGTCGCCGACCATCCTGAGGTCGGGGGCGGCCAGCAGCCCGTCGGCCCGGTCGCCGGGCACCTCCCCGGAGCGGTTGACGCCCCCGCCCGCGGCCCCGCCCGCGCTCCCGGCCCGGTCGGGCACGTCGAGCTTGAACCACGCGCCCTGCGTCCCCAGGTAGGCGACCCCGTCGAGCATCCGGAAGCCCGTCGAATCCCCGTCGCCCGTCTCGATCGTCATGTCCATCGCCACGGACGGCCTCAGGCGCATGGTGACGTCCCCGATGACCTCCTGGCCCGCCACGGAGCCCTTCATCGTGTAGTGCACGGAGGTGATGTCGGCGGAGCTCCGCTTCGCCTTCTCCAGGTAGGCGGCCGGGGAGGCCTGCGCGGCCCCGCCGTCGGCCTTCCCCGTTCCCGTCGCCGACGGGGACGCGGTGGTGCCCGCCTTCCCCCCGTCCGCCTTCGCGCCGCCCTCGCAGCCGGTGGCCCCCGCCACGAGCAGTGTCACGGCCAGCGCGGCCCCCGCGGTCTTCGTACCGTACGTACGCATGGAGTCCCCACCCCTGGTGTGTTCCTCGATCGGATCTTCGACCCTACGGAGATCACCGGTCGCGCGCCCGTCGTGATCGCGCCAGAAAAGGAACGGGCCCCCCGACCCCTGTGGAGGGGGCGGAGGGCCCGTTCGTGTCACTGCGTGACGGGCGAGCCTTCAGGCTCGGACCACTCAGACAGCAGCCGGGTCTTCCTCGACGAGGAGGTTCCGGGTGCGGTTGGAGTCCAGCTGGATGCCGGGGCCCATCGTGGTGGCCAGGGCGGCCTTCTTGATGTAGCGACCCTTGGCGGCCGACGGCTTCAGACGAACGATCTCGTCCAGGGCCGCGGCGTAGTTCTCGACGAGCTGCTCATCGGTGAAGGAGACCTTGCCGATGATGAAGTGCAGGTTCGAGTGCTTGTCGACGCGGAACTCGATCTTGCCACCCTTGATCTCGGTGACAGCCTTGGCGACGTCCATGGTGACGGTGCCGGTCTTCGGGTTCGGCATGAGACCACGCGGACCGAGCACGCGGCCGAGGCGGCCGACCTTGCCCATGAGGTCCGGGGTCGCCACAACGGCGTCGAACTCGTTGAGGCGGTTGCCCTTGGCGATCTCGTTGATCAGCTCGTCGTCGCCGACGATGTCGGCGCCGGCGGCTTCCGCGGCCGCAGCACGGTCACCGGTCGCGAAGACCAGGACCCGGGCGGTCTTACCGGTGCCGTGCGGGAGGTTCACGGTGCCGCGGACCATCTGGTCGGCCTTGCGCGGGTCGACACCCAGGCGGAAGGCAACCTCGACGGTGGCGTCGAACTTGGTGGAGGAGGTCTCCTTGGCGAGACGGACGGCCTCGAGCGGGGCGTAGAGCTTGTCCCGGTCGACCTTGGCGTCCGCAGCGCGGAGAGTCTTGCTGCGCTTCACTTCTGCTCCTGTGTAAGTGCTTCAGGCATGGAGTCGTGGTGCGGACCAGCGCTTGGCCCTACCACTGGGGAACTGCGAGGGGCTGGATCAGCCCTCGACCGTGACGCCCATCGAACGGGCGGTGCCGGCGATGATCTTCTCGGCGGCGTCGAGGTCGTTCGCGTTGAGGTCGGGCAGCTTGATCGTGGCGATCTCGCGGACCTGGTCACGCGTGAGCTTCGCGACCTTGGTCTTGTGCGGCTCGCCGGAGCCCTTCTCGATGCCCGCGCTCTTCAGGATGAGGCGCGCGGCCGGCGGGGTCTTGGTGATGAAGGTGAAGGAACGGTCCTCGTAGACCGTGATCTCCACCGGCACGACCATGCCACGCTGCGACTCGGTCGCGGCGTTGTAGGCCTTGCAGAACTCCATGATGTTGACGCCGTGCTGACCGAGCGCGGGGCCGACCGGCGGAGCCGGGTTGGCCGCACCGGCCTTGATCTGGAGCTTGATAAGCCCCGTGACCTTCTTCTTCTTGGGAGGCATTGCTCTCTCCGGGTCCTAGTGAGAGTTTTCAGCCTTCCTTCCGGTCATCCGGATGGAGGCATACCGCACCACGATAACGGGTATCGGTGCGGGGCTAAAAACCGAGCAGGTCAGACCGCCCTTTGCGGGCCGGTCTGACCTGATTCGGAAGCTTTGCTCAGAAGATCAGTTCTTCTGGATCTGGTCGAAGCTCAGCTCGACCGGGGTCTCGCGGCCGAAGATCTCCACGAGGCCCTTGACCTTCTTCGAGTCCGGGTTGATCTCGTTGATCGTGGCCTGGAGCGTGGCGAAGGGGCCGTCGGTGACGGTGACCGAGTCGCCGACCTCGAAGTCCAGGACCTCGATGGTGCGCTTGACCGCGGGGGCCGGCAGACCGGCGTCCTCGGCGGCCTGCTTGGCGGCCTTCTCCTGCGCCTCGGGGGCGAGCATCTTGACGATCTCGTCGAGGGTCAGCGGGTACGGGTCGTACGCGTTGCCGACGAAGCCGGTGACGCCCGGGGTGTTGCGGACGACGCCCCAGGACTCGTTCGTCAGATCCATGCGGACGAGAACGTAACCGGGCAGCTTGTTCTGCCGGACGTTCTTGCGCTCGCCGTTCTTGATCTGGACGATCTCTTCCTCGGGCACCTCGGCCTGGTAGATGAACTCCTCGACGTTCAGCGAGACCGCACGCTGCTCCAGGTTCGCCTTCACGCGCTTCTCGTAGCCCGCGTAGGTGTGGATGACGTACCACTCGCCGGGGAGCAGGCGCAGCTCGTCGCGCAGGGCCTGGATCGGGTCCACCGGCTCGGCGGGCTCGGCCTCGACCTCTTCGACCTCGACGTCGTCGGCGGCCTCGACCTCCGCGTCGTCGTCGGTCTCGGCGTCCTCGTCGGAGTCGTCCTCGGCGTCCTCGTCCTCGTCGGACTCGACGTGGAGCGCGGCCTCTTCGGCGGCGTCGCCGGCCTCGATGTCGGCGAGCTCCGCCTCGTCAGGGTCCACAGCGTCTGCCGCCTCGACGATGTCGAGCTCGTCCTCGACGGACTCGACGGAGTCGTGGCTCGCGTTCAGGTTCGGGTCAGACACGGTGGCTGCTTCTTCCTGGATACAAAAGGTGGTGGAACATGCGAAAACGGGCGGCACCCATCAAGGCGCCGCCCTCCGCGGGGATCAGCCGAAGACGAACTTGATGGCTTCCTGGAACCCATAGTCAATCACGGTCACCAGAGCGATCATGATCACGACGAAGACGATCACCACGGTGGTGTACGTCGAGAGCTGGTTCCGAGTGGGCCATACGACCTTGCGGAGTTCCGCGACGATCTGGCGGTAGAAAAGCGCGAGGCGGCCCAGAGGGCCCTTCTTGCCGCGCTTGCCGCCCTTGCGGGCCTTCTTCTCGCGCGTGTCGTCCTCGGCGTCAGGCATGTCGATGGAGCCCAGGGCGTCCGTCACGTCTCTCACCTGAATCCGGGTCGTGGCCGTAGCCGCGCCCGGTTGCGCCGCACGGCGTTGCATCGAAGTACGTACCTGCGCACACGTCCGAGACGGAGTGTGAAGCAGGGCCGGAGGGACTCGAACCCCCAACCGCTGGTTTTGGAGACCAGTGCTCTACCAATTGAGCTACGACCCTTTGCGCTCCCCAACCTACCGCATCCGGGCGAGTGCACGGAGTGCTCACGCTCTGGGGCGGATGTTGAGGACCAACGACAGGTGAGTGTACGTGGTCCTGGCCCTGACGTCGAACAGAAGACATCCGGACCTGCTCCGTCCGGTGACTGAAACGGTGTGCGGGCCCTCGGAGGCGTCTGGGACGATTGGCCGCATGACCTCTGCAACGCCTTCCTCCGAGCGCCGGGTGTCCGCCCGTATCGGCGCCATTTCCGAGTCCGCCACCCTCGCCGTGGACGCCAAGGCCAAGGCCCTCAAGGCCGCCGGTCGTCCGGTGATCGGCTTCGGCGCGGGCGAGCCCGACTTCCCGACCCCGGACTACATCGTCGAAGCCGCGGTCGAGGCCTGCCGCAACCCGAAGTACCACCGCTACACGCCGGCCGGCGGCCTGCCCGAGCTGAAGGCCGCCATCGCCGCCAAGACGCTGCGCGACTCCGGTTACGAGGTGGACGCTTCCCAGGTCCTGGTCACCAACGGTGGCAAGCAGGCCATCTACGAGGCCTTCGCCGCCATCCTCGACCCGGGCGACGAGGTCATCGTCCCGGCCCCCTACTGGACCACCTACCCGGAGTCGATCCGCCTCGCCGGCGGTGTCCCGGTCGAGGTCGTCGCCGACGAGACCACCGGTTACCGGGTCTCCGTCGAGCAGCTGGAGGCCGCGCGCACCGAGCGCACCAAGGTCGTCCTGTTCGTCTCCCCGTCGAACCCGACGGGCGCGGTCTACTCGGAGGCCGACGCCGAGGCCATCGGCCGGTGGGCCGTCGAGCACGGCCTGTGGGTGCTGACGGACGAGATCTACGAGCACCTGGTCTACGGGGACGCGAAGTTCGTCTCGCTCCCGGCGATCGTCCCCGAGCTGGCCGACAAGTGCGTCATCGTCAACGGCGTCGCCAAGACGTACGCGATGACGGGTTGGCGCGTGGGCTGGATCGTCGGCCCGAAGGACGTGGTGAAGGCGGCGACCAACCTCCAGTCGCACGCCACCTCCAACGTCTCCAACGTCGCCCAGGTCGCGGCGCTCGCCGCCGTCTCGGGCAACCTGGACGCCGTGCACGAGATGCGCACGGCCTTCGACCGCCGCCGCCAGACGATCGTGCGGATGCTCAACGAGATCGACGGCGTCTTCTGCCCGACCCCCGAGGGCGCGTTCTACGTCTACCCGGCGGTCAAGGACCTGCTCGGCAAGGAGATCCGCGGCAAGCGCCCGCAGACCTCCGTCGAGCTCGCCGCGCTGATCCTGGACGAGGCCGAGGTCGCGGTCGTCCCGGGCGAGGCCTTCGGCACCCCGGGTTACCTGCGCCTGTCCTACGCCCTGGGCGACGAGGACCTGGTCGAGGGCGTGTCCCGCATCCAGAAGCTCCTCGCGGAGGCCAAGGCCTAGGCCCGGCCCGTACGCACGTACGCGCGCCGCAGGGGCGGTACCCGCACGGGTGCCGCCCCTGCGGCGTACCCGGCCCGCGTACCCGGCCGGGTCTCGGCGGCGCCTCGGATTCGCGTTCGGGCAATGTCCCGTTCAGGTAATGCGCTGCCAATCGGGTGATCGATGCGGCAGGATCGGCTGATGGAGCACGTACGCGATCTCACGCTTCTGCCGAAGGCCCACCTCCACCTGCACTTCACCGGCTCGATGCGCCCGTCGACGCTGTTGGAGCTCGCCGACAAGTACGGCGTGCGCCTGCCCGACGCGCTGACCGCCGGGGAGCCGCCCAAACTCCGGGCCACCGACGAGCGCGGCTGGTTCCGCTTCCAGCGGCTCTACGACGCCGCCCGCAGCTGTCTGCGCGAACCCGACGACATCCGCCGCCTGGTGCGCGAGGCCGCGGAGGAGGACGTACGGGACGGCAGCGGCTGGCTGGAGATCCAGGTCGATCCCACCTCCTACGCGCCGCTCCTCGGCGGGATGATCCCGGCCGTCGAGATCATCCTCGACGCCGTGGACGCTGCCTCCCGCGAGACCGGGCTCGGGATGCGGGTGCTGATCGCGGCGAACCGGATGAAGCACCCCCTGGACGCCCGTACGCTCGCCCGCCTGGCCGTCCGCTACGCCGACCGCGGCATCGTCGGCTTCGGGTTGTCCAACGACGAGCGCCGCGGCATGGCCCGTGACTTCGACCGGGCCTTCGCCATCGCCCGTGAGGGCGGTCTCCTCGCGGCCCCGCACGGCGGGGAGCTGACGGGGCCGTCCTCGGTCCGGGACTGTCTGGACGACCTGCACGCCTCGCGCATCGGGCACGGGGTGCGGGCCGCCGAGGATCCGAGGCTGCTGCGGCGACTGGCCGACCGGCAGATCACCTGCGAGGTCTGCCCGGCCTCGAACGTGGCGCTCGGGGTGTACGAGCGGCACGAGGACGTGCCGCTGCGCACGCTCTTCGAGGCCGGGGTGCCGATGGCGCTGGGTGCGGACGACCCGCTGCTGTTCGGGTCGCGGTTGGCGGCGCAGTACGGGATCGCCCGCCGGTACCACGCCTTCACGGACGCCGAACTCGCCGAGCTGGCGCGGCAGTCGGTGCGGGGGTCGGCGGCTCCGCAGGAGGTGAAGGACAAGCTGCTGGCGGGGGTCGACCACTGGCTCAACGGGTGAGCCGCAGGTCCCCTTCGTGGCAGTCGGCCCGTACGCGCCGGCCGTCCGGGAAGCCGATCTCCAGGTGGGTGCGGCCCCGGTCGGGCAGCGCGAACTCGGCGACGGAGGTCACCGTCTCGCCGAGGTGGCGCAGGAAGGGGTGGTGGCCCAGGTCCTCGCCGACCTCGACGCGCCCCCACTCCCCCATGTCGTAGGGCTCGTGGGGGGTGGCGGATTCGACGATGAGGCACTGGTCGGACCCGGTGGTGATCCGGATGGAGTCGCCGGAGTCGTCGATCAGCCAGACGTCGAGCGGCGCCTCGGAGCGTTCGCCTTCGCAGAGGTGCCAGGAAGCGACGACCCGGTTGATCCGGCGTCCCACCAGGCGCGTCGGGTCCGTACCGGCCCCGTGCAGGGGGCAGTGCATGTCAGAGGCGGACGCCGACCGTCACCGGCTCGTTGACGAGGGTGACGCCGAAGGCCTCGTGCACGCCGGCGACGACCTCGCGGGCGAGGGCGAGCAGGTCCTCGGTGGTGGCCTCGCCCCGGTTGGTGAGGGCGAGGGTGTGCTTGGTGGAGATCCGGGCGGGTCCGGTGCCGTAGCCCTTGGTGAAGCCGGCCTTGTCGATGAGCCAGGCGGCGCTGGTCTTCGTACGGCCTTCGCCGGCCGGGTAGGCGGGCGGGGCGGTGTCGGGGCCGAGGCGGTCGTGGGCGCGGGCGAGGAAGGCGGCGTAGGCCTCGTCGGTGAGGATCGGGTTGTGGAAGAAGGAGCCGGCGGACCAGGTGTCGTGGTCGGTCGGGTCGAGGACCATGCCCTTGCCGGCGCGCAGGCGCAGGACGGTCTCGCGGGCGAGGGCGGCCGGGACGCGGTCGCCGGCCTCGACGCCGAGGGCGCGGGCGGTCTCGGGGTACTTGATGGGGGCGGAGAGGCCGCCCGCGTCCTCCAGGGCGAAGCGGACGCGCAGGACGACGTAGCGGCCGGGCTGGTCCTTGAAGGTGCTGTCGCGGTAGCGGAAGGCGCACTCGGCGGCGGTGAGGGTGACGGTCTCGTCGGTGGTGCGGTCGTAGGCGACGACCTCGGTGATGGTGTCGCAGACCTCCTGCCCGTACGCGCCGACGTTCTGGATCGGGGTGGCGCCGGCGGAGCCGGGGATGCCCGCGAGGCATTCGACGCCGGCGAGGCCGGCTTCGACGGTGCGGGCGACGGCGTCGCTCCAGTTCTCGCCGGCGGCGAGTTCCAGGGTGGTGCCGTCGAGGGTGAAGCCGGTGGTGGCGATGCGCAGGGCCGTGCCTTCGAAGCCCTGGTCGCCGATGACCAGGTTGCTGCCGCCGCCGATGACGAGCAGTGGGGTGCCGTCGGCGTCCGCGGCGCGGACGGTCTCGACGACCTCGGCGTCGGTGGTCGCGACGACGAGCCGGGTCGCGGGACCGCCGAGGCGGAAGGTGGTCAGCGGGGCGAGGGGGGCATCGTGGAGTTCCTGCACGTGGACAAGAGTACGGTCCACCCCCCTCGCTTCACGGCGGGGCACTCAGTGGCTCTGCCCGTGGCCGTGCCCGTGGCCCGTCGCGCGGCGGCTCCGTTCCTCGGCGAGGCGGCGTTCGGCCTCGTCCCAGCCGATGGGGAGGGCGGAGGCCGGGGCGGTCCAGTAGGTGAAGACGGCCTCCTTGGTGTGGGCGGCGGCGGCGCGGGCGCTGGTGCGGTGCGGCTCGGCGCGGGCGAAGCGGTGGAGTGCCTCCGGGTCCGCCCAGGCGGAGAGGGTCACGAAGGTGCGGCCGAGGACGCGGGCGCGCAGGGCGGCTCCGTGGGCGCCGGGCGCGGTGCGGAGCTGCTTGATGATGCCGGGTGCCTTGAGGAAGAACCGTACGGCGCCGAGGAGGGTGGCGGTCTCGAAGCGGGAGGCCATGACGTGGACCTCGGCGTCGGGGTGGGGCGCGGTGGGCGTGGTCCAGGGGAGGTCGGGCATGACGGCGCGTTCCTTTCGGGGGGTGCCGGGTGCGGTTGCGCGTGGCGGCGGGTGCGGGGGCCGGTGTGGGGGCCGGTCACCTGGCCCGTGCGGGGACGGCGGCCGTGGTGGATCCGGTGGGGGCGGCGCCGTTCGGGGGCGTGGGCGCGGGCGCGGGCCGGGTGCGGCGGGGCAGGAGCAGGGCCAGGGCGGCGGCGAGGGCGACGACGGCCGCGCCGATCCACAGGGCGGGGACGGTGCCGTCGGTGAAGGCGCGCGGGGTCTCGTAGCCGCCGCGGGCGGAGAAGACGGAGGCGAGGACGGCCACGCCGAGGGCGCCGCCGACCTCGCGGAGGGCGCTGTTGGTGCCGGAGGCCTTGCCCTGGTCGGCGGGGGCGACCGTGGACATCAGGACGTGGTTGGCGGGGGCGAAGTAGAGGGACATGCCGATGCCGCTGAGGACGAGGGCGGGGAGCAGGTCGACGTAGGGGACGTCGGTGTCGAGGGCCGCCGCGAACCAGCCGAGGCCGATCGCCTGGAGGGCGAGGCCGGTGACGACGACGGGGCGGCCGCCGATGCGGTCGGCGACCATGCCGGCGACGGGGGCGACGAGGACGGTCATGCCGGTCCAGGGCAGCATGCGCAGGCCGGCCTGGGTGGGCGAGTAGCCGGCGACGCCCTGGAGGAACTGGCTGAGCAGGAAGACCGAGCCGAACATCCCGAGGTACATCAGGAGGGAGGCGATGTTGATCCCGAAGAATCCCCGGTCGCGGAAGAGGCGCATGGGGAGCACGGGGTCCGCGGCGCGGAAGCCGTGCCGGACGAAGGCGGCGACGAGGACGGTGCCGACGGTCAGGGCGGTCAGGACGCGGGGGCTGGTCCAGCCGTGGGAGTTGGCGTTGACCAGGCCGTAGACGATGCCGAAGAGGCCGCCGCTGATGAGGAGGGTGCCGGGGACGTCCAGGCGGGAGTCCGGTCGGGTGGACTCGGCGAGGCGCAGGCGGGCGAGCGGGATCAGGGCGAGGCCGAGGGGGACGTTGAGCCAGAAGATCCACTGCCATGAGATGTGTTCGGTGAGGGCGCCGCCGATGAGGGGGCCACTGGCGACCGCCATGCCGCCGACGGCTCCGTAGATCCCGAGGGCGACGCCGCGGCGGGCGGCGGGGACGGCGACGGTGAGCAGGGTGAGGGAGAGCGGCATCATGACGGCCGCACCGACGCCCTGGACGGCGCGGGCGGCGATGAGGGCGTCGATCCCGGGGGCGAGGGCGGCCGCGGCGGAGGCGGCGGTGAAGACCGCGAGGCCGCCGATGAACAGACGGCGGCGGCCGAAGCGGTCGCCGAGGGCGGAGCCGAAGAGGAGCAGGACGGCGAAGGTGACGGTGTAGGCGTTCACCGTCCACTCCAGTTCCTCCAGTCCGCCGCCGAGGTCGGCGCGGATGGCGGGGAGGGCGGTGGTGACGACGAGGTTGTCGAGGGCGGCCATGAAGCTCGCGACGCCGGTGAGGACGAGCGCCCACGCGGCGGGGCCCTTGAGGCTGCCGGTCTCCCGGAGTTTCGGCTGTTCCATCTCTGCGGTCCCCCTGATTGGTTAGTTATTGCTGACTAACTTTCTCGGGCAAAAAAAGGGGCGCGAACGCCCCCGCGGATCACGCCGCCCCGACGACGACCCCCTCGGGCCCCTCGGGCTCTTCGGACCCCTGGGACTCCTCGGGCCCCTCGGACCCCTTCTCGGGCTCCCCCTCCACGGGGTGGATGCCCTCCCAGATGCGGTGCCCGGCCGGGAACCCCATGGCGGAGAGGGTGTTGATGAGCATCCCGAGGGCCATGAAGGAGGTGACCCCCTTCACGTCGCCGCCGAGCGGCACCGCGACGGTGTCCCACAGCTCCAGCCAGCCGGCCCGGACGAGCTCGCCGAGTTCGTGGTCCCCGGCGGCCTCGGCCGCGGCGACGGTGACGTACATCTGGAGCTGCATCTGGAGCACGTGCGGGTCTTCGGCGATCAGCCGCGTGTAGGCGCCGGCCATCGCGTCCAGGGCCTCTTCCCCCTCCAGCCCCTCGGCGGCGCCGGCGAAGGCCTCGCGGGTGGTCTCCATGCAGCGCGCGGCGGCCGCGAGGAAGATCGCCTGCTTGCCGGGGAAGAGCCGGAAGAGGTAGGGCTGGGAGACGCCGACGCGCTTGGCGATCGCCTCGGTGGAGGTCCCGTGGTACCCACCGCGCGCGAACTCCCGGACCGCCGCCCGGATGACGCTCTCGCGCCGCTCCTCCGCACTCATCCTTGCCATACGACGAAGTTAGTACGCACTCACTAACTACGTCAAGGAGGTGGGGCCGCCCCGATCGGCGGGGACCCCGTACCCACGGGGTCCCCCCGTCCGGCCGCCCCGGGCGGCGCGGCGGACCGCTCAGGCGAGCCGGACCACCGCACGGGACATGCCGAGGACCTTCTGGCCCGCGCTCATGGCCACCAGGTCCACCCGCACCTTGTTGTCGTCCAGCTTGGCGGCGACCTTCGCGGAGACCTCGATGCGCGCGCCCTCGTCGTCGTTGGGGACGACCACCGGCTTGGTGAAGCGGACGCCGTACTCGACGACCGCGCCCGGGTCGCCCGCCCAGTCGGTCACCACGCGGATCGCCTCGGCCATGGTGAACATGCCGTGCGCGATCACGTCCGGCAGCCCGACCTCCTTGGCGAACTTCTCGTTCCAGTGGATCGGGTTGAAGTCACCCGAGGCACCGGCGTAGCGGACGAGGGTGGCGCGCGTCACGGGGAAGGACTGCGCCGGCAGCTCGGTGCCGACCTCGACGTCGGCGTACTGGATCTGCGCGGTCATCTCAGGCCTCCTCGGGGGCGCGGGAAACGAGCTTGGTCCACGCCGTGACAACGTGCTCGCCGGATTCGTCGTGGACCTCACCGCGGATGTCGACGATGTCGTTGCCCGCGAGGGACTTCACGGCCTCGATGGTGGAGGTGACGGTGAGCCGGTCGCCGGCCCGCACGGGGCGGACGTAGGAGAACTTCTGGTCCCCGTGCACCACGCGGCTGTAGTCCAGACCCAGCTGCGGGTCCTCGATGACCTGGCCCGCGGCCGCGAACGTGATCGCGAACACGAAAGTCGGCGGAGCGATCACATCCTGGTGACCGAGCGCCTTGGCGGCTTCGGGGTCGGTGTAGGCGGGATTCCCGTCACCCACCGCGACCGCGAATTCGCGGATCTTCTCCCGGCCGACCTCGTACGGCTCGGTGGGCGGGTAGGTCCGCCCCACGAAGGTCTGGTCGAGGGCCATGGCTCACTACCTCCTGTTGAAGGGACACGAAAGATCCCGGTCCGGAAACGACACAAGGCCGCCCCCCAATGAAGGGGACGACCTCATGACGGTGCCTATATTCGAGACTTCGCCAGGATCAGCGGGTCTCGCGGTGCGCGGTGTGCGAGTTGCAGCGCGGGCAGTGCTTCTTCATCTCCATGCGGTCCGGGTTGTTACGCCGGTTCTTCTTGGTGATGTAGTTCCGCTCCTTGCACTCCACGCAGGCCAGCGTGATCTTCGGGCGGACGTCGGTGGCAGCCACGTGAGTGCTCCTTGACGGACTATGGGACGGATGAACGCATAAAAGAGTAGCCGATCGGGAGACCGACCCCGCAATCGGCTACTGTGGGTAGCGGCGACCGGACTTGAACCGGTGACACAGCGATTATGAGCCGCTTGCTCTACCGACTGAGCTACGCCGCTTTGATGAGATCCGTTCCCCACCCGAGGGTGGGGAACCTCTCTCACCAGAGCCCCAATGCGGAATCGAACCGCAGACCTTCTCCTTACCATGGAGACGCTCTACCGACTGAGCTATTGGGGCGAGCGAGGAAGACATTACACGGTTGCCGGCCGATCGCCCAAATCCTTTGCGGGGACTGGCCTCGGAAGAGGTCCGGCCGGGATTTCGATCAACGCCCGGAGGGCTTCCGGGCCGTTTTTCGGCCCGTTTGTGGCCGGGGTCACAGCCCGCGCCCGCGCGGGCGCGCCCGGCGGCGCGTGCGGCGGTGTGCCCGGCGGCGCGTGCGCGGGCCCGTCCGGCGGCGCGGGCCCGTCCGACGGCACGGACACGGGCGCGGGCGCCGGGACCGCACGGGACCCACGACCCCCGGGCACACACCGGTACGACTATTGCGCCCTTCCGCGAACCGAAGACCCCCGCGCCCTAGGCTCTGAGCACGCTGCGTGATCTTGGGCCGCAGGCCGCGGCCACGGCACAGGAACCGCCCGAGCCCCCGCAGGAGCGCGATGTCCGACAGCCAGCCGCAGCAGCCGCCGCCCCCGTCCTCGCGGAACCAGGCCGGGGCCGGCGGGCCCGCCCGGAACCCGGCCCGTCCGCCCCTCGGCACCCCCGGCCCCGAGGGCACCGGCCTGCTCCTGACCGGGGCCCGGCTGACCGACGGGCGGACCGTCGACGTCCGCATCGGCGCCGGGCGCATCCAGGCCGTCGGCACGGCGGGCAGCCTCCCCGCGCCCGCCCTGGCCCGGGTCGACCTGCGCGGGTACCTGCTCCTGCCCGCCCCCGCCGAACCGCACGCCCACGGGGACACCGCCCTGACCGCCGACGCCGAGGGGCCCGTCTCGTACGCCCCCGAGGAGGTGCAGCGCCGCGCCACCGAGGCCGCGCTGCTCCAGCTCGGCCACGGGGCGACGGCCGTCCGCTCCCACGTGCGCATCGGCGACGTCCACGGGCTCGGCCCGCTGGAGGCCGTGCTCCAGGCCCGCCGCTCCCTGCGCGGGCTGGCCGACCTGACCGCCGTGGCCGTGCCCCGACTGCTGACGGGGGCCGCCGGCGCCGACGGGCTCGCCATGCTGCGCGACGCCGTCAAGATGGGCGCCTGCGTGATCGGCGGCTGCCCCGACCTGGACCCCGACCCGACGGGCTTCCTCGAAGCGGTCCTGGAACTGGCCGACGAACACGGCTGCCCCGTCGACCTCCACACGGACGGTGACGACCCGGGCCGCCTCGCCCGGCTGGCCGCGATGGCCGGGGGGCTGCGGCCCGGCGTGACCATCGGCCCCTGCGGCGGTCTGTCGCGCCTCCCCCTGGACGTCGCCGCCCGCACGGCCGACCGGCTCGCCGCGGCCGGCGTACGGGTCACCTGCCTGCCCCAGGGCGACTGCGCGGCCCTGGAACGCCGCGGCCTGCGCACCGCCCCCGTCCGCCTGCTGCGCTCCGCCGGGGTCCGGGTCGCCGCGGGCAGCGGGGCGTTGCGGGACGCCGGCAACCCGGTGGGCCGGGGCGATCCGCTCGAAGCCGCGTACCTGCTGGCCTCCCAGGGCGGGCTGCGGCCGATGGAGGCCTACGAGGCCGTCAGCGCCCACGCCCGCGAGGCCATGGCGCTGCCCGAGGTCCGGGTGGAGGCCGGGTTCCCGGCGGAGCTGCTGGCCGTGCGCGGGGAGCGGATCGCGGGGGTGCTCTCCCTGGCGTACAGCCGGATCGTGATCCACCGGGGGCGCGTCGTAGCCCGGACGAGTGCCGTACGGGAGTACTGCGACTCGGCCGTGGCGGTCGCCCTGGACCTGCCCAGGCAGGGCCGTGTGGAGCCCGGGCCCTGATCCCGCCCCGGTGCGCGGGCGCACCATCGCGGGCGTGGGCGGCCGGCTCGTCGTACGGTCGGGACATGCGCATCGTCATCGCTGGTGGACACGGTCGGATCGCGCTGCGGCTGGAGCGGCTGCTCTCCGCGCGCGGGTACGAGGTCGCGGGGATCATCCGCGACCCGGAGCAGGGCGACGACCTGCGGGAGGCGGGCGCCGAACCGGTGCTGTGCGACCTGGAGTCGGCTTCCGTCGAGCACGTGGCGGGCATCCTCCAGGGCGCGGACGTGGTGGTGTTCGCCGCCGGCGCCGGTCCCGGCAGCGGGGCCGCGCGCAAGGACACCGTGGACCGGGCCGCGGCGGTGCTGTTCGCCGACGCCGCCGAACGGGCCCGCGTGCGCCGCTTCCTGATGGTCTCCACGATGGGCTCGGACGCCCGCCGCGAGGGCGACGAGGTCTTCGACGTGTACCTGCGGGCCAAGGGCGAGGCGGACGACCACCTGCGCACCCGGCTGGGCCTGGAGTGGACGATCCTGCGGCCGGGGACGCTGACCGACGACGCCGGCCGGGGCCTGGTGCGCCTGGAGGCGCACGCCGGTCGGGGCCCGGTGACCCGTGACGACGTCGCGGCGGTGCTGGCGGAGCTGGTGGAGACGCCGGCGACGGCGGGCCTGACGCTGGAGCTCGTCCAGGGCTCCACGCCGGTGTCGGTGGCGGTGAAGGACATGGCGGGCAACTGAGGGGCCGACCGGGCCGGGGACGACGATCCCGGCCCCGGGCGTCGGGCGGGCGACGGACGGGCGTGGGACGGGCGCTGAGCCCGGCTCAGAACTCCGCTTCCAGCTTGTCGTCGGAGCGTCCGACGGACTCCTGGTGGAAGCGCCTCTCGTAGGCCCTGCGGATCGCCTCGACGTGCGCCCCGCGCTCCTCGGCCTCCTGCTCCGGGTAGTGGAGCACGACCTCGTACGCGCTCTCGCGGGCGAGCGCGCCCCGCGCGTCGCGCCATTGGCCGTGCCCCTCGTGGAAGGTGAACCCCTCGGGGAACGCGGGGGTGACCTCGCCGTCGAGGAACCGGGTGAACTCCGCCGGGGTGACGGGGCCCGCGGCGCCCGGGCGCTTTGTGCCGAAGTAGAGCCGGGTCTCGCGGTAGGGCTCCCCGACGTGGCTGTCCAGCGCCGCCCCCACCAGGGCCGGGATCCCGGCGCCGAGCAGGGCCATCAGGACGCCGCCGCCGACCTTCCCCCGTGTGTCCGATGTCCATGTCACGCCCCGTGAACGACGGGCCGCGCCCATCGGTGCGCGGGAGGCGCCCGATAGGGTCACGAGGATCGGCCACCGGGGGGTGGCCGTCGTCGTACGGAGGGGTGGGGGCGGGTCATGGGAGACGGAAACCGGCAGGTCGGCGCGGTGGAGGGCGGGCGGCTCGCGGCCCGGTGGTGGAAGTGGGCGCTGTCGGCGCCGCTCGACCAGAGCCCGGTGGCCGACACGACGGGCGCGCACGCGGGGTGGCGGCAGCCGGAGGACGTGTGGTTCCTCGCGGGCACCTACGGCGGGCGGGTGGTGCGCCGGTGCGGCATCCCGGCGGGCCGTCCGCTGTTCTTCCCGGTGCTGAACACGCAGCGTCCGGCCGTGCCGTTCGTGACGAAGCCGTGGCGGATGGAGGTGACCCGGGCGTCGGCGGCGCTGAACAGCTCTCCGCTGGACGTGGCCGAGTTCTCCTCGCCGCTGTTCGGGGCGGTGGGGATACCCCGGATCGCGTGGGGTCTGTGGTGCGTGGTGGAGCCCCTCCCGGCGGGCCAGTTCGTCCTGGAGATCGACGCCTCGGCCACGAACGGGTTCTGGGTGGACACGACCTACCACCTGACGGTCACCGCCCCGTAGCGTCCGGCTCGCGGCGCCCGCTCCTACGCAGGGGCGAGCGCGGCGGCGAACCCTCGCGGCGGGGGTCGGAAAACGAAGAAACCCCCGGTCACCGCGTTTCCGCAGATGAACGGGGGTTCCACTCGCGTGGCGGCGCCAGGGTTCGAACCTGGGTAGGCTGAGCCGGCAGATTTACAGTCTGCTCCCTTTGGCCACTCGGGCACACCGCCAAGAGACGCTGCCATTTTTTCCGCCTTGCGGCGGCGCTCCCTGGCAACGACGTAAACGATACCCGATGTGCGGGGGTGGTTCGCCACCGGATTGATCTGCGCCGCACGTGGGCGTGGTGGCTAGGCTTTGCGGAGCGGGCCGGGGATGTCCGGCCGCGCCCTTCGGGGCACACCACAGCCGACTTCAAGGAGCCACAGCACATGGCCGACTCCAGTTTCGACATCGTCTCGAAGGTCGAGCGGCAGGAGGTCGACAACGCCCTCAACCAGACCGCCAAGGAACTCTCGCAGCGCTACGACTTCAAGGGCACGGGCGCCACGATCGCCTGGTCCGGCGAGAAGATCCTCATGGAGGCCGTCTCCGAGGAGCGCGTCAAGGCGGTCCTCGACGTGTTCGAGACCAAGCTGGTCAAGCGCGGTATCTCGCTGAAGGCGCTCGACGCCGGCGAGCCCCAGCTGTCCGGCAAGGAGTACAAGATCTTCGCCTCCATCGAGGAGGGCATCTCCCAGGAGAACGCCAAGAAGGTCGCCAAGATCATCCGCGATGAGGGTCCCAAGGGCGTCAAGGCCCAGGTCCAGGGCGAGGAGCTGCGCGTCAGCTCCAAGAGCCGTGACGACCTCCAGGCCGTCCAGGCCCTCCTCAAGGGCAAGGAGCTGGACTTCGCGATCCAGTTCGTGAACTACCGCTGATCATCACGATCGCGTTCGTCTCCGTCTGACCCGAGGGGCACAACGGGGGCAGACCGCCGGGTTCGCCCGGCGGCCGCCCGCGTTGTGCCCTTCGTCGTCGGCACCCGCCGGATCTGTGCGGTCGCGAACGCGCGGGGCGGATGCTTGCCGGTGCAACGGGCGCCCCTCGGGATGACCGCGGAGGGGCGACCGGGGCGTCCGGGGCCTCAGCGGGTGGCGAAGGGGGCGTCCGTCGGGACGATCTCGCGGCCCAGGGGCAGCAGGGAGAGCGGCACCATCTTGAAGTTGGCGATGCCGAACGGGATGCCGATGATCGTGACGCAGAGCAGGACGCCCGTGACGACGTGGCCGATGGCCAGCCACCAGCCCGCGAGGATCAGCCACAGGACGTTGCCGACGCAGGAGCCGGCGCCCGCGTCGCGGCGCTCGACGGTGGTGTACCCGAAGGGCCACAGGGCGTAGACGGCGATGCGGAAGGCCGCGATGCCGAAGGGGATGCCGATGATGGTGATGCAGAGCAGGACGCCGGCCAGGCAGTAGCCGAGGAACAGCCAGATCCCGCTGAGCACGAGCCATATGACGTTGAGGATGGTTTTCACCGGCTGTGTCCTGCCATCTGTTCGAGCCGGGCGATGCGCTCGGCCATCGGGGGGTGGGTCGAGAACATCTTCGAGAGTCCGGCCCCGGGGCGGAAGGGGTTGGCGATCATCATGTGGCTCGCCGTCTCCAGGCGGGGCTCGGGGGGCAGCGGGAGCTGCTTGGTGCCCGCGTCGAGCTTGCGCAGGGCGCTGGCCAGGGCGAGGGGGTCGCCGGTGAGCTGGGCACCGGAGGCGTCGGCCTCGTACTCCCGGGAGCGGCTGATGGCGAGCTGGATCACGGAGGCGGCGATCGGGCCGAGGAGCATGATCAGCAGCATGCCGAGCAGGCCGGGGCCCTCGTCGTCGTTGGAGCGGCCGATGGGGATCAGCCAGGCGAAGTTCACCAGGAACATGATCACGGAGGCGAGGGCGCCGGCGACCGACGAGATCAGGATGTCGCGGTTGTAGACGTGGCTGAGCTCGTGGCCGATGACCCCGCGCAGCTCGCGCTCGTCGAGGATGCGCAGGATGCCCTCGGTGCAGCAGACCGCCGCGTTGCGCGGGTTGCGGCCGGTCGCGAAGGCGTTGGGCGCCTCGGTCGGGGAGATGTAGAGGCGCGGCATGGGCCGGCGCGCGGAGGTGGAGAGCTCGCGCACCATCCGGTAGAGCTCGGGTGCCTCGAACTCGCTGACGGGGCGGGCGCGCATCGCGCGTAGAGCGAGCTTGTCGCTGTTCCAGTACGCGTACGCGTTCGTCCCGAGGGCGACGAGGACGGCGACGATGAGGCCGGTCCGTCCGAAGAAGCTTCCGATGACGATGATGAGTGCGGACATCCCGCCGAGGAGTACGGCGGTCTTCAGCCCGTTGTGCCGGCGGTGCACGGTACGCCCTCCAAGTGGTGCGGTGGGAGAACCCCGTGACGGATACCGGGGCCTTCGGTCCAGTGGACCCTCCCTTCCTGGTCAACGCGAGGTGGAGGTGTCTGGTTCCCGGCCGCCGGGGGCCGCCCCGGGGCACCGGGCGGCCCGGCGGGCCCCGGCGGGGGCGCGCGGGAGGGGCCGGCGCGGCGGCGGTGGCCGTTGGGCCGTTCGGGTGGGTACGCGCGAAGGCACCCGTACGCGTCCTCGTACGGGTGCCTTCGCGGACGGGCGGGGTGCGGGCGGCCCTACTGCGGGAAGAGGCTGCCGGCGGCGAAGCGCAGGACGAGCTGCGGGGCCCCCGAGAGGACCACGGCGGTCGCGGCGGTGACGGCGATGGCCACCACGACGGGGCGGGGCGCCCGGGCCGGTGCGGGGGCCTCCCGGTCGGCGGGCTCCGGCGCGTCCGCGTCCGGGTCCGGGCCGCGGAAGAGGAGCGCCGTCCAGCGCAGGTAGTAGTACAGGGCGACGACGACGTTGACGGCCATGACCACGGCGAGCCAGCCGAGGCCGGCGTCCACCGCGGAGCGGAAGACGGCGACCTTGGCGAAGAGGCCGACGATGCCCGGCGGCAGCCCGGCCAGGCACAGCAGGAAGAAGGCCAGGGACAGCGCGGCGAGGGGCCGCTCGGCGTACAGGCCGCGGTAGTCGGCGATGCGCTGGAGGGGCTTCGTACGGGCCACCAGGGCGGCCACGGCGAAGGCGCCGAGGTTCACGACGGCGTACATGAGGGCGTAGGCGACGGTCGCGCCGATCTGGTCGCGGTCGGAGTACGCGGCGGCGGCGATCGGGACCAGCAGGTAGCCGGCCTGGCCGACGGAGGACCAGGCGAGGAGGCGTACGGCGCCGTCGCGGCGGGCGGCGGACTGGCGCAGGGCGGCCGCGTTGCCGAGGGTCATGGTGAGCGCGGCGAGGACGGCCAGGGCGGGGCCCCAGATGTCGGAGTACGCCGGGAAGGCGATCACGGTGACGAGGACGAGGCCGGTGAAGCCGACGGCCTTGCCGATCACCGAGAGGTAGGCGGCGACGGGCAGCGGGGCGCCGACGTAGGTGTCCGGGACCCAGAAGTGGAAGGGCACGGCGGCGGTCTTGAAGGCGAAGCCGACGAGGGTGAGGGCGACGCCCGCCATGGCGAGGGTGTCGAGCTGTCCGGGGACCTCTTCGAGCCGGTCGGCGACCTGCGTCAGGTGCAGGGAGCCGGTGGCGGCGTAGACGAAGCTGACTCCGAGCAGGGACACGGCGGTCGCGGTGACCGAGGACAGGAAGAACTTGAGGGCGGCCTCGGAGGAGAGCCGGTCGCCGCGCCGCATGCCGACGAGGGCGAACGCGGGCAGGGAGGCGACCTCCAGGGCGACGATCAGGGTGGCGAGGTCGCGGGAGGCGGGCAGCAGGGCCGCGCCGGCGGCCGAGGACAGCAGCAGGAACCAGTACTCGCCGGCCGGCATCCGCGCGTCGCGGACGGCGGTGACCGACAGCAGGGCGGTGACCAGCGCGCCGGCCAGGACGAGGAACTGGACGACGAGCGCGAAGTGGTCGGCGGTGTAGCTGCACGCGGTCGGGTCGCCGGTGAGGCAGAACGTGGTGCGCTCGCCCGTGCGCAGCGGCAGCAGCAGGGCGGTCGCGGCGGCCAGTCCGGCCACCGACACCCAGCCGAGGAGGCGCTTGCGCGGCTCGGGCAGGAACAGGTCCGCGACGAGCACGACCAGGGCGACGGCGGCGGTGACGACCACGGGCGCGATGGCGAGCCAGTCGACGGACTGCACGAGGTTCGGGGCCGAGGGCGCCGCGACGGTGAGGGCCGTCATGAGTTGCCTCCTGCGAGGAGCTTCTGGACGGCCGGGTCGGTGAGGCCGAGGAGGACCGCGGGCCACAGGCCGGCGAGGACGGTGAGGGCGACGAGGGGGGTCCAGGCGGCGAACTCGTAGCGCTGGACGTCGGCGAGGGAGACCTCGGGGCCCGCCTTCGGGTCGCCCATGCAGACGCGCCGTACGACGATCAGCAGGTAGGCGGCGGTGAGCAGGGTCCCGAACGCGCCGACGGCCATGTACGTGAGGAACGCGGGCCGGGAGAGGCCCTCGGCCGGGTCGAACGCGCCGAACAGGGCCAGCATCTCGCCCCAGAACCCGGCGAGGCCGGGCAGGCCGAGGGAGGCGACGGCGGCGAAGGCGAGGAGGGCGCCGAGGCGGGGGGCGCGGCCGTAGAGGGCGGCGCCGGTCGCTCCGGCGAGGGTGTCGAGGTCGCTGCTGCCGTAGCGGTCCTTGAGGGCGCCGACCAGGAAGAAGAGGAGTCCGGTGATCAGGCCGTGGGCGATGTTCGCGAAGAGCGCGCCGTTGACCCCGGTGGGGGTCATGGTGGCGATGCCGAGCAGGACGAAGCCCATGTGGCCGACGGAGGAGTAGGCGATGAGCCGCTTGAGGTCGCCCTTGCCGCCCTTGCGGGTGAGGGCGAGGCAGGCGAAGGACCCGTAGACGATGCCGACGGCGGCGAAGGCCCCGAGGTAGGGGGCGAAGGTGTGCATGCCGTCGGGGGTGACGGGCAGCAGGATGCGGACGAAGCCGTAGGTGCCCATCTTCAGCATGACGCCCGCGAGGAGCACGGAGCCGACGGTGGGGGCGGCGGTGTGGGCGTCCGGCAGCCAGCTGTGCAGCGGCCACATCGGGGTCTTCACGGCGAGTCCGACGCCGATGGCGAGGACGGCCAGGAGCTGGGTGGTGTGGGACAGCTCGCGGCCGTTGTCGGCGGCGAGCGCCACCATGTCGAAGGTGCCGCCGTTCAGGCCGATGAGCAGCAGGCCGAGCAGCATGACCACGGAGCCGAGCAGGGTGTAGAGGATGAACCTCCAGGCGGCGGCCTGCCGCTGGGCACCGCCCCAGCGGGCGATGAGGAAGTACATCGGGATGAGGACCATCTCGAACGCGAGGAAGAACAGCATCAGGTCGAGGACGGCGAAGGTGGCGAGGGTGCCGGACTCCAGGACCAGGAGCAGGGCGACGAACGCCTTCGCGGAGGGGCCCTCGGGGAGCCTGAAGTAGCTGTAGAGCGCGCAGAGGAAGAACAGCAGCGCGGTCATCAGCAGCAGGGGCAGCGAGATGCCGTCGACGCCGAGGTGGATGCGGATGTCGAGCGCCGGGATCCAGCTGACGTCCGTCGTCGCCTGGAAGCGGGACGGGGCGTCGTGGTCGAAGCCGACGGTGAGGGCGACGGCCGCGGCGAGGATGACGCCGGTGACGGTCACGCCGTGGCGGAGCACCGCCTGTTCGGGGCTCCTGCCCTTGAGGCCGGGCGGGGCCGGCAGGAGGGCGGCGACGGCCCCGAGGAGGGGTGCGGCCACGACGAACGCCAGGAGGAACTGCATCACGGACGGGCTGATATCAATCACGGCTGACTCACGGCTCACGATCCGGCGTTGACGTTGGCGAATACGGCGGTGGCGATCGCCAGGACCACGGCGCCGGCGAGCAGGGCGCTCAGGTAGCTCTGCACGTTGCCGGTCTGGGCCCGGCGGACGAGGCCGCCGAGCAGCCGGGGGCCGGCGCCCGCGCCGCGGACGTACGTCTCGACGACCTCGCGGTCGAGGAAGCGGACCAGTGCGGCGGCGGCCCGGGTGGGGCGGACGAACAGCCGGTCGTAGAGGGCGTCGACGTGGAAGCCGGCGGCGGCGTGCCGGTGCAGGGGGCCCAGCAGGGCGAAGCCGGGGTCGGCGACGGGGCCGGTCGGGGCGGCGGGGTGCTCGTGCGTCACCTCGGCGACCTCCGGGGTCTCGGCGGCGGAGCGGGCGGCGGCCGCGGAGGCGGTGGCGCCGGTCTCGATGCCGGTCCCGGTGCGGGCGCCGGCGGCGGCCCGGACGGCGGCGCGCTGCCACAGGCCGTAGGTGAGGAGCACGCCGACGAGGGCGGCGCCGGTGCCGAGCAGCGAGGTGGTGACGGTCGGGGTGAGGGGCTCGCCGTCGAACCAGTCGGCGAGGGGGCCGGCGGCGAGGCCGAAGCCGAGCGTCGGGACGGCCAGGAGCCACAGCACGCCGGTCATGGCGAGGGGTTCGCGGCCGTGGTCGGGGGCGGCGGCGCCCCGGCCGCGGAAGGCCATGAGCCACAGCCGGGTGGCGTAGGCGGCGGTGAGCAGGGCCGCGAGGACGCCGGAGACGAGGACGGTCCAGCCTGCGGCGCCCGGGGCGAGGGCGGAGTGGCCGGCGGCGGCTTCCTCGGCGGCGACCA
The DNA here is from genome assembly GCF_040650855.1 of Streptomyces sp. NPDC048606. NCBI lineage: Bacteria > Bacillati > Actinomycetota > Actinomycetes > Kitasatosporales > Streptomycetaceae > Streptomyces > Streptomyces sp. NPDC048606. Next base: position 11,855 of record NZ_JBEZIB010000030.1, on the reverse strand, counting down.
GGACGGCCTCCTTGGAGAAGAAGCCGGCGAAGGGCGGGATCGCGGCGAGCGCGAGCAGCGCGAGGGTCATCGTCCAGAAGGCGTCGGGGACGCGCTTGGCCAGGCCGTCCATGCGGGACATGGCGGCGAGGGAGTTCGTCCCGGCGGCGTGGATGATCACGCCGGCGCCGAGGAAGAGGAGGGCCTTGAACGCGCCGTGGGACAGCAGGTGGAAGACGGCGGCGCCGCGGTCGGCGACGGCGAGCGCGCCGGTCATGTAGCCGAGCTGGCCGACGGTGGAGTAGGCGAGCACCCGCTTGACGTCGTCCTGCGCGAGGGCGGCGAGACCGGAGCCGATCATCGTGACGGCGGCCATGACGGCCATGACGACGAGGGCGGCGCGCGAGGCCGCGAAGACCGGCAGGAGGCGGGCGATGAAGTAGACGCCGGCGGCGACCATCGTCGCCGCGTGGATGAGCGCGGAGACGGGGGTGGGGCCGGCCATGGCGTCGGGCAGCCAGGTGTGGAGCGGGAACTGCGCGGACTTGCCCGCGACGCCGGCCAGCAGCAGGAGCGCGATCAGCGTCGGGTGGTCGAGTCCGCCGGCGGCGACGGTGTCCAGGATCTCGGTGATCCGGAAGGAGCCGGCGTCGGCGGCGAGCGCGAAGAGTCCGATGAGGAAGGGGACGTCGCCGAGCTTGGTGACGAGGAAGGCCTTCAGGGAGGCGGAGCGGGCCGCTTCGGTCTCCCAGTAGTGGCCGACCAGGAAGTACGAGCAGATGCCCATGATCTCCCAGCCGACCAGCAGCACCATCAGGTCGCCGGAGTAGACGACGAGCAGCATGGCGGAGGTGAACAGGGAGACCAGCGCGGCGTAGGACGGGTAGCGCGGGTCCTCGCGGAGGTAGGCCGTCGAGTACAGCTGGACGCAGGTGGCGACGACGCCGACGAGGGCGGCGACCAGGACGGCGAAGCCGTCGATGTGGAAGGCCAGCTCGATGGGGACGGAGCCGGTCGGGGTCAGTTCGGTCGCGGCGTCGATGGCCGCGCCCCCGCCCTGGCGGACGGCGACGAGGACGGCGAGGACGGCGGCGGCCAGGACCGGCAGGACCGCCAGGGGGCGGACGAAGCCGGGCGCGGTGCGGCCGAGGAGCAGGCCGGCCACGGCCCCGAGGAAGGGCAGCAGGGGGACGAGGACCGCGAGGGTCGTGGTGCTCACGCGGCGACCTCCGGCCGGGCAGTGGTCTGGTCGGGCTCGTGGCCCTCGGCGGTGTCGCGCAGGCGGTCGACGTCCGAGGTGCCCCGGTTGCGGTACACCATCAGCACGATGGCGAGGCCGATGCCGATCTCGGCGGCGGCGATGGCGATGGTGAAGAGGGTGAGGGCCTGGCCGGCGTGCAGGGTGTCGCGCAGCCAGACGTCGAAGGCCACCAGGTTGAGGTTGACGGCGTTGAGCATCAGCTCGACGGACATCAGGACCAGGATGGCGTTGCGGCGGGCCAGGACCCCGTAGAGGCCGGTGGCGAAGAGCAGGGCCGCCAGGACGGCGGGGTAGGCGAGGTGCATCAGCGCGGCCCCTTCAGGTCGCCGGAGCGGGCGGCGGCGTCGGCGGCGTCCTCGGCGGGGGTGTTCCTGCGGGAGAGCACGATGGCGCCGATCAGGGCCGCGAGGAGCAGCACGGACAGCGCCTCGAAGGGCAGCACCCAGTGCTGGAAGAGCATCTCGCCGGTGACCTTGGTGGAGCCCTGGGCGGGTCCGTCGAGGTCGATCCAGGTGGTGCGGAAGGCGTCGACGACGACCCAGACGAGCGACAGTCCGGCGACGACGGCCACGCCGAGGGCCACCCACCGGTTGCCGGAGTCGGCGTCCGGGGAGCGGCCGATGGGGGCCTTGGTGAGCATCAGTCCGAACAGGAGCAGGACGACCACGGAGCCCAGGTAGATCAGCACCTGGACCCAGGCGATGAACTCGGCGGTCAGCAGCAGGTACTCGACGGCGATCCCGCCGAGCGCGACGACCAGCCACAGGGCGGCGTGCACGAGCTGCCGGGTGGTGACGGTGATGACGGCGGCGCCGAGGGTGGCGAGGCCGACGAGGAGGAAGGCGATCTCGACGCCGGTCGGGGAGAGGAATCCGGGACCGGTGCCCGCCGTCGCGGCGAGGTGGTGGACGGGGTGCATCAGGCGTCGTCTCCCGCCGGGGTGTCGCCGGCGGCACTCGCCCCGGTGTCGGCGGCGGCAGCGGCCGCTGCCGCGGCGGCCGTCTCGGCCTTCTCCACGGCCTTGCGGGCGGCGGCGATCTCCTTGGGTTCCTCGGCGGCCGGGTCCAGGGCGGGCGGGGCCGGCACGGTCCACATCCACTCGCGCAGCTTGTCGCGCTCGTGGGTCAGCTCGTGGATGTCGGTCTCCGCGTACTCGAACTCCGGCGACCAGAAGAGGGCGTCGAAGGGGCACACCTCGATGCAGATGCCGCAGTACATGCAGAGGGAGAAGTCGATGGCGAAGCGGTCCAGCACGTTGCGGCTGCGTTCGCGACCGCCGGGGGTGGCGGCGGGCACCGTCTCCTTGTGGGAGTCGATGTAGATGCACCAGTCGGGGCACTCGCGGGCGCACAGCATGCAGACCGTGCAGTTCTCCTCGAACAGGCCGATGACCCCGCGGGTGCGGGGCGGGAGCTCGGGCTGCACCTCGGGGTACTGGGCGGTGTGGGCCCGCCGGGTCATGGTGCGCAGGGTGACGGCCAGGCCCTTGGCCAGGCCGGAACCAGGGATCGGGGGCATTACTGGATCGCCACCTTCACGATGCCGGTCAGCGCGATCTGGGCGAGCGCGAGGGGGATGAGTACGGTCCAGGCGAGCTTCTGGAGCTGGTCCTCGCGCAGGCGGGGGTAGCTCACGCGCAGCCAGATGACCACGAAGGCCAGGACCGCGATCTTCAGGAGGGTCCAGACCCAGGCGAGGTCGTCACCGCCGAAGGGACCGTGCCAGCCGCCGAGGAACAGGACGGTGGTCAGGGCGCACAGGACGACGATGCCGGCGTACTCGGCGAGCAGGAACAGCGCGAAGCGCAGGCCGGTGTACTCGGTGTACGCGCCGAAGATGATCTCGGAGTCGGCGACGGGCATGTCGAACGGGGGCCGCTGGAGCTCGGCGAGGCCGGCGGTGAAGAAGACCAGCGCGCCGACGATCTGCCAGGGCAGCCACCACCACTCGAACGCCTCGACGATGCCGGGCAGGGACACGGTCCCGGCGGCCATCGCCACGGAGGCCGCGGTGAGCAGCATCGGCAGCTCGTAGGCGAGCAGCTGGGCGGCCGTGCGCAGGCCGCCGAGCAGGGAGAACTTGTTCGCGGAGGCCCAGCCGCCCATGAGGCTGCCGAGGACGCCGACGCCCATGACGGCGAGCGCGAAGAACAGACCGGCGTCGATGACCTGGCCGACGGCTCCCTCGCCCGGGCCGATGGGGATGGCGAGGAGGACGAGGAGGTAGGGCAGGAGCGCGACGGCGGGGGCGAGCTGGAAGATCCGCCGGTCGGCCTCGGCCGGGACGATGTCCTCCTTCTGCGCGAACTTCACGCCGTCGGCGACGAGCTGGGCCCAGCCGTGGAAGCCGCCCGCGTACATGGGGCCGAGGCGGCCCTGCATGTGCGCCATCACCTTGTGCTCGGCCTGCCCGACGACGAGCGGGAACACGAGGAAGACGGCGAAGACGACGATCAGTCGCAGGGCGACGTCGAGGACGTCGTTCACGCGTCGCCTCCGGTGGTGTCGGGTTCGGTCTTCGGGTCGGTCTCGGTGTCGGGCGCCGGGGCGGGCTTCGGCTCGGGCTTCGGCTTCGGCTCGCTTCCGGGGGCGGAGGCGGCGTCGGGCCCGGGCGTCGGGTCCGGGGGCGCGGCCGGGGCCTCCTCGAAGGCGGGGGTCGGGTTGTGCCAGGGCGCGTCGGCGCTGCGCGGCGCGGTCCGTCGGGGCGCGGGCGCCTCGGGCCCGCCGGCCGGGTCCGCCGGAGCGGTCGGGGCCGTCGGCTGCGTCGGGGTCGCGGGGGTCGCGGCCTGACTGGCCGAACCCTCCGACACCGACCGGCTGCGCCGCACCGGACGCGCCGGGGCCTCGCCGGCGGGGGCCGCGCCCTCGGCCGGAGCCGCGGCGGCCTGACTGGCCGAACCCTCCGACACCGACCGGCTGCGCCGCACCGGACGCGCGGGGGCCTCGCCGGGGGCACCGCCCGCCGCCGCGTCGGGGCGGGGGCGTCGGGCCGGACGTTCACCGGCCGCGGCTCCCGCGGCGGCCCGCGGGGTGCGGGCCGGGCGGGCGGGGGCCGGCGGGAGCTGGCCCTTGAGGGGGCCCCAGTCGTTCGGGTCCGGTACGCCCGGCGGCAGCATCTGCCGGCGCTTGGGGGCGTCGGGGTCGTGCGCCTCGCCCGGCTCCTTGGCGCCGGGCCAGGCCTTGGCGACACGGGCGGCGAGGACGAAGTCCTTGCGCAGCGGGTGCCCCTCGAAGTTCGCGGGGAGCAGCAGGGGGACGAGGTTCGGGTGGTCGGTGAAGGTCACGCCGAACATCTCGAAGGTCTCCCGCTCGTGCCACTCGGCCCCCGCGTACACGGAGACGGCGGACGGCAGGGAGGGGGCGCCGTGCGGGACGGTGGTGCGCAGCAGGAGGCGGCGTACACGCCGGTTCTCCAGGGCGACGACGTGCGCGCAGATCCGGAATCCGGTGCCGGGCTCGTCGACGGCGCTGAGCCAGTCGAAGTAGGTGCAGCCCAGCTTGTCGCGGGCGATCTCCAGCGCGGGGATCCAGGATCCGACGGGGACGTCGACCGTCAGGACGTCGTACGCGAAGCTGCCGACGGCTTCGGCTCCGAAGACCGTCGGCGCCCCGTCGGGGAGGGTGTCGTAGAGGTTCACGCGCCGGCTCCCGGGAGGGCGGCCGGGGGTGCGACCAGACCGCTGGTGAGCTGGGAAACGGAAGGCGTGGCCGCGTACCGCTCCGCGAGGGACTCTCGAGCGATCTTCTCCTGCAGTTTGAGGATTCCCTGGAGGAGGGCCTCGGGGCGCGGCGGGCAGCCGGGCACGTAGACGTCCACGGGGATGATCTGGTCGACGCCCTTGGTGACCGAGTACGAGTCCCAGTAGGGGCCGCCGCAGTTGGAGCAGGCGCCGAAGGAGATGACGTACTTCGGCTCGGGCATCTGCTCGTAGAGCCGCTTGACGGCCGGGGCCATCTTGTCCGTCACCGTGCCCGAGACGATCATCAGGTCGGCCTGGCGCGGTCCCGGTGCGAAGGGGATCACGCCGAGGCGGATGAAGTCGTGCCGGGCCATGGAGGCGGCGATGAACTCGATCGCGCAGCAGGCGAGCCCGAAGTTGAAGACCCACAGGCTGTAGCGGCGGCCCCAGTTCAGGACCACCTTCATCGGCTCGGGGGCGAGCCGCGAGAGCACTCCCAGGCGCTTGGGTTCGGGGAGGAGCACGGGCTGCGCGGCTGCCGCGGCGGGCTGTGCCGTCGCCGCGGACGGGGGTGTCACGTCCATTCGAGGACGCCCTTCTTGTACGCGTAGAGCAGGCCGACGGCCAGGAACCCGAGGAAGACGAACATCTCCACGAGGGTCGTGGCGCCGTAACCGGCGGCGGCGAACACCGTCGCCCACGGGAAGAGGAAGATCGAGTCGACGGCGAAGATGACGTAGAGGAAGGCGTACACGTAGTAGCGGACCTGGGTGTGCGCCCAGCCCTCGCCCACGGGGTCCACGCCGCATTCGTACGTCAGCAGCTTCTCGGGGGTCGGCACGACGGGCCGCAGCAGGCGGCCGGCGCCGAAGGCCACGGCGACGAAGAGCACGCCGAGGACCGCGAGCAGGCCGACGACCGAATAGCTCCGGAAGTAGTCCGCGGCGATCACGGTCACGGTCGATACCGTTGGGTCGGACACGTCCGTTCCTCGCTCCTCGGCCACTGTCGACGATCGGGGTCGATCGTGTTGGTTGATCCGGTACGGACGGGAGTCTAGGGCCTGGTCCGCACGGGGTGGGGTTATCCCCCGTTCACTGGCGCCTGGCCACCCCATGGCATCGCCGGAGCGGAATTGGCAGGCTGGGCCGCATGACCGTGAACGATCAAGCCGATGCCCCTCCTCCCGTGCGACCCGTGCTCGACCGGGCCACGTGGAAGGAGATCGCGTACCTCTTCGGCAATCTGCCGGAGGCGCTGATCGGTTTTGTTTACACCATTTTCATGCTGGCGACCGCCGGAGGCCTGTCCGTGACCGCGGTCGGGCTGCCCCTGCTCGCCTGTGGCCTGTGGGGTTCGCGGCAGTTCGGCCGGCTGGCCCGCGCCCGCGCGCGGGCGCTGCTGGGACTGCGGGTGGCGGAGCCCTCGCCGCTGCCCGGACCGGGCCGGGCCGGGGGGTTCTTCCCCTGGCTGTGGACGTGCCTGAAGGACCCGGTGGCCTGGCGGACGGTGCTGTACGGCGTGGTCCGGCTGCCCTGGGGGGTGCTGACCTTCACCGTCACGTTGACGAGCCTGTTCGTGCTGTGGCCCGTACTGCCCTACGTGGTGCGCGGGCTCGCGAACCTCGACCGGGCGATGGTGCGGGGCCTGCTGTTCCCCTCGGACGAGCTGGAGCGGCGGATCGCCGAGCTGGAGTCGGGGCGCGGGGTGGTCGTGGACACGGCAGCCGCCGACCTGCGGCGCATCGAGCGGGACCTGCACGACGGGGCCCAGGCCCGGCTGGTGGCGCTCGCGATGGGGCTGGGCCTGGCGAAGGAGAAGCTGCTGGAGGACCCGGAGGGGGCTGCGGCCATGGTGGACGAGGCCCACAGCGAGGTGAAGCTCGCCCTGCGGGAGCTGCGGGACCTCGCGCGCGGCATCCACCCGGCGGTCCTCACCGACCGGGGGCTGGACGCGGCGCTGTCCTCGGTGGCCTCGCGGTGCCTGGTGCCGGTGAAGGTGTCGGTGGACCTGCCGGCCCGGCCGGCGGAGGCCATCGAGGGGATCGCCTACTTCGTGGTGTCGGAGCTGCTCCAGAACGTCAGCAAGCACGCGGGGGCGCGCGGCGCGACGGTCGAGGTGTGGCGCTCGGGGCGGCGGATCCTGCTGCGGGTCGGCGACGACGGCCGGGGCGGGGCCCTGCTGTCCGGCGGTACGGGACTGGCGGGGCTGGCGGAGCGGCTGCGGGCGGTGGACGGGGTGCTCACGGTGGACTCCCCGGAGGGGGAGGGCACGGTCGTGTCGGCAGAGCTGCCGTGGCGCGACCGCGCGTAGGCGGGGCAGGCACCGGGCGCGGGGCCGGGCGCGGGCGGGGCGGGGTGGGGTTAACCCCCGGGCGCGCAGACCGACCCGCCGCATGGTGGCGGCGTAGGGCCGGGCGGCAGGGTTGGTGGCGTAGGGACGGACGCGAAGAGGGCGGGTCGGGATCATGGGTGAGGGCAAGGGGATCACGTCGGTGCTGCGGGCACCCGTGGCGGCGCGGACCTGGCGGGAGTTCGGCTACCTGCTGATCGGCCTGCCGCTGAGCGGGGTCTACTTCTGCCTCGCCGTGACCGGGGTGAGCGTGGGCGCCGGGCTGCTGATCACCTTCGTCGGGGTGCCGGTGCTGTTCGGCGTACTGGCGATGTGCCGGGGCTTCGGGCACGTGGAGCGGGCCCGGACGCGGAGCCTGCTGGGGGTCGCGGTGGCGACCCCGGCGCCGGTCGGGGCCGGGAAGTCGGGGGCGATGGCCACGATGGGAGCGATGCTGCGGAGCGGGAGCGCCTGGCGGCACGTGCTGTACTCGGTGGTCCACTTCCCGTGGGCGGTGTTCACCTTCTCGCTGGCCCTGACGCTGTGGGCCACCGGGTGGGCGAGCCTGCTGTACCCGCTGTACTTCTGGGTCTTCCCGGCCTTCACGAACCAGCCGGGCCTCCAGCTGTTCCAGAACGGCGACTACTCCTTCTACCTGGACGCCCCGCTGAGCATCGCCGGGACCTGTCTGATGGGCGCCGCCCTCACCCTCGCCACCCCGTGGGTGATCCGTGCGCTGACCTCGGTGGACCGGCTGCTGGTGACCTCGCTGCTGGGGCCGTCGCGGCTGGACAGCCGGGTGCGGGAGCTGGAGTCCGACCGGGGCGTGGTCGTGGACACGGCCGCCGCCGACCTGCGGCGCATCGAGCGGGACCTGCACGACGGGGCCCAGGCCCGACTGGTGGCGCTGGCCATGGACCTGGGGCTGGCGAAGGAGAAGATGACGGAGGACCCGCGGGCCGCCTCCCGGATGGTGGACGAGGCGCACGGCGAGGTGAAGCTCGCCCTGCGGGAGCTGCGGGACCTGGCGCGCGGCATCCACCCGGCGGTCCTCACCGACCGGGGGCTGGACGCGGCACTGTCCTCGGTGGCCTCGCGGTGCGTCGTTCCGGTGAAGGTGTCGGTGGACCTGCCGGCCCGGCCGGCGGCCGCTATCGAGGGGATCGCCTACTTCACCGTCTCGGAGCTGCTCCAGAACGTCAGCAAGCACGCCCGGGCCCGGACCGCGAGCGTGGACGTGTGGCGCTCCGGCGGGCGGCTGCTGATCCAGGTCGCCGACGACGGCCGGGGCGGGGCCGATCCGGCCGGCGGCAGCGGTCTGGCGGGGCTGACGGAGCGGCTGGACGCGGTCGACGGCGTCCTGCTGGTGGACTCCCCCGCCGGCGCGGGCACGACGGTGACGGCCGAGCTGCCCTGGCGCGACTGACCTCCGGCGGGGCCGCCGCGCCCCGAAAAGCGCCCCGACGCTCCTCGGACATCCGAAACTCGCTCCGACCACCCACGTGTTGGCCGGGACTGCGCCTCCACCGCGCGTCGAGCTGGGATGCTTGGCTCTGCCAGGCACGACCCGCCGCCGAGCGGGTCGCGCACGACGAGTGGACGGGGAGCTGCTGAACGTGGAAGACAGGGTGCGGGTGGTCATCGCCGAGGACTCGGTGTTGCTCCGTGAGGGCCTGACCCGGCTGCTGACCGACCGGGGGCATGACGTCGTGGCGGGCGTCGGGGACGCGGAAGCCCTGATCAAGACGGTGGCGGACCTGGCGGCGGAGGACCTGCTGCCCGACGTGGTGGTGGCCGACGTACGGATGCCCCCGACGCACACGGACGAGGGCGTACGGGCGGCCGTCCGGCTGCGGCGCGATCACCCCGGCATAGGCGTGCTCGTGCTGTCGCAGTACGTGGAGGAGCAGTACGCCACCGAACTGCTGGCCGGATCCACCACCGGGGTGGGGTATCTGCTGAAGGACCGCGTGGCCGAGGTCCGGGAGTTCCTGGACGCCGTGGTGCGCGTGGCGCGGGGCGGTACGGCGCTGGACCCGGAGGTCGTGGCCCAGCTGCTCGGGCGCAGCCGGAAGCAGGACGTGCTGGCCGGTCTGACGCCGCGCGAGCGCGAGGTGCTGGGCCTGATGGCCGAGGGGCGCACGAACTCGGCGGTCGCCAAGCAGCTCGTGGTGAGCGACGGGGCGGTGGAGAAGCACGTCAGCAACATCTTCATGAAGCTGGGGCTGTCCCCGAGTGACGGGGATCACCGGCGTGTACTGGCGGTCCTCACCTATCTGAAGTCCTGATCGACTGACACTCTGTCAGGTAGGGCCCGTCGGGCAAGGCGCGGTGGTCACCTTCGGGGTGACCACCGGGGGGTTTGGAAGTTTCCGTGTAGAGCACGACGTCTGTCGGACAGACCGCCCCTTGGACGGGCGGTCCAGAATGCGGGCGGCCCAGGGACGAACATCCTCGCGGACGTAGGGTTGGCCTTGGGAACGAGCGCCCACGCCTCGAAGGAGGTCCAGTTCAGTGACCAGCCAGGTCAGTACTCCGGCCGAGCAGGCCGATGGGGCCGGAGGGTCCATCGGTGAGCAGCGCACCGCGCCCCAGCCGGGTGGAGCCGACAAGGAAATCCGCCGCGTCGACCGTGTGATCATCCGTTTCGCGGGTGACTCGGGTGACGGCATGCAGCTGACGGGTGACCGTTTCACCTCGGAGACGGCGTCCTTCGGCAACGACCTCTCGACGCTCCCGAACTTCCCCGCCGAGATCCGCGCCCCCGCCGGAACCCTGCCGGGCGTGTCCTCGTTCCAGCTGCACTTCGCCGACCACGACATCCTCACCCCCGGCGACGCGCCGAACGTGCTGGTGGCGATGAACCCGGCCGCCCTGAAGGCCAACATCGCCGACGTCCCGCGCGGCGCGGAGATCATCGTCAACACCGACGAGTTCACCAAGCGCCCCATGGCCAAGGTCGGCTACGCCACCTCGCCCCTGGAAGACGGGTCGCTGGACGCCTACAACCTGCACCCGGTCCCGCTGACCACCCTCACGGTGGAGGCGCTGAAGGACTTCGGGCTCTCCCGCAAGGAGGCCGAGCGCAGCAAGAACATGTTCGCGCTGGGCCTGCTGTCGTGGATGTACCACCGTCCGACGGAGGGTACGGAGAGCTTCCTGCGGCAGAAGTTCGCGAAGAAGCCCGAGATCGCCGAGGCGAACATCGTCGCCTTCCGCGCCGGCTGGAACTTCGGCGAGACCACCGAGGACTTCGCCGTCTCCTACGAGGTCGCCCCGGCCACCCGGGCCTTCCCCACCGGCACCTACCGCAACATCTCCGGGAACCTGGCCCTGTCCTACGGTCTGATCGCCGCCGCCCAGCAGGCGGACCTCCCGCTCTACCTGGGCTCGTACCCGATCACCCCGGCCTCGGACATCCTGCACGAGCTGAGCCGGCACAAGAACTTCGGCGTACGGACCTTCCAGGCCGAGGACGAGATCGCCGGGATCGGCGCGGCCCTGGGAGCGGCCTTCGGCGGCGCCCTCGCGGTCACCACCACCTCGGGGCCCGGTGTGGCCCTGAAGTCCGAGACCATCGGCCTGGCCGTCTCCCTGGAGCTGCCGCTGCTGATCGTCGACATCCAGCGCGGCGGCCCCTCCACCGGCCTGCCGACCAAGACCGAGCAGGCCGACCTCCTCCAGGCCATGTACGGCCGCAACGGAGAAGCCCCCGTCCCGATCGTGGCCCCCCGCACCGCCGCGGACTGCTTCGACGCCGCCCTGGACGCGGCCCGGATCGCCCTGACCTACCGGACCCCGGTCTTCCTGCTCTCCGACGGCTACCTCGCCAACGGTTCCGAGCCCTGGCGCATCCCGGACGTGGAGGACCTGCCGGACCTCAAGGTGCAGTTCGCGTCGGGTCCCAACCACACGCTGGCCGACGGCACCGAGGTGTTCTGGCCCTACAAGCGCGACGCGCAGACCCTGGCCCGTCCGTGGGCGGTGCCCGGCACCCCCGGCCTCGAACACCGCATCGGCGGCATCGAGAAGCAGGACGGCACCGGAAACATCTCCTACGACCCCGCCAACCACGACTTCATGGTCCGCACCCGCCAGGCCAAGATCGACGGCATCGAGGTCCCCGACCTCCAGGTCGACGACCCCGACGGCGCCCGCACCCTCGTCCTGGGGTGGGGATCGACGTACGGCCCGATCACGGCGGCGGTCCGCCGGCTGCGCGCGGCGGGGGAGGCCATCGCCCAGGCCCACCTGCGCCACCTCAACCCCTTCCCGAGGAATCTGGGGGAGGTCCTGGAGCGTTACGACAAGGTAGTGGTGCCCGAGATGAACCTCGGACAGCTCGCCACCTTGATCCGGGCGAAGTACCTGGTGGACGCGCGGTCGTACAACCAGGTGAACGGCATGCCCTTCAAGGCGGAGCAGCTCGCGACGGTTCTCAAGGAGGCCATCAATGACTGAGGTGACGGACGCTCCCACCCTGCTCTCCCTGGTCCCCAAGGCCGAGGCGAAGCAGTCCATGAAGGACTTCAAGTCGGATCAGGAGGTCCGCTGGTGCCCGGGCTGCGGTGACTACGCCGTCCTGGCCGCCGTCCAGGGCTTCAT
>NZ_JBEZIB010000029.1:0-118273 GCF_040650855.1 Streptomyces sp. NPDC048606 | reverse complement strand
CGGCACGGGAGCCGGATCCGGCTCCCGTGCCGGCGCCGGTGGCCCTGGGCAAGGTGGAGCTGGACAGGCGCGGCGCGGCCACGATCTCCCTCGACAAGAGCGACCCGGGCGTCGTGGTCACCGCGACCCTGGAGTGGGACGGCGGCACCCGCGCCGAGGACGCGGCCGACCTCGACCTGTACGCGCTGTACGTCCCGGCCGACCGGGTGCGCCGCGCCGTGGGCGACGCCGAGCGGGACGCGGCCGACGAGGAGAGCGGGGCGGACCCGGCGACGGGGGCCGTCTACTGGAACAACCTCGGCGCGCTCGCCGCCGAGCCGTACCTGTGCCTCGACGGCGACGCCAGGGACCCGGGCGTGGAGACGGTCCGCATCCGGCGGCCCGACCGGCAGGGCTACGTACTGGTCTGCGCGTACAGCGCCGTGGGCAACGGCACCGGCAGCTTCCGCAGTTTCGGCGCGAGGGCCGTGGTCACCGACGGTCGGGGGTCGACGGTGGTGGCCCCGCTGTTCTCGGACAACGAGTTCTCCTACTGGGTGGCCATCGCCCTCGTGGACTTCACCGACCCGCGGGGAGTGCGGATCAGCCAGGTGGAGGAGTACGGCGCCCGGGACTCGGAGAGCCGCCCGATGCTCTACGCCGACGGGGTCGTGACGATGGACCGCGGGCCGGTGGAGTTCAAGGACCTCTGAGGCCTTCGCGCGTACGCCGCCGCCCCCGGCCGGGAAGGCCGGGGGCGGCGGCGTACGCCCGTGCGGGCGGGAGCGGGGTCAGCCGACCTTCGCCGGCTCGGCGACGGGCTCGGCGGCCGGTGCGGGCGCGGACTGCTCGACCACGCGCGGGCCCTGACGGCCGCGCAGCCCGAACCGGCCGATCAGGGCGACCAGGGCGAAGGCCGCGGCCCCGATCCAGAAGGTGAGGGTGAAGCCGGACTCGGCGGGCAGTGGCGGCACGCCGGCGGGGAGGTGCTCGATGGTCTTCGACGCCAGGATGGTGGTGACGACCGCGCTGCCGATCGCGCTGCCGGTGGAGCGGGAGATCGAGTTGATGCCGTTGGCGATGCCGCTCTGGTGGTGCGGGACGCTGGACATGATCACGGCGGGCATGGCCGCGTAGCCGAAGCTGACGGCCGCGCCGACGACGATCCCGGCGCCGATCACCGACGCGGTGTGGGCGTGGTCCAGGGCCAGCCAGGCGAAACCGACGGCGCCCAGCGCGGCGGCGAGACCGAGCGCGACGCGCGGCCCGCGGTGGCGCACCAGCTGCCCGCCGACGGGGGAGGCGAGGAGCGAGACGATGGCGCCGGGCAGCAGGAACTGCACGGAGGCGCGCAGGATCGAGGCGTCGAAGCCGTAGCCGGTCAGCGCGTGCGGCATCTGGACGAGGTAGGAGACGCCCAGGAAGTTCGCGAACATCCCGAAGCCGACGAGGACGCCGGCCAGGTTGGCCATGAGGACCGGGCGGTGGACGAACATCCGCATGTCGACGAGGGGCTCGCGCACCTTGCGCTCGACCAGCACCCACAGCGCGGTCATGACGGCGGCGCCGGCGAAGCCGCCGAGCGTACGGGCCGAGGCCCAGCCCCACTCGTGTCCCTGCGAGATGGGCAGCAGGAGCAGCAGCAGGGCGATGCCGAGGGTCAGCGCGCCCAGGAAGTCGGTGCGTCCGCCGGTCTTGTGGCGGGTGGCCGGGACCAGGAACACGACGGCGAGGAGCGCCAGGGTCGCGAAGCCGGTCGCCATCCAGAAGGCGTCGCGGTAGTCGGCGTCCGAGCCGGACGTCAGCAGGCCCGTGGCGACCAGGGCCAGGCCGCTGCCGAAGGCCAGGGTGCCGCTGACCAGCGCCATCGCGCCCGGGAGCTTCTGCGGGCGGACCTCCTCGCGCAGCACGGACAGGGCCAGCGGGAAGATCGCGGTCGCGGCGCCCTGGAGCACGCGGCCCAGGATCAGCAGCGGCAGGGAGGTCGCGAGCGCGGCGACGACGGAGCCCGCGACCATCACGCCGAGGACGGCGACCAGGGTGGGCTTCTTGCCGTGCTGGTCGCCGAAGCGGCCGAGGAGCGGGGTGAAGACGGCGGCGGACAGCAGGGTGGCGGTGGTCACCCAGCTGACGTTGGCGGTCGAGGTGCCGAGGTCGGTGCGGATCAGGCCCAGGATCGGTACGGGCAGGGTCTGCATCATCGACACGACCATGGCGGCGAGGCTCAGGGCGAAGACGATGACCGTCTCGTTCCTGCTCCTCGCGTCGGAGGGGGCGGATGCGGGGGAACTCATGGGCTGACCGGACCTTCGATGGGTGCTGGGGGAGGGGGGAGGGGCACTGGGTCCCGGGTGCTTCAGGACGCAGATGGTTGATGTCATCAAGTTCTTCGAAGGTAGACATCAATAGTTAAGGTGGTCAAGTAAACAATTGATAATGTCAAGCACCCGGAGTAGGCTCGGGGCCCATGAGCACCACCTCACCGCGGACGTCGCAGGCCCCCACGAAGCTCCAGCTGCTGGAGCTCCTCGCCGCGATCGGCACCGCCCAGTGGCGGGACTTCGCGGCCGCCGCCGCCCGGTACGGACTGACCTCCACGCAGGCCAGGGTCCTGGCCCAGCTGGAGGGGCCCGTCCCGATGCGCGGCCTCGCGACCCTGCTCGTCTGCGACGCCTCGAACGTCACCGGCATCGTGGACCGGCTGGAGGCGCGCGAACTGGTGCGCCGGGAGCCCTCGGCGGTGGACCGTCGGGTCAAGAACGTCGTGGCGACCGACGTCGGCCGTGACGTCATCCGTCGGGTGCGCGAGGAGATGCAGGCCACGCACGGCGCGCTCGACACCCTGGACGCGACGGAGAGCGCCACCCTCTACGCCCTGCTGGAGCGGCTGCGCCCCACGATGGAGCGCGACTCCGACGCCTGATTCCCGCGCGGGGTCGGCCGGTGCGATGCCGCCGGGGCCGCGCCCCGGCGTGCGGCGTCGGGGGTCTGTCAGTCCTGCGGCGCGGCGGCGTCGAGGGCGGCCGTGAGGCGGCCGAGGCGTTCCTGGAGCTCGCGGATCTCGCCCAGCTCGAAGCCCGTCGCCGCCGCGATGCGACGGGGGACCTCCACCGCGCGGTCCCGCAGTGCGGCGCCCTCGTCCGTCAGTACGGCGTGGACGGACCGCTCGTCCTCGGTGCTGCGCTCGCGACGGACCAGTCCCGCCGCCTCCAGCCGCTTCAGCAGCGGCGAGAGCGTGCCCGAGTCCAGGCGCAGGTGCTCCCCGAGCCGCTTGACCGGCAGCGTGCCGTGCTCCCAGAGCACCAGCATCACCAGGTACTGGGGGTAGGTCAGTCCCAGATCCTTCAGGACCACCCGGTAGAGCCCCCCGAAGGCGCGGCTCGCCGCGTTGAGCGCGAAGCAGATCTGCCCGTCGAGGCGGAGGAAGTCCTGGTCGCGGAGGGTTTCGGCGGGCTGCTCGGTCATGTCGTCCAGTGTACCGGAGCCGCCTTGCGAGCGATTCAGTTGTGCACAATTGAATTGTGTGCTCTAGTTGTGGTCGAGGGTCCGGCCGCACCGGCCGGCGGCCCTCCCGCCATCCCCCTCCCTCCGGAAGGACCTCCCATGGACGCGCTGTACACCGCCGTAGCCACCGCCAACGGCCGCGAGGGCCGCGCCGTCAGCACCGACGGCCAGATCGACCTCGCGCTCGCCATGCCCCCGGCGCTCGGCGGCAACGGCCAGGGCACCAACCCCGAGCAGCTCTTCGCCGCCGGATACGCCGCGTGCTTCTCCAGCGCCCTGGGTCTCGTCGGCCGCCAGGCGAAGGTCGACACCAGCGAGGTCTCCGTCACCGCCGAGGTCTCCATCGGCCAGGACGGCGGCGGCTTCGGCCTGGCCGTCACCTTGCGCGTCGAGCTCCCCGAGTCCCTGGAGGGCGAGACCGGAGCCCTGCTCGTCAAGCAGGCCCACGAGGTGTGCCCCTACTCCAAGGCCACCCGCGGCAACATCCCCGTCGAGCTCGTCGTCGAGTAGTCCGGACGACCCGATCCCGCGCGACGCACGGCCCGAAGGGTCCGCCCCGACCCCCTCACGCCGTGCGTCGCGCGGCCACCGCGGCGCACGCGGCGGCCAGGGGCAGTTCCGCCGCGAGGGCCATGGCCAGTGCCGCGCCCCGACCGTCCGTACCCATCGAGGTCGTGACGTCGAACCAGGCGTCCGCCACCAACAGCGCGGCCGTCGCCGCCGCGGCCGGCGCCGCACGGGGATCCCCGCCGCGCAGCAGCAACCCGGTGGCCGTCAGCCCGACGGCGAGCATCGCGTCCAGACCGATCCACGCGGTGGCCCAGTGGGACACCCGCGCCGTCTGCGGCATCGTCACCGCCAGTACGCACATCCACGGCAGCAGGGCCACGCCCGCCCCGGTCAGCACCGCGGCGAAGAGCGGCGGGCGCGGGGCGCGGACGCGGCGAACCGGCGGACACGGGGTGGTGGTGAGGCTCACGACGGGACTCCTTCCGGCCCGACGGTCCGTCCCCCGGGCACCCCCCAACCCTCCCCGCCGAGCGGGCGAAGATCAGTGGCCCGGCGGCCCGAACCCGGGGTGGTGCCAGGTACACCCCCGACCGGGTCCCCGCGTGATGGCATGACCCTGACCAGGGCGTATACCGTGGACGCATGGCACAACCCGGCGCGCCGACACGTACCTTGACCTGGATCGTGGCGCACACCCCCTGGTCGCGTTGGGCGCGGCGCAACACCGCGTTCGCGGTCGCCGCGATACCGCCCGCCCTCCCGCTCGTGGCGGGCCTCCTGCTGTCGACGATCGCGCCCGGCCCCGGCGTCGTCCCGCTGCTGCTCGTCCTCGCGCTGCGCCCCCTGCTGACGGGCCTCCAGCGCAGTCGCCTGCGGTCGCTGCTCGACCTCGACGTGCCGCCCGTAACGCGCGCCCACCCCTGGCACACCGTCGCCGGACTCACGGAACGGCTGCGTTCCGACGCGACCTGGCGCCAGTACGGCTACCACCTGGCGGTCAGCCCCCTCGCCGCGCTCGCCGGCGCCGTCCTCGTCCTCCTGTGGGCCGGGGGAGCCGTCTGCGCCGGCGTGTACGCCTGGTCCTGGGCGCTGCCCCAGGACGGGAGCGCCGGCGACCCCGAGGCCTGGGCGGCGCGTGCCGACCTGCTGACGCTGATCGGAGTGTCGGCCCTGCTCCTCGCCCCCTGGACGGCGGCGGCCGCGGCCCGCCTCGACGCGGGCGCGGCGGCCGCCCTCCTGGGCCCCAACCGGTCGCGCGAACTGCTGCGGCGCGTCGAGGACCTGGCCGAGAGCCGGGCCGGCGTACTGGACGCCGCCGACCTCGAACGGCGCCGCATCGAACGGGACCTGCACGACGGGGCGCAACAACGCCTGGTCTCCCTCGCGATGAACCTCGGCATCGCGCGCGCCACCCTGACCGGGCTGCCGCCCGAGGCCAGGGCCGTCATCGACGAGGCCCACCGCGAGGCGAAGGAGGCCATCGAGGAACTGAACGACCTGGTGCGCGGGCTGCACCCGGCCGTCCTGGAGGACCGCGGGCTCGACGCCGCGCTCTCCGGCATCGCGGCCCGCGCCCCGCTGCCGGTCGAGCTGGTCGTCGACCTGCCCGCGCGGCCGGGGGCCACCGTGGAGGCCGTCGCCTACTTCGTGGTCTCCGAGGCCCTGGCCAACGTCGCCAAGCACGCCCGGGCCCGCCGGTGTTCGGTGCGCGTCACCCGCGTCGCCGCCGCCCGGGGGGACGTGTTGCGCGTCGAGGTCACCGACGACGGGGTCGGCGGCGCGGATCCGGCGGGCGGCACCGGCCTGATGGGCCTGCGCAAGCGCGTGGGGTCCGTCGACGGCACGATAATGATCGACAGCCCCCTCGGGGGACCCACCCTCGTCACCGTGGAGTTGCCGTGCGGGCTGTGATCGCCGAGGACTCGGTCCTGCTGCGCATAGGTCTGGTCAAGGTCCTCGAAATGGCCGGCTTCGAGGTGGCCGCCGAGACCGGGGACGCCGAGGGGCTGCTCGCCGCCGTCGAGGAACACCGGCCCGACCTCGCGCTGGTGGACGTCCGCATGCCGCCCGGCTTCACCGACGAGGGCGTGCGCGCCGCGCTCGTGATCCGCGGCCAGTACCCCGACACGGCGGTCCTGTTGCTCTCCCAGTACGTGGAGGAACGTTACGCCGCGGACCTGCTGTCGACGCGTTCCGGCGCCGGCATCGGCTACCTGCTGAAACAACGCGTGGCCGACGTGGAGGAGTTCATCGACGCCCTGCGGCGCGTCGCCGGCGGCGGTACGGCCCTCGACCCCCAGGTCGTCGCCCAGTTGCTGCTGCGCCGGGGCGGCGGCCTCGACCCGTTGGAGCGGCTCACGCCGCGCGAGCGCGAGGTCCTGGCCCTGATGGCGGAGGGCCGCTCCAACGCGGCCGTCGCCGCCGGACTCGTGGTGAGCGAGAGCGCCGTGGCCAAGCACATCAACAACATCTTCGCCAAGCTGGACCTGCCGCCGGCCGCCGAGGCCCACCGTCGCGTCCTCGCGGTGCTCCGTTTCCTGGACGGCACACCGTGACCGCGAGCGGCGCCGCCGGCCGGCTCGCCTGGCACTGCGCCGCGTGGCTGGGCGCCGCGCTCGTGATCGGCGCCGCGACCTGGTGGCTGGGGCCGCCGGGCGCCGTACGCGAGACGAGCCTGTACGGGGAGGCGTACGGGGACGGCGGCGGGCGGGCCGTCACGGCCCTGGAGGTCGTCGCCGGCTCGGCGGACGTGAGCCTGACCCCGCGCGGCGACGGCCCGGTCGGCTACCGGGCCGACTTCGCGTGGTCGCGCGGGGAGCCCGCCGTGGAGCGCAGCCGGCTGGGCGACACCCTGCGCCTGACCCCGCGCTGCGCCGGCCCCGCCGGGGCCTCGGCCGACCTCGGCTGTTCGATCCGGCTGACGGTGACCGTGCCCCCGGGGATCCCGGTGAAGGTGTCGGGGGGTTCGGGCCGGGTGTCCGTCACGGGACTGGAGGGTCCGCTCGACGCCGACGTGGACTCCGGCACGCTGACGCTGAGCGCGCTGCGGGGCCCCGTGCGGGCCCACGTCGGCACCGGGCGGCTGGTGGCCACCGGGTTGGCCTCCCCGCAGGCCGAGATCCGTGCCGACTCCGGTCGGGCGGACGCCACGTTCGAGGTCGCGCCCGAGCGGGTGACGGCCCGCGTGGGGGAGGGGCGGCTGGTGCTCAACCTGCCCGGGGAGGCGCGCTACCGGGTCCGGGACCGGGTGGGCGCCGGCCGCTGCGAGGTGGCGGACTCCCTGCGCGACCCCGCCTCGGCGCGGGTCCTGGACGTCGCCGCCGACGCCGGCCACGCCACCGTCGCCCACCGGGGCGCCCGGTCCTGACCCGTGGGGCCCGACCGGGTGGCGGGGCGGGCCCTGCGGGGCGGGGCCGACGGCGGCCGGTCGGGCGGTGCGCGAGGGGCCGTCGAGCGGTACTCCAGCCGCGCTCCGGAGAACTGGAGGACTCCTGGTGTCCGGGCGGACCGTAAAGGCGTCGAAAATGCGCCGGATCACGGCCCGCCCGGGAATGGAAAACCAAAGGAAAACGCTGCGGCAATTCCCGCCGCATTCGCTCAGACGATGTGGCGACCGCCGTCCACGGTGAGGACGTCCCCGGTCGTATAGGCCGCGTTGACGAGATACAGCGTCGCCTCCGCGACGTCCTCGGGCGTGCCCACCCGGCGCAGCGGGGTGTTCTGGGTGATCCAGTCGCGCGAGCTTTCCCAGACCTCCTCCGCGTCCTCGTACCAGGGGGTGTCGATCAGGCCCGGCGCGACGGCGTTGACGCGGATCGAGGGGCCGAGTTGGGAGGCCAGCAGCCGGGTCATGTGGTTGACCGCGGCCTTGCTGACGGCGTAGGGGATCGAGCTGCCCAGGGCCCGGGTCGCGGAGACCGACGAGATGTTGACGATGGAGCCGGATCCGGATTCCCGCAGGTGGGGAACGGCTGCGGTGATCATCTGCCAGGCCCCGACCAGGTTCACGTCGAGGATCTCCCGCCAGGCGCCGGCGTCGATCGCGTCCAGGTCGTCGAGCGGCACGAAGCGCGTGACGCCCGCGTTGTTGACGAGGACGTCGAGCCGGCCGTAGGTCTCGACGGCCGTCTCCACGATCCGCCGCGCGTCGGCGGCCTCCGAGACGTCGCCCCGGACGTAGACGGCCTCCGGGAGCGCGGCGGCCAATTCCTCTCCCGCCTTCACGCTGTGGGTCGAATTCACGACCACGCGCATTCCCTCGGCGGCCAGTCGCTGCGCGATCGAAGCGCCGATTCCCGAAGAAGAACCGGTGATCAGGGCGACTCGAGTCTCGCTCATCTTTCCTCCTGCTGATAATCCGGCGTATTCCGAAGAACGCCCGTTGACGAATTGGGCGTCCGGATCCTAACGTATCGCATGACGGAAGCAGATTTCCACTATGCGGAATTCCGGAATAAAGGGGGAGTCATGGGATCGGACGAGATCCATACCGCCGGCGCGGACGGCCCGAAGCGCGGCGTCCACCGCCTCGTCGCCGCCCGCGTGCGCCTCGCGCCCGACGCGGTGGCGACGCGGGAGGCCGTCGGCGGAACGGAACTGACCTACCGGCAGCTCTGGCGGCGCTCCGGAGCCCTCGCCGCCCGGCTCACCGCCCTCGGCATCGGCCCCGGAGACCTCGTCGCCCTCGAACTGAACCGGGGCAACGACCTCCTCGTGGCGCTCCTCGGCGTCACGCGCTCCGGAGCCGCCTACCTCCCGCTCGACAGCCACGCCCCCGCCGACCGCGTCGCACTCGTCCTCGACGACGCCGCCGTCCGCGCCGTCATCACCGGCACCGGCCCGAGCCGCCGCGAACGGCCCCTGCGCGCACCCGAGTCCGCCCTGCTCCTGACGCTCCCCACCGGCGCCGACGCCGAGACGGACCACTATGCCGACCCGGACCTCGACGACGAGAGCCCCTGCCACGTCGGCTACACCTCCGGCTCCACCGGAACCCCCAAGGGCGTGGTCGTCCCGCACCGCGCCGTCCTGGACCTCGTCACCGCGCCCGTGCACGGCGACATCACCGCCTCCGACCGGGTCGGCCAGCTCGCCAACCCGGCCTTCGACGCCTTCACCTGGGAGGTGTGGGGAGCGTGGACGGCGGGCGCCACCCTCGTCGTCCTGCCCTCCGTGGTCGAACTCGACCTCGAACGCTGGACCGCGCTCCTCGCCGAGGAGGGCGTCACCACCGCCCTGCTCACCACCTCGCTCTTCCACATGGTGGCCCGCGAGGCGCCCGGAGCCCTCGCCCCGCTGCGCGGCCTGCTCGTCGGCGGCGAGGCCCTGGACCTCGCCGCGACCCGCGCCGTCCTCGCCGCCGGCGGACCGGGCCGACTGACCAACATCTACGGCCCCACCGAGACCACCGTGCTGGTCACCTGGTTCGACTGCACCGAGGAATCCCTGCGCGGCCGCACCCGCGTCCCCATCGGACACCCCGTGCGCGGGGCCGAACTGCACGTCGTCGACGCCGACCTGAACCCCGTGGCTCCCGGCGAGTCCGGCGAACTCCTCGTCGCCGGGGCCTCGGTGACCTCCGGCTACCTGGGCCGCCCCGAACGCACCGCCGCCGCCTTCCTCCCGCACCCCGACGGCCCCCGCTACCGCACCGGCGACCTCGTACGCCTGCTGCCCGACGGGACGTACGACATCCTCGGCCGCGTCGACCGGCAGGTGAAACTGCGCGGCTTCAGGATCGAGTTGGAGGAGGTGGAGCGCGCGGCCGCGGCCACCGGCCTCACTGGCGCCGCGTTCGTCGAGAAGAGCGGCGAAGGGCACACCGCCCTCCTCCTCGGAGCCTTCCTCGCCGACCCCGACCACCCCGGGGGCGCCGAGGCCCAGGGGTGGGAGCTGGCCGAGGCCCTCGCCCGCACCCTCCCCTCGTACATGCTCCCCGCCCGCTGGCTGCCCCTGCGCGAACTGCCCTACGGCACCACCGGCAAGGCCGACCGCGCCCACATCCGACGCCTGCTGGAGCAGCCGGCGACCCCGGACGGGGCCGGCGCCCGGTCGGCGGCCCCCGCACCGTCGGCGGCCCCCGCGCAGGAGGCCACGCCCGCACAGGAGGCCGCCCCCGCCCCGGACACCGGCGCGCGCCCCGCCGACCCGCTGGAGGCACGGATCGCGGAGGTCTGGGCCGAACTCCTCGGCGTGCGCGACATCGCCCCCGACGACGACTTCATCGGCCTCGGCGGCAACTCCATCCTCGCCACGCAGACCGCGTTCCGGCTCTCCGAACGCCTCGGCGTCCCCCTCACCCCCACCGACGTGCTGCTCGCCACGGACCTCGCCGACCTCGCCGGGCGCCTGCGCGAACGGTGATCCGCCCCGCCCGGGGCACGGGGCCGACACCCCGGTCCTCCTCGGGCCCCGCACCCCCAGGCCCCCTCCGCGCCGACGCGCGCCCGACGTGCCCGCCGCCGCGCGCACCGGACCCCGGCAGCCCTCGAAAGGCCACCCCCATGGCACCCTCACGCCCCGCCGCCCCCGAACGCAGGGGGGCCGCCACCGCCCCGCTCTCCCTCGCGCAGGAACGCCTCTGGTACATCCACCGGAGCGCTCCCGCCTCCGCCGTCTACAACGTGCCCCTGCTCACCCGTTGGCGCGAGCGCGTCGACCCGACCGCCCTGCGCGCCGCGCTGAGCGCCCTCGTCACCGCCCACGAGGTCCTGCGCACCACCTACGGCACCGTCGAGGGCCGGCCCGTCCAGTTCGTCGCCGCCCCCGGCCGGCCCGTCGCGCTGGAGGTGATCGACCGCCCCGCGCCCGAGGACGACGAACTCGCCGCCCGCGCCCGCGCCCCCTTCGACCTCACCGTCGACGCGCCCCTGCGCGCCACCCTGTGGCAGGACCCCGACCCGGCGGCCGGCCCCGGAACGCTCCTGATCACCGTCCACCACATCGCCGTGGACGGCTGGTCCCTGCCCGTCCTCTACGGAGCCCTCGCCGCGGCCTACGACCGGGCCCGCTCCGGACTGTCGCCCGCGCTGCCCGAACCCCCCGTCCAGTACGCCGACTTCGCCGTCTGGGACCGGGCCGGGGACCGGGATCCGGAGCCGGTGCGCAGGATCGGGGAACGCGCCGCCGCCCTGCTCGACGCGGCCGCCGCCGATCCCACGCTCGGCGTCGCGCCCCCGCGCGCCCGCGTCCCCGACGGGGACCGGCGCGGCGAGGAGGTCCGCCTCACCCTGCCCGCCCCGCTGGTCACGGCCGCCGAAACCCTGGCCCGCGAGCTGCGGGTCACCCCGTTCGTCGTGCTGTTCGCCGCCTTCCAGGCCCTCGTCCAACGCTGGAGCGGACAGGCGGAGTTCCTGCTCGGCACCGTCGCCGCCAACCGCCCGCACCCCGCCGTCGCCGACCTCGTCGGCTTCTTCGTCAACACCGTGCCGCTGCGCTGCGCCCCCGACCCCGACGGCACCTTCGAGGAGCTGTGCGCGGGCTCGCGGGCCGAGGCCTTCCGGGTCCTGGCCCACCAGGAACTGCCCTTCGACCGGCTGACGGCGGCCGTGGCGGAGGCCCGGCACACCGCGGCCGGCGGCACCGAGGCCGCCGGCTCCGCGACGGCCCGTCCGGCCGCCCTGGCCGAACTGGGCTTCGTCCTGCAGAACTCCCCGGCCCCCGACCCCGAGGGCCGCCACCCCTGGGAGCCGCCCACCCTGCTGCCCACCGGCACCGCCAAACAGGACCTCTCCCTGGTCCTGGAGCACACCCCCGACGGCGGCCTCCTCGCCACCGTCACCTACGACACCGGCCGCTACACCGAGAGCACCGCCCGCCACTTCACGACGGGATACCGGGCCCTGCTGGCTGCCGCCGTGGCCGCCCCCGCCACCCCCCTGCGGGAGCTGCCCGTCACCGAACGCCCTGCCCACGCGCACCCGTACGGGATCCTCACCGGCGACGCCCCGCACCCCGGACCCGCCACGGCCACCCAGGCCCTGGAGGAACGCCTCGCCGCGATCGGGACGACCGCCGACGCCGACCGCACGGCCGTCCGGAGCTCGCACGGCACCCTCACCCTGGGCGAACTCGACACCTGGACCCGCGCCATCGCCGAGCGGCTGCGCGCGGACGGCGTCGGACCGGGCCACCACGTCCCCGTCCTCGCCGCGCGCGGCCCCGCGCTCGTCGCGGGCTGGCTCGGCGTGCTGCGCGCCGGCGCCGCCCTCGTGCCCCTCGCCCTGGACACCCCCGCCGCCCGCGTCGAGTTCGTCCTCGCCGAGACCGGCGCCGACACGGCCCTGGTCTGCGCGGAGGGCGCCGCCCTGCTCGCCGGCCTCGACACCGCCGTCGAGCCCCTGTCCCTCGACGGACTCCGCGCCCGACCCGCGTCGCACGGCGGCGCCCCCGCCCCCTTCACCCCCGCCGCCGTCGGCCCCGAGGACGTCGCCGCGCTCCTCTACACCTCCGGCACCACCGGCCGCCCCAAGGGCGTGCGGATTCCCCAGCGCGGGCTGCTCAACACCGCCCTGTGGTGGGCCCGCGACTGCGCGCTCGGCCC
Source organism: Streptomyces sp. NPDC048606 (assembly GCF_040650855.1). NCBI lineage: Bacteria > Bacillati > Actinomycetota > Actinomycetes > Kitasatosporales > Streptomycetaceae > Streptomyces > Streptomyces sp. NPDC048606. Next base: position 105,738 of record NZ_JBEZIB010000029.1, on the reverse strand, counting down.
CGAGGACCGGCTCCTGCTCACCGCCGGCACCGCCTTCGACCCGGCCCCGTACAACGTCCTGGAGGCCCTCCTGGCCGGCGCCGAACTCCTCGTCGCCGACGACCTCGAACGCCGCGACGCCCGCGCCCTGCTCGCTCTGGTCCGCGGCCCCCGGGGCGCCACCGTCGCCGGCTCGATCACCCCGAGCCTGCTGCACGCCATGCTGGAGGCCGACCGGGAACACCCCGGCGCCGACCACGACCGCGATCCCGACGCCGCGAGCAGCCTGCGCGCCGTCTACTCCGGCGGCGAAGCCCTCCCGCGCCGCCTCGCCGCGGACTGCGCCGCCCGCTGGGGCGCCCGGATCGTCAACGTCTACGGCCCCACCGAGGCCTCCTGCAACAGCACCCACGCGTCCGTCGACCCCGACGACGTCCGCCCGCCCGCCATCGGCGTCCCCCTGCCCGGCACGCGCGCGTACGTCCTCGGCCCCCGCCGCGAGGAACTGCCGCCCGGCGTCCCCGGCGAGCTGTACGTGGCGGGCGTCGGCGTCGCCCTCGGCTACCTCGACCGGCCCGAACAGACCGCGAGCGCCTTCCTGCCCGACCCGTGCGGGACACCGGGCTCCCTCATGTACCGCACCGGCGACCGGGTCCTGCTCCGCGAGGACGGCCGCCTCGTCCACCTCGGCCGGGCCGACGACCAGCTGAAGGTCCTCGGCATCCGCATCGAACCGGGCGAGGTCACCCGCCTGATCGAGGAACACCCCGCAGTCACCGCCGCCGCCGTCACCACCGCCGGGAACCCGCCCGCCCTCGTCGCCCACGTCGAACTGGGCGCGGAGCCCCCCACCCGCGAGGAGCTGCTGCGCCCGCTGCTGCGCTGGCTGCCCGCCGCGGTCCTGCCCGCCGAGGTGTACGTGGTGGACGCGCTGCCCCGCACCGCCAACGACAAGGTGGACCGCGCGGCCCTCGCCGGCGTACGGGGACGCCCCCTGCCCCACGAGAGCGCCCCCGACACCGCGCTCACCCCCGCCCAACGACCGGTGGCCGCGCTCATGGCCGCCCACCTGCGGGGCGTCGACCCCGAACGGCTCGCCCCCGGGGCCGACTTCTTCACCCTCGGCGGTCACTCCCTGCTCGCCGTCCGCATGCTCGCCGAGGCGGAGCGCCGCTGGGGGAGCGCGGTACCCCTGCGGGCCTTCCTCGCCGCACCCACCGTCGCGGGCTTCACCGAGGCCCTGGAGCACGCCGCCGCCTCGCGGGCCGACGGGTCCGCCACCGCCGTCCGGCCGATCGACCCCGCCGCCGCGCACCCGGGCAGCCCCGTACAGCAGCGGCTGTGGGTGATGGACCGGATCACGCACCTGCGCACGGCCTACCTCGCCCCCGGCGTGGTCGAGATCGACGGCCCCCTCGACCGCGAGGTGCTCCGCGAGGCCCTCGCCCGGGCCCTGGCCCGCCACCCCGGCCTGCGCTCCCGCTTCACCCTCGACCCCAGGGCCCGCAAGGTCTTCTACCGCACGGACGGCGAAGCGCCCGAGGCCGTCCTGATCGACGGCTCCGACTGGCCTCCCGCCCGGATCGAGGAGGAGGTCGCCGCCCTGTGCTGGACCCCCTTCGACCTCGCCCGCCAGGCGCCCGCCCGAGGGGCCGTGATCGCCCTCGGCGACGAGCGGACCCTCCTGGTGATCGGCGTCCACCACATCGTCTCGGACGGCTGGTCCCTGGACCTGCTGCTGCGCGACGTCGCCGCCCTGACCCGCCACCTCGCCGACGGGGCGCCGCTCGCCCTGCCCACCCCCGGCCACCCGGCCGCCGCGACGCCCGAACCGCAGGCCCCGGCCGGTGCCCCCGCCGCGTACCTCGACACCCTGCGCGGCGCCCCGACCGACATCGCCCTCCCGTACGACCGTCCCCGGGGCACCGCCCAGACCATCGAGGCCGACCGGTGCGAACTGACGCTGCCCGCCGACCTGTCACGCCGGCTCACCGAGCTGACCGCGCCGCTCGGCGTCACCCCGTTCATGCTGGCCGGCGCGCTGCTGGCGACCGTCCTCGCCCGCCGGGGCGGCGGCCGCGACTTCCTCTTCGCCTTCCCGTGGGCCGGCCGCGACGGCGCCGCCCACGCCGAGACCGTCGGCATGTTCGTCAACACCCTGCTCGTCCGCGCCGACCTCCGCGACGACCCCGGCCGGCGCCGGCTCCTGGAGCGGGTGCGGGAATCCGCCCTCACCGCCTACCGGTACGCCGACACCCCCTTCGACTCCCTCGCCGCCGCCCTGCACCCCGACCGCGACCTCGGCAGGCCCGCCGTCACCCCCGTCTACCTCGGCGCGGCGGACACCGCCCCGACCCCACCGGCGCCCACCGCCGCCACCCGCGCCCGGTACCTCGTACCGCCGCGCCTGAAGGCCAAGTACGAACTGGAGCTCACCGTCACCGGCGGCTCCCCGGGCACCCCGCTCGGCTTCTCGCTCACCCACCTCACCGCGCTCTTCGACGCGGCCACCGCCGAGGGCCTCCTCGCGGACCTGGCCCGCGCCGCCGAAGAGCTGCTCACCGACCCGGAGGCACCCGTGTTCACCGAGACCCCCCTCACCGAGACCACCACCACCGACCCGGCCCCGGCCGCCGCGGACGGTCCGCGGGACCTGACCGACACCGTCGCCGCCCTGTGGGCCGAGGTGCTCGACACCCCCGACGTCGAACACGACGTGAACTTCTTCGAGGCCGGCGGCGACTCCATGCTCCTCATGGTGCTGCTGGAGCGGATCGGCGAGCTGACGGGCCGCGAACCGGACGCCGCCGACCTCTTCGAGCACAGCACCGTCGAGGCGCAGGCCGCCTTCCTCGAAGGCCTCGCCCCCACCGGCGGCAGCCTCACCGGCTCCGGGGAGCACGCGGCATGAGCGGCCCCGAAGACCGCAGGATCGCCGTCGTCGGGGCGGGCTGCCGCCTCCCCGACGCCTGGAGCCCCGAGGAGTTCTGGCGCCGGCTCGCCGAGGGCCACGTCAGCGTCCGCGACCTCGACCGGGAGCGGTTGCTCGCCGCCGGACTGACCCCGGAGGTCCTCGACGCCCCGGACTACGTCGCACGGGCGGCCGGCATCCCGGCGGCCGGGGACTTCGCGGCCGCCTTCTTCGGCTACTCGCCGGCCGAGGCCGCCGCCACCGACCCGCAGCAGCGGATCTTCCTGGAGGCCTGCTGGCAGGCCCTGGAGTCCGCCGGGCACGCCCCGCGCGGCGGACGCCTCGTCACCGGGGTCTTCGCCGGGGGCAGCCCCAGCACCTACATGGCCGCCCTCCAGGCCTCCCGGGCGCTCGCCGACGGGGTCATGGGCGCCGTCGACGACGTGGCCCTCCACCTGGGCGGGCTCGGCGACTTCCTGCCGTCCCGCGTGGCCTACAAACTCGGCCTGCGCGGCCCCTCGATCGGCGTCCAGACCGCCTGCTCCTCCTCGCTGACGGCCGTCCACTACGCGGCGCTGTCCCTGCTGGCCGGGGAATGCGACCTGGCCCTCGCCGGCGGGGCCTCCGTCAACGAGCCCCTGCTCGGCTACCGCCACCGCCCCGGCGGACTCCAGTCCCACGACGGCTACTGCCGCCCCTTCGACGCCCGTTCCACCGGCACCTCCTTCAGCTCCGGCGTCGGCGTCGTCGCCCTGCGCCGGCTCGCCGACGCCCAGCGCGACGGGGACCCCGTCCTCGCCGTCCTGCACGGCACCGCCGTCGGCAACGACGGCTCCGCCCGCTCCGGCTTCACCGCGCCCAGCCCCGCCGGGCTCGCGGACGTGGTGGCCCGGGCCCTGGAGGTGGCGGGCGTACGCGGCGACCAACTGCGCTACGTCGAGGCGCACGGCTCCGGCACCCCGCTCGGCGACCGGATCGAACTGCGCGGGCTGACCGCCGGCCTGCGGGCCCGCGCCGCGTCCGACACCGACGCGCCGGACGCCGACGCGCCGGACACCATCGAGCCCCCGACCGGCTACTGCGGACTCGGCTCGGTCAAGGCCAACATCGGGCACGCCGGACCGGCCGCCGGCATCGCCGGACTGCTGGCCGCCGTGGCCGTCGCCCGGACCGGAGAACTGCCGCCGCACCCGATGTTCGAACGGCCCCGCGATCCGGGCGTCCTCGCCGAGAGCCCCTTCACGATCTCGGCCGCCCCCACGCGCACCGCCGACGCGCCCTACGTCCTGGTCAACTCCATGGGCCTGGGCGGCACCAACGCCACCGCCGTCCTCGGCCCGCCGCCCGCGCCCTCGCGCGTCCCCGCCCCGGAGCGGGAGACCGTACGCCTGGTCCTGTCCGCCCACGACCCCGCCACGCTCGCCGAGGCGGCGGACCGGCTCGCCGACGCCCTCACCGCACCGGACGCCCCCGCCCTCGGCGACGCCGCGCACACCCTGCGCGTCGGGCGGACCGCGCTGCCCCACCGCAGGGTCGTCACCGTCCCCGGCGCCGACCCGCGGGCCGCCGCCCGCGCCCTGCGCGCCCCCGCCGAGGCCCCGGCCCCGGGTGCCAGGCCCCTGCGCAAGGTGGTCCTCGTACCGCCCGCACCCGGCGGGGCGGCGGGGCTCGTGGCGCGGCTGACCGCAGCCCTGAAGGGGAAGGTGGAGGTCGACCCCGGGCCGGGCCGGCCCCGGCGCGCGGACCGCTTCACGCTCCACCTCGGACACGGCGTCAGCGGCCCGGGCCACCACGCGCTGGCCCTGGACGCCGCCGGCGACGCGGGGGACGAGGCCGTCGAGGAGGCCCTCACCGCCGCCTGGGCCCACGGGGCCGACGTGGACTGGGAGGCCCTCGCCGGGGACACCGGCCGGCGCGTCCGCCTGCCCACCCACCCCTTCCGCCGGGACACCCACTGGGCCCTCGACACCCTGCCGCCCCTCGCGGCCCCACCGGCGGCCCCGCCGGCCGCGACACCGGTGGGCGGGGACGCAGGCGCGGACGCCGGCGCGGACGGCGTCGCGGACGGTGTGGAGGGCGAACTCCTCGGCATCTGGCGCGGGGTGCTCGGTCACCCCGGGCTCGGCCCCGACGGCGCCTTCGGCCTGTACGACGGGGACTCCCTCGCCGCCCTGCGCATCGAGGCCGCCGTCCAGCGGGCCTTCGGCGTCGGCGTGGACGTCTACCGGGCGGGCGGGGCCCAGGCCACCGTCCGCCGGATGGCCGCCCTGGTCCGCACGGCCACCACTGCCCCGGCCGCCTCCGGTCCGGCCGCCCCGGGCCCGGCCGGTGTCGACGCCGGGGCGTCCGCGCCCACCGAGGCCGCCCTCGTCGACGCCGACCTCGACCTGGACCTCGGCGCGCCGGCGGCGGCCCGCACCGCCACCCCCCGCCCCCGCGCCGGCGACACCCTCGTCACCGGCACGGGAACCCTGCTCGACACCTTCGTCCTGCACGAACTGCTGCGCGCCGGCGACGGATTCGTCCACTGCGTGGTCCCGGCCGCCGACGAGGCCGCGGCCCGCGCCCTGCTGCGCGAACGCGCAGCCGCCTGCGCCCTGCCCGAGCCCGACCCGGCGCGGCTGCGCCCCCTGCCCCACCCCGCCGGCGGCCCGTACCCCTACGACGCCGACCTCGCCGCACGCGTCACCCGCGTCGTGCACAACGCCGTGCCGGACGCCACCGGCGACTACGCGGCGGTGCGCGAGCGGGCCGTACCCCCGTTCGCCGCCCTCCTCGCCTGGATGCGCGGTCACGGAGTCGAGGACCTCGTCCTGCTCTCCACCCTCGACGCCTGCGGCTCCGGCCTCGGCGCGGACACCCCGATCGAGGAGACCCGCGCACAACCGCTCACCCCCGGGGCACCGGGCCCGGCCGTCGCGGCCTGGGTCGGCGAACGCCTGGCGGAGCGCGCCGAGCGGGACGGACTGCGGGTACGGGTCTTCCGTACGGGCCTGCTGCTCGGCGCCGACGGAACGGGCGCCTGCGACCCCGACCAACCCCTGTGGCGGCTGCTCGCCGGCTCCCTCGCCACCGGCCTGCGGCCCGAGGGGGCGGACGACCGGCCCCTGCCGGTCGCCCCCGTGGACCTGGCCGCCCGCGCCGTCGTCGAGCTGGCCCCGCAACCGGCCTCCGAAGGCCGCGCCTACCACCTCGTGGGCGCGGAACCCGTCACCCGCCGGCGCCTGTTCGAGCTCCTCGACGCCGCCGGCCTGCCCACCGAACCCGTCTCCCGGCGGCGCTGGCAACGCGAGGTCGCGCTGCGCGCCCTCGCCCGGGAGAACACCGCCCTCGACCCGCTGGCCACCCGCGCCCTGGAACGCCACGCGCCGCCCGGCGGCGCCGTCGAGGCCCAGGCCTGGCGCCCCTGGCTGCGGCGCGGCGGCCACGACCCGGCCCCCACCGGCCTGGCCCTCCTCGCCGGCCTCGGCCACGCCGCCGCCCACCGCGCGACCTACGCCGAACTCCTCGCCCCGCACGCCCCCGCCCGCACCGCGTCGACCGGAACGGATCGCTGAGATGACCTTCACCGACACCACCCTGTACGGCTGGTTCGCCCGCTCCCTCGCCGACTACCCCGACGAGCCCGCCCTGGAGGTCCACGGCGACACGTGGACCTACCGCCGGCTCGACGAACGCGCCACCGCCGTGGCCGCCGCCGTGCTCCGCGCCAACGGCGGCGCCGCCCCCGCCCGCGTCGCCCTGCTCGCCTCCCGCACCCTGACCGCCTTCGCCGGCTACCTCGCCGCCCTGCGCCTGGGCGCCACCGTGACCCCGCTCAACCCCGGCTACCCCGTGGCCCGCAACCGCGCCGTGTGGGAACTGGCCGGCGCCGAGGTGCTGCTCGCCGACAGCGCGGGCGCCCCGCAACTCACCGCCCCGGAGCGGCGGATCGCCGTCCTGACCCTCACCGACGAGGAGACCGCCGCCCTGCCCGCGACCGACCCGCGCGCCCTCCCGCCGCGCACCACCGGTCCGGACGACGTCGCCTACGTCCTGTTCACCTCGGGCTCCACCGGCCGCCCCAAGGGGGTCCCGGTCCGCCACCGCAACCTCGCCCCGTACATCGAGCACAACATCGACCGCTTCGAGGTCGGCCCCGGCGCCCGCGTCTCGCACACCTTCGACCTCACCTTCGACCCCTCCGTCTTCGACCTGTTCGTCACCTGGGGCGGCGGCGCCACCCTCGTCGTCCCCCAGCGTGCCGAACTCCTGGAACCGGTGCGCTACGTCGTCGAACGCCGCATCACGCACTGGTTCTCGGTGCCGTCCGTGGTCTCGGTCTCCGCCCGCCTCGGCAAACTGCCCGCCGGACTCGCCCCCGACCTGCGCCACGCCGTCTTCATCGGCGAGCAGCTCACCACCCGCCAGGCCCGCCTGTGGCACGAGGCGGCCCCGAAGGCGCGGATCGACAACGTCTACGGCCCCACCGAACTCACCGTCGCCTGCACCGAGTTCCGCCTCCCCGAGAACCCGGAGGACTGGACCTCGACCTCCAACGGCACCATCCCGATCGGCCCCGTGTACCCCTTCCTGGAGCACGCCGTCCTCGGCCCGGACGGGCTGCCCGCCGAGGAGGGGGAACTGGTCGTACGCGGCTCCCAGCGCTTCGACGGCTATCTCGACCCCGCCGACAACGCGGGACGCTTCGTGTCCTGGGACCCGGGCACCGGCCGCCCCGCCGTCGAGCACCGCGGCGAGGGCCCGCTCACGGCCGGGCACTGGTACCGCACCGGCGACCGCGTCCGGTACGAGCACGGCACCCTCGTCCACCTCGGCCGCCTCGACACGCAGGTCAAGGTCCGCGGCTACCGCATCGAACTCGGCGAGATCGAGGCGGCGCTGCGCGACCACCCCCACGTCGCCGACGCCGTCGTCCTCGCCGTACCCGGCCCGGACGAGACCGAACTCGTCGGCGTCCACACCGGTACGCCCGCGAAGGCCACGGACGTCATGCTGTGGCTGCGCAAGCGGATCCCGGTCCACATGGTGCCCCGCCGCTACGAGCACCTCGACGCCCTGCCGCTCAACGCCAACGGGAAGATCGACCGGCCCGCCCTGACGGCCCGCTTCACCCACGGGCCGGCGGGAGCGGCCCGATGATCCGGCTCCTGCACGACCTGCGACCGCCGCCGGGCGTCGTGCGCGTCCTCGCCGTCAGCAACCTCGCCCGCACCGTCGCCAACGGCTTCCTGCTCTCCGTGAGCGTGCTCTTCTTCATCCGGGCCGTCGGCATCGACTCCGAGCGGGTGGGCCTCGGCCTGACCGTCGCCGCCGTGCTGGCGATGCTCGTCAGCATCCCGGCGGGCCGGCTCTCCGACCGGCTCGGCTCGCGCAACACCTCCGTCCTGTTCGGCGCGGCCCAGGGCGCGGCCGTCTGCTGCTACGCCCTGACCGGCGGCTTCACCGGCTTCCTCGTCGTCGTCGCGCTCTCCGCCATGGCCGACGCGGGCGGCGCCGCCGCGCGCGGCGCCCTCATCGCGGAGGCCGTGCCGGCCGCCGAGCGGGTGCGCGCCCGCGCCTACCTCCAGTCCGTCATCAACGTCGGCCTCGCGGTCGGCACCCTGCTGGGCGGCCTGGCGCTGGCCGGGGACTCCGGCGCCCTCTACCGGTGGCTGCTGGCCGGCGCGGGCCTGCTGTTCACCGCCGCCGCCCTCCTGTGCCTGCGGCTGCCCCGTACGAAGGCCCCCGCGGCGGGGGCCGCCGGCGGTCCGCGCCGCAACGTCCTGCGCGACGGCCCGTTCCTGGCGGTGTCCGTCCTCAACGCGGTCCTCGTCCTCGGCACCGACGCCCTGCTGACCGTGGCCCTGCCCATCTGGATCACCGAGCGCACGGACGCGCCCGTCTCGATCTTCGCCGCACTCGTCTTCGTCAACACCGCCCTGTGCGTCCTGTTCCAGGTGCGGATGAGCAGGGGCGCCGAGGACGTCACCGGAGGCGCCCGGGCGATGCGCCGCTCCGGGATCCTGCTCGCGGTGTGCTGCGCCGTCTTCGCCCTCTCCGCCGGGCAGCCCGCCTGGGTCGCCGCCGTCTGCCTGGTGGTCGGCGCGGTGGTGCACGTGTGCGGGGAGATGTTGCACTCGGCGGGTTCCTGGGCGCTGTCCTACGAACTGGCCCCGCAGGACGCGCACGGCCAGTACCAGGGCATGTTCAACCTGGCCCAGCGCGTCGGCGGCGCGGTGACCCCGATCCTCACCACCGCCGTGATCATCGGCTGGGGCGCGCCCGGCTGGCTGCTGTTCGGCGCGCTGCTGCTCGCGGGGGGCCTGGCGACCCCGGCCACGGCCCGCTGGGCGGCCCGCACCCGCGACCTCCCACAGCCCGAAACCCCCCGAGCCACACCTGCCCCGGCCACGCCCGAGCCCCCGACCGCGACTGCGCCCTCGGCTCCGGCGCCGGCCTCGGCCGCGCCCACGGCGTCGGCGCCGGCCTCGGCCACCGCCCCCGCCCCCGTCCCGGCGGTGTCGTCCGCACCCGGCGGGGCCACCGCGGCGGTCGGGCAGCGGCCGGACACCGTCACGGCCTGACCGGCCGAGGCCGCGGCCGGCGCCACCGCGTCCCGGAGCGCCCGCGTGCCCGGCCCCTTCTTCCACCCTCACGAACTCGGAGACCCTTCGGTGGACTTCAGCCTGTTCTACTTCGGCAACGACGACCCGGCCCCCGACGGCGCCGGCCGCTACGACCTCGTCCTCGACGGCGCCCGCTTCGCCGACACCCACGACTTCGCCGCCGTGTGGACCCCCGAACGCCACTTCCACCCCTTCGGCGGCCTCTACCCCAACCCCGCCGTGACGGGCGCCGCCCTGGCCGCCGCCACCAGCCGCGTCGCCATCCGGGCGGGGAGCGTCGTCGCGCCCCTGCACCACCCGCTGCGGATCGCCGAGGAGTGGGCGGTCGTCGACCACCTCTCCGCCGGCCGCGTCGGCCTCGCCTTCGCCTCCGGCTGGCACGCCACGGACTTCGCCCTGCGCCCCGAGGCGTACGAGAACCGCCGCGAGGTCCTCGTCGACACCGTCCGGCAGGTCCGCGGGCTGTGGCGGGGCGAGGAGGCCGAGGTCCTCGACGGAACCGGCGCCGCGCGCCGCGTGCGCTCCTACCCGCGCCCCGTCCAGGCCGAACTGCCCGTGTGGATCACCAGCGCCGGCGGCGCCGAGACGTTCCGTGCCGCGGGCGCGCTCGGCGCCGGCGTCCTGACCCACCTCCTGGGCCAGGATCCGGCCGACCTCGCCGAGAAGACCGCCGCCTACCGCGAGGCCTACGCCGCGCGCCCCGACGCGGTCCCCGGCGACCGGGGGCACGTCGTGTGCATGGTCCACACGCTGCTGGGGGAGGACGAGGACGCCACCCGCGAGCTGGTGCGCGAACCCCTCACCCGCTACCTGCGCACCTCCGTCAACCTGCTGCTCGCCTCCCAGGCCCACGGCGGCGCCCGCCGCCTCGACCCCGCGAAACTGCGCGACAAGGACCTCGACTTCCTCGCCGCCCGCGCCTTCGACCGGCTCTACGAGGACGGCGGCCTCCTCGGCACGCTCCCCAAGGCCGCCCGCCTCGTCGGGAGCCTCGCCGCCGCCGGGGTCGACGAGGTGGCCTGCCTCATCGACTTCGGCGCTCCCGCCAAGACCGTCCTCGACGCCCTGCCGCTCCTCGACGAACTGCGGAGGAACAGCGCATGACCACCACCGACACCACCACCACGCACGCGACCTCGAACGCGGTCACGGCCGCAGGCCCCGCTCCCGCCGACGGCCGGGACTTCCGCCGCACCGCCGGCCGCTTCCCCACCGGGGTCACCGTCGTCACCACCGTCGGCGCCGACGGCCGGCCGCACGGCACCACCGTCAACTCCTTCACCACCGTCTCCATGGACCCGTTCATGGTCCTGGTCTCCCTCGCCCGCGGCTCCCGGCTGCACGACCAGGCCCTCGACGCCTGGAGCTTCGCCGTCACCGTCCTGGCCGAGGAACAGCAGGCGGACGCCCTGTGGTTCGCCGACCGCTCCCGCCCCACGGGGGACGCCGCCTTCACCGGCCGGGCCCACCGCCCCGCCCCGCACTCCGGCGCGCCCCTGCTCCTCGGCGGCGTCGCCTGGTTCGACTGCGCGGTCGCCGAGGCCCACCCGGCGGGCGACCACACCCTCCTCCTCGGCCGCGTCCACTCCTTCGGGGTGCTCTCCGACCGGCCCGCCCTCACCTTCGCCGACAGCCGCTTCACCCCGTCGGGAGCCCTCTCATGACCCGCGTCTTCATGTTCCCCGGCCAGGGCTCCCAACGCCCCGGCATGGGAGCCGCGTTGTTCGACCGGTTCCCCGAGCGGGTCGCCGAGGCCGACGAGGTGCTCGGCCATCCCGTCCGCGCCCTGTGCGAGGACCCGGCCCGACTGGAGCGCACCGAGTTCACCCAACCCGCCGTCTACGTCGTCAACGCGCTGGCCTACGAGGCCGCGCGCGAGGACGCCCCCGCACCGGACGTGGCCATCGGCCACAGCCTCGGCGAGTACAATGCCCTCCACGCGGCCGGGGTCTTCGGCTTCGCCGACGGCCTGCGCCTGGTCCTGGGCCGGGCCCGGGCCATGGCGGGCGTCACCGGCGGCGGCATGGCCGCGGTCATCGGCCTCGACGAGGCGGTGATCCGCCTGCTGCTGCGCCGGGCGGGCCTGGTCGACGTGGAGGTCGCCAACTGGAACACCGCCGACCAGACGATCGTCGCGGGCCCCCTCGCCGCCCTGGAGGAGGCCGCCGCCCTCCTGCGGGAGGCCGGCGCCCGCACCGTGCGCCGGCTCAAGGTCAGCGGCCCCTTCCACACCCGGCACATGACCCCGGCGGCCGAGGCCTTCGCCCCGCTGCTGGAGGCCGCCGCCCTGGAGGCGCCCCGCTTCCCCGTCGTGGCGAACCACACCGCCCGCCCCTACGGGGACACCGGGCCGCCGGCCGCCGTGCTGACCCGCCAGATCGACCACCCCGTCCGCTGGCGCGAGACCGTCGAAGGCCTGCTGGAGGCCGATCCCGACACCGAGTTCAAGGAGATCGGGGACAGCCAGGTGCTGACCCGGATGCTGCGCGCGCTGCGCGCGGAAGGAGCGGAAGCGTGAGCCCGACGCACCGGCGGACCGGCACCGCCGTCATCAGGCCGCGCCCGGTGGACGATCCGGAGCTGCGCCTGTTCGTCCTGCACCACGCGGGCGGCTCGCACCTGGCCTACGTCGACTGGGTCGAGCGTTTCCCCGAGGAGTGGGACGTGGTCCTGTTGGAGGCCCCCGGCCGCGGCCCGCTCAGCGGCCTCGCGCCGCACACGACGGTGGAGGGGCTCGCGGCCCGGCTGCGCGAGGACGTGGGTCCCTGGATCCGGGACGCCCCCTTCGCCCTCTTCGGGCACAGCATGGGCGCCCTCGTCGGCTACGAACTGTCCCGGCAGCTCGCCGAACGGGGCCTGCCCGCCCCCGTCTGGCTGGGCGTCTCCGCCTGCGAGTCGCCGTTCGAGGGGGAGCAGCCGGTGCCGGGGGAGCCGCTGCACCTGATGGAGGCGGCGCGGCTGCGCCGGGAGTTGGCCGCGATGGGCGGGCTGCCCACGGCGATCCTGGAGGACGACGACCTGTGGCGGCTCTACGAGCCGCGGCTGCGGGCCGATTTCCGGGCCGTGGAGACCTGGACCCCGCGCCCGCCCGCCACCGCCCGACTGACGGTTCCGGTGTCGCTGTTCGGCGGCGAGGAGGACCACGTCGTCACCCGCGAGCAGCTGACCGCCTGGACCGCCGGCGTCGACACGACGGTGGGGGCGCACTGGTTCCCCGGGGGTCACTTCTACTGGAGCGGGCGGGCCGCCGAGGTGGTCGGGCGGATCGTGGAGGAGGTGGACACGGCGGCCCCGGGCCTGCTGTCCGTCTGGTGAGGCGCCCGGGGGCCCCGGGGGCTCAGGAGCCGTGCGCGGCGCCGCGCTCGACGAGGCCGCGGACGTAGGCCGCCTGTCCGGCGTGCTGGAGGTCGTCGGCGAGGACGCTGACGAGGCGTACGCCGAGGGTGACGGGCGGGTCCCAACGCGCGTCGACGACCCGGCCGAGGTCGGCGGCGGACAGGGAGCGCACGAAGCGCAGGCTCTGTTCGTGGACCGCGTCGAAGTAGCCCAGCAGGGGCTCCGGGGAGTCGACGCGGACGGCCGCCGCCTGCCGCGCGGTCTGCCCGTACCCGGTGGCCGCGACGGGCAGCGACAGGCCTAGGCGGTCCGCCCAGCCGCCCTCGCGCCACACCTGGGGGAGGCCGGCGGCGTCGGCGACGTGGTCGTCCTGGACCCGGGCCAGGTGCCACACCAGCCAGGCGATGGAGTTGGCGGCCGGGTCGGGGCGGGCGTTCAGGGCCTCGGCGCCGATCCCGTCCAGTACCTCGTGGACGACCTCCCGGACGCGTCCGAACCCGTCCGCGATCACTTCCGTGGCCTTCACGCGCGTCACCGGACCCGTTCCCGCCCGACCGTCGGGCACCGCTGCCACCTTGCGCGGCCCGCGCCCCCGGGCGCGGGCCGACACTCCGTCAGCGGCGCTTTCGGCGCAGGAACACCCCGGCCGCCGCACCCACCAGGGCTATCGCGGCCACCCCGGCGGTGGTCCACCATCCGGTGTCGTCCCCGGAGCCGCCGGCCGGCCGCGTTGCGGGGGCCGTGTCGGAGGGGGCGGGCGGGGTGGCGGTCGCGGCGGGGGACGCGGGCGCGGGGGAGGCGTCCGTAGTGCCGCTCGCGGGCGGGGTCGGGGTCGGGGTCGGGGTGGCGGTCGGCGCCGGGTCGACCACCGGGACGGACACCTCGCCGGCCGCGTGCCCCAGCGCGGGGAAGCCCACGTCCACCGTCACCGTCCAGGCACCGGGCGGCAGCGGCTCCGCGGCGGTCCAGCCGCCGGGCCGGTCGCCGTCGCGGACCAGCCGACCGGGGCCGACCGTACGGCTCTTGTCGGCGCTGACCGCGTTGACGGTGGCGGCCACGGCCTCCTCGACGGGGTCCCCGTCGTTCTCCCAGGTGATGTCGGCGGTGACGCGGCCCTCGCGCTGGCCGGTGATGACCACCTTCAGGGTGTCGCCGTGCGCGCGCGCCGGACCCGCCGCGGCCAGGGCCAGGGCCAACGCCTGCACGGTCAGCACCAACAGGAAGCCGAGGAGGGCCAGGGGCGGGGGAAGGGTGAGTCGCGGACGTGTCGTCATGGTGCTCCAGGCGTGTGGGAGGGAGGGGTACGGCGGGCGGCCGCGCGGTGCGACCGCCCGCCGGGGTGGGTCAGGCGGCCTTGCGGGCCGTCCAGACCTGCGCCGGACGACCGTCCGCGCGCTGGAACTCCAGCAGCCAGTTCCCGTAGTACGGGCGGTTGCCGACGGTCAGGGCGAAGCCGCCGCTCGGGTCGGTGATGCTCACCCCGCCGTCGCGGGAGGTCATCCGCCACGTCTGCGCGGCTCCGTTGCCGCAGGGCTGCTGGGCGACCCACATGCCCGCCGCCGGGGCGCCGCCGGGCTGGAGGCACTTGCCGGAGACGGCGGAGCGGATCCGCACCAGTCCGTTGCCGGCGCCGTCGAAGAACCACTGCTGCTGCGCGTAGCCGTTGGTCCGGCCGGTGACCAGCACGGTGCCGTCTGCGGTGCGCCCGCCCCAGATCTCGGCTGCCATGCCGCTGCTGCCGTTGCCGAGGACGTAGCGGGTCCCCGGGGCGGTGCCGCCACCGCCGGCGTCGGTCGTGCGGAACGAGGCGGCCGTTCCGGGGCCGCTGTCGCGTCCGGAGGCGTCACGGACCGAGACGGCGGCCGTGTAGGCGGTGCCGGGACGCAGGTTGTAGACGCGCAGGCTGGTGGACTGGACCCACGTCAGGTGCTTGCCGTTCAGCATCACCTGGTACCAGGCGGCGCCCTCGACCTTGGGCCAGCTCAGCACGGCGGAGTCGGCCTGGACCTGGCCGGCCGTCACCTTCGGTCCGCCGGTGGGCGTCTTGGTGGGGCTGGGCGTCGGCTTCGGGCTGGGCCGGGGGTCGGGACCGGGGTCGGTGCCGCCGCCTCCGGCGGAGCGCATCAGGAACTGGTTGTCCGCGATGTTCCAGTGGGTGGCGAGGTAGCTGCCCGGTTTCGGACTGGTGTGGAAGTAGTCGTCGTGGTTGCAGTCCAGGATGTTCTCGGCGGCCTGGTTGGTGCAGACGTTGCGCATCTTCGGGTAGTACGGGGTGTCCGAGTAGCACATCACGTCCCACTCGTCCGTGCAGTGGGCGCCCCGGCTGGTGTTGGGCGCGCTGTTGTTGACCGCGCCCAGGTTGTGGCCGAGTTCGTGCGCGGCGGTGTGGCCGCCCCAGCAGCCCGAGTCGGTACGCCCGTAGGAGGGGCCGAAGTTGCTCAGGTTGTTCTGGCCGGGGCGCTCGTCGCCGTTGAAGGTGCCGATGCCGCAGTACACCTTGGAGTCCGCGAAGATCATGTACTTGCGGTCGCGGCGGTCGAGACCCTTGGCGGCGAGCGCGCTGTTGGTGGCGCTGAACTCGGCGAGCGCGGAGGCCGGGAGCTCGATGTTGAGCACCACCGGGGTGCAGTCGGCGGCCGTCACGTAGCGGATGTGACGGACACCGCCGGTCTCCTTGGCGCTGGCCGCGTAGATGACGTCGGCGTCGGCGGCCCACTTGCGGAACGAGGCCTGGTACTCGGCGAAGCGGTCGCCGCCGGGCGGGTGGACGTAGACCACCTGGACGCGGTTGCCGGTGGTGCCGTCGCCGTCGCACTGGACGGTCTGGCCGGCGGGGCCGGCGGCCGGGGTGCGTTCACCGGTGGTCGGCGGGGCGGGGGCGGCGGCGGACTTGGCGCTCTGCGCGTCGGCGGCGGGCGCGTCCTGAGGACGCCCGGCGCCTTCCGCGGCGGGGCCGTCGCCGCCGGCCGCGGCCGGGTCGACGGCCGGGGCCTTGACCCGGACGACGGGCTCGACGTCCTTCTTGATGTCGACGCCCCCGGGCGGGGCGTCGGGGCCGTGGGTGCAGTGGCCGGCGCCGGTGCGGTAGACGCCGGCGCAACGGTCGCCCTTGGGCGCCGCCTGGAGTCCGTCGTAGACCAGGCCGCGCGCGCCCTCGTTCGCGGGGGTGGCGGTGACGGGGGCGGGCTCCTCGTCCCGGGCCGGCGCGGCGGCCGGTTCGGGGGCGGGGGAGTCGGGCGCGCCGGCCGCGACGGCCGTGGTCGCCCCGGCGTCGTCGCCGAGGTCGGACCAGGCGATGCCGCCGGCTATGAGGCCGGCCGTGGCCATCGCCGCGGCGACGAGCAGCAGCCTGCGGGGTTTGCGCCGGTGTTCGCGGCGTCTGCGGCCGCCGGAGCGTCGCGCGGTGGAACGGGATGTCATGCGCACCTCAAGTCCTGGTCAGGAGAGTGGGTGCGCGGAAGCTTGCCAGAAGGGAGCCGCGGAGAATTCGGACAAACGGGAGCCAGGCTCGGGATATCTATCCGTTACCTGGCGGTCGAATTTGATGATCTGTCAACTTGATTAAAAACAAAGGGAGTTACGCGCGTCGCGTCGGAAAGGTCCAGGCCTTTGCGGCCATCTCGTTATCAAATCGAGATAGTAGGCGGAACCTTGTTGACGGGAATTCAGTCAGGTATTCACGCAAAAACTACCTGCCGAATATCCCCCGTCACGAGCGGTGAGGCACACGACCGCGGGTGCCCAGGCGGACCGGCGCTCCGGTCACGGCAAGGGCACCCCCGACGGGCTCACGACCACCCGACGACCGCGGCTACCGGCCCACTTCGCGCTCCCAGCGGTAGAAGCGGTGGGCCATGGCGTCCTTGGGGCTCCGCCAGGTCTCGGGGTCATGGGGGCTGACGAAGGCCGCGAGGCGGTCGCTCAGCCCCTGGAACTCCGGGTGCCCCGCGACCCGGGCGATGGCCGGGCCGGGGTCGGTGTCGGACTCGATCAGATGCATGTACACGTCGCCGAACTGGAACAGGCTCCGGCGGTTGACCCCGACCAGACGCGGCAGTTCGCCCGCGTCCGATTCGGCGAACAGGCCGGCGATGTCGTGGGCCGAACCGGGCGCCATGCGCGCCACGATGAGGGCTTGGTGCATCGGAGTTCGTGCCTTTCGTCTCGTGGGGGGCTCAGCGTCGACCGGTCACGGTCTTGCGCTTGTCCCGCTCCAGCTTCTCGATCTTGTCCCGGATCAGTTCCATCTGGATCCGCGAGTTGTGGTTGATGCGGTCGGTCATCCCCGCGTCGTCGATGGGCGCGTCCGGCTTCATCGCGAAGTCCTGGACCCAGCGCATCCGGGTACCGCCGCCGGGGGCCTCCCCGTACTCCCAGTGGATGTCCATGTGCGCGAACGGGCCGGTCTCCACCCGGCGCGCCCTGACCGTGAGGCCCGCGCGGTCCACCGTCCGCTCCGAGACCCAGCTCCACACCACCCCGTTCTCGTCGGGGTGCATGGCGAGGCGGAAGCGCGTCGTGTTCCCGGCCTTCTCCAGGATCTCGATCGACGCGTACTCGCTGAACAGCTCCGGCCAGTTCGGCAGGTCGTTCGTCACGTCCCACACCAGCTCGACGGGCGCGTTGACGGTGATCTCGTTGTCGGTGTGTCCAGGCATCTCAGGCTCCGGTCATGAGGCTGTTGTTGACGAGGTCGAGGAACTCGCGCGGGCTCTTGCAGCGGTCCGCGTCGGTGGGCAGCGCGCGGCCCCGCCGGTTCTCCAGCTCGCCGACGATGCCGAGCAGACCGAGCGAGTCGAGGCCGTACTCGTCGAACTGCGAGTCGGGCCGGCTCGCCATCTCGCCGGGGTCGACAGTGATGCCGGCGGTCTTCATGAGGGTCGCCAGCTCTTCCATGGTCAGTCGGTCGGACATGGTGCCTTCTCTCTCTCGTGCTTCCCGAGGGCCGCGCCGAACCCGCGCGCGGCCCTGACCAACCGGGTCCGATCCCTAGGCCGGGTGTTCGGGCCCCTTGCGCAGGACGAGTGCCGCGTTCGACCCCATCCGGCCGCGGCTCAGGACGAGCGCGGTCCGCAGCGGGGCCACGCGCGCGCCGCCCGTGACCAGATCCAGGTCGTGGCAGACGTCGAAGACGTTCGGCGTGGGCGGCACGACGCCGTGCTCCAGGGCCAGCACGGCCGTGGCGACGTCGAGGGTGCCGGCCGCGCAGTACGCCCGACCGAAACCCGTCTTGGGCGCCGTCACGGCCACCTCGGCCGCGTGCCCGCCGAGGGCGGCGTGGATCGCCCGCACCTCGGCCGCGTCCGCCTCGGGCGTGCCCAGGGCGTCCGCGAACACCACGTCGACCTCCTCGGGAGCGCATCCCGCCTCCCGCAACGCCCCGCGGATCGCGTGCGCCAGCCCCTCCCCGGACTCCTCCCGGAGCCCGGTTCCGGTGAACGTCGCCGCGTGCCCGGCCACCAGGGCGCGCACCGTCGCTCCGCGCCGCCGGGCGGCGGTCGCGTCCTCGACGGTGAACATCGCCCCGCCCTCCGCGGGGACGAACCCGCAGGCCTTCGAGGTGAAGGGCCGGTAGGCCCGCTCCGGGTCGTCCCAGGTGCTCAGCCCCTCGTACCCCAGCTGGCAGACCACCGAGTACGGCGCGAGCGGGGCCTCCGTCGCACCGACCAGCATGGCCCGGCTGCCCTGCCGGATCGCCCGGCCGGCGTGGGCGAAGGCGTCCAGCCCGCCCGCCTCGTCGCTCGCCACCACCCCGCACGGGCCCTTGAACCCGCGCCGGATGGACACCTGGCCGGTGCTGGCCGCGTAGAACCAGGCGATGGACTGGTACGGGCCGACGAAGCGGGGGCCCTGCCCCCACAGCCGCTGGAGCTCGCGCTGCCCGAACTCGCCACCGCCCGAACCCGCGGCCGTCACCACGCCCACCGCGTACGGGTCGTCCTCGTAGTCCGCCCGACCGAGCCGGGCGTGCTCCAGCGCGAGATCGGCCGCGGCCAGCGCGTAGTGGCTGAAGCGGTCCGTCTGCACCAGGAACCGGTCCTCGACCAGCGAGTTGGGTTCAAACCCCCGTACCTCGCCCGCCACCCGCACCGGAAGGTGCTCGCACCCCTGCCGGGTCACCCGGTCCAGGACGCTGTCACCCGCCTGGGTGGCCTTCCAGAAGGCATCGGCGCCGATCCCGTTGGGCGCGACGACCCCGATGCCCGTGACGGCCGGCGACGTGTCGGCTCTGCGGCTGCTCACGCGCGCACCTCCTTGGGCTGGGTCATGACCACGGCGGACTGGAAGCCGCCGAAGCCGCTGCCGACGGACAACACGCTGCGCAGGGTGTGGCTGCGGGCCGTGCGCGGCACGTAGTCGAGGTCGCATTCCGGGTCGGGGGTCTCGTAGTTCGCGGTCGGCGGCACCACCTGGTGGGTCATCGCCAGCACGCAGGCCGCGAGTTCGATCGCGCCGATCGCCCCGAGCGAGTGCCCGACCATCGACTTGATGGAGGTCATCGGCGTCCGGTACGCGTGGTCCTTCAGCACCCGCTTGACGGCCGCCGTCTCGTGGCGGTCGTTCTGCTTCGTGCCGGAACCGTGCGCGTTGACGTAGTCGACGTCCTCGGCGCCGATCCGGGCCTGCGCCAGGGCCGTCTCGATGGCACGGGCCATCTCCAGGCCCTCGGCGGTCAGCCCCGTCATGTGGTGGGCGTTGCCGAAGGTGGCGTACCCGCCCATCTCGCAGTAGATCGTCGCCCCGCGGGCCCGGGCACGCTCCCACTCCTCCAGTACGAGGACGGCGCCGCCCTCGCCCAGGACGAAACCGTCCCGGTCGGCGTCGAACGGCCGCGACGCGTGCGCCGGGTCGTCGTTGTTCGGCGAGGTCGCCTTGATCGCGTCGAAGCAGGCCACCGTGATGGGGGAGACGGGCGAGTCCGAGGCGCCGGCTATGCAGACGTCCATCCGACCCTCCTGGATCGCGTGCACCGCGTACCCGACGGCGTCGAGGCCCGAGGTGCAGCCCGTCGAGACGGTCTGCACCGGCCCGCGCGCCCCCGTCTGCTCCGCCACCGCCGAGGCGAGGGTCGCGGGCGTGAACGCCCGGTGCAGGAAGGGGGAGGACAGCCGGTGGTCCACGTCCCACCAGTCGCCCTTCTGGCTCACGGCCACGTAGTCGTGCTCCAGCCGCGTGGTGCCGCCGACGGCCGTGCCGAGGGAGACCCCCGTGCGCCAGGCGTCCTCGTCGTCGAGTTCCAGCCCGGCGTCGGCCACCGCCTCGCGGGCGGCGACCAGAGCGAACTGGATGTACCGGTCCGCCCGGGCCGTGTCGTCGGCCCCCAGACCGTGCGAGGCGGGATCGAAGTCCACCTCGGCGGCTATCCGGGAGCGGAACCCGGCCGGGTCGAAGAGGGTGATGCCCCTCGTCGCCGTACGGCCGTTGGACAACAGGTCCCAGAAGGCGGTGGTGCCTATGCCACCGGGGGCGACGACGCCCACCCCCGTGACGGCCACCCGCCGGCGGGTCACGAGACCGCTCCCGAGCGCTCCGGAGGCCGCTCCGCCCAGGCCGTGGCCTCCGGGTGCGGCGCCTCCTCGGTGTCGACGTGCCCGAGCTCGGGACGCGGGGCGAGCGGACCGAGGTGGAAGACCATCCGGGCCTCGGTGTCGCCGACGTTGCGGAAGCGGTGGCGCACGTTGAGCGGGACGAGCAGACCCTGGTCGGCGCGCAGCGGGTGCGCGTCGCCGTCGAGGTCCACCTCCAGCGTGCCGCTGACCACGTACACGAACTCCTCGGAGTAGGGATGGTAGTGCTCGGCGATCGACTCGCCGGGGGCCATCACGGCCAGGCCCATGAACCCGCTCGTCGAACCCACCGAGGTCGGGGTGAGCACGGCGCGCAGGTCACCTCCGCGCCTGCGGTTGGGCTGGGTCTCGCCGAGATCGACGATCCGCGGGTGATGTTTGGTCATCGCTGACTTCCTCCTGGCGTACGCGGAGCCCGGCCGTGGGCTGCCGGTGGTGGACGAGGGGGACGGAGCGGGGTGCCCGCCCCCTTCGGGTTCAGGCCCTTCCGGTGCGGTTCGACCGGTTCGGGGCCCTTCCGGTCCGAGGCCTCGGCGGTCCCGGACCAAGCGGATCAGACCTCCGCCGGGGCCCGGCGGTCGGTGATCGGGTCCATGAGGTGCGGGCCCGGCCGGGCCGCGCCGGGCGCCCCGGCCAGCAGACGGTCCAGGACCGCCGCCTGACGGGGACCCTCGATGCCGAAGCCGGCGGCGAAGCGCTCGTCGGCCGGCCCGAACACGTCCAGGAGACGGACCACGACGTCGTCCCGCTGGAAGACGGTGCTGCTCAGCACCGGGCTCGTCGGCAGCTTCGCCGCCGCCTCGTCCTGGCGGGCCAGGAAGCGGGCGAGGAGCGAGCCGCAGCCGGGCTTCGCCGGGTAGAAGAACGCGTGCCGGCGCACCTCCTGCGGCGGCCTGCCCTGCTCCGCCAGGTGGTGCACGGCCGGCAGGGCGGCCCGCATGAAGAACATCCGGGCGGACTCCGGGTCCGCCAGGTCCCGGTCCTGCTCCAGGTACGGGTTGATGGCGTGCTCGACGGCCCGCACCTCCGGCTGCTCCGACACGTGGCGCAGCGCCGCCATCAGGTCGCCCTGCACCTCCACCGCCCGCACCACCCGGTTGCCGTGCATGAACAGAGAGGTCCGGCACAGCCGCGTGTGGTCGTCGACCCGGGCCTCGGGGGAGGCGTAGGACGACAGGATCTGCGCCACCTTCCCCTCGCTGCCCGGCTTGACGGTGAAGGTCAGCGCGTGGCGCACGACGCCGGCGCCCAGCCGCGGGGAGTCCTGGAGCCGGATCCCGACGGCCGCCGCGGGGGCCTCGTAGCGCTTGCCGGTCTCGCGCAGGACGGTGAACTTCAGCGGGCGCATGGAGCGCGCGCAGGCGCCGAGCGGGCGGACCTGCTCCGCGTGCTCCTCGCTGTTGACCCAGGCGAGGTACTGCGGGGCGCTCGCCCACTCGCTGGTGATCAGCCACTGCGAGGGGTTCTCGAAGGACTGGCACAGCTGGTCGCCGAGGTGGCCGGGGACCGAGGCGATGTCGTGCCGGAGCTGCTCGTACGCCTCGAAGAACCGCTGCTGGGCCCCCTCGTGCAGGTCCATCAGCAGGACGACCCGGAGCATGGAGCCGTCGAAAGCGGACTGCGACACCCGTTCGGACAGGGTGGTTGTCATCTGCTCACTCCTTCGTGAGGGCAAGAAGGCCGGCGCGTACGCGCTCACGTGCGCCGATCGGCGGCGACTCCCCGGGTGCGCGGGGCCCTCGGGGCCCGCGCGGTCGGGAACCACGGGCGGCAGGGCCGAAGGGGCCGCCGCTGTCGCTCATCGTCATCCGCCCGGGTACGTCTCGCTACATCTCCGGATCAAGCGGGTGACAAGAGGCGACTCGCCAGGGCTTGAACCCCGATCGTGGGCATAAGGCGTCCACTGCCCCCCACACGAAACAGGAGCCCGCAGCTGATGGAAGAGCATGCCGATGTTCGCGTACCGGTCCTCGTCGTGGGCGGCTCCCTCGTGGGCCTGTCCACCTCGCTGTTCCTGAGCCGTCACGGCATCAGACACATGCTGGTCGAGAAGCACTCCGGTACCTCCGTCCACCCCCGCGGCCGCGGCATCAACGCCCGGACGATGGAACTTTTCCGCACGGCGGGCGCCGAACCCGCCATCCGCAAGGAGGCCTCCGCCCTGGAGGCCAATCAGGGCATCCTCCAGACCCAGGCCCTGATCGGCGGCGAACACAAGTGGCTCATCAAGGCCGTCGACCCGGGCAACGCCCTGCGCCGCTTCAGCCCGACCGGCTGGTGCCTGTGCAGCCAGAACAACATCGAGCCGCTGCTGGCCTCGCAGAGCCGCGCGCAGGGCGCCGACGTGCGCTTCTCCACCGAACTGATGAGCTTCGACCAGGACGCCGACGGAGTGAGCGCGCTGGTGAAGAACCGGGAGACCGGTGAGCACATCAGCGTCCGCGCGGACTTCCTGATCGCCGCCGACGGCCCGCGCAGCCCCGTACGGGAAGGCCTGGGCGTCCGCCAGACGGGCAGCGGCGAGCTCTTCCACAACGTCAGCATCGTCTTCCGCTCGGAGCGGCTCGCCGAGGAACTGGGCGACCTGCGGTTCATCGTCTGCTACCTGATGAAGCCCGGCGCCGACGGGGCGCTGCTGCCGGTGGACAACGAGACCCAGTGGGTCTTCCACGCCCCCTGGCACCCGGAGACGGGCGAGACCCTGGAGGACTTCACCGAGGAACGCTGCGTGGCGCAGATCCGCAACGCCATCGGCGTGCCGGACCTCGACGTCGAGGTGGGCGGGAAGGCTCCCTGGCACGCGGCCGAACGGGTGGCCGAACAGTACCGGGTCGGCCGGGTCTTCCTGGTGGGCGACGCGGCCCACGAGATGTCGCCCACCGGGGCGTTCGGCTCCAACACCGGCATCCAGGACGCGCACAACCTGGCCTGGAAGGTCGCCGCGGTGCTGAACGGCTCCGCCGGTCAGGAGCTCCTGGCCACCTACGAGACCGAGCGGCTGCCCGTGGCCCGCGCCACCAGCGAGCGCGCCTCGGCCCGTTCCGCCGAACACAGCCACCCCGGCTACGTTCCCCCGCCCACCATGGGCGGTGGCCCCGGCAGCGGGGTCCTCACCACGGCCATGGGCTACTGCTACCCGCAGGGCGCCGTCGTGGGCGGCGACCCCGACCGGCCGATCATCCCCGAGGAGCTGCGGCTCAAGGGCGACGTCGGCACCCGCGCCCCGCACCTGTGGGTGCTCCGGGCGGGGGAGCGGATCTCCACGCTCGACCTCTACGAGCGCTCGTTCACGCTGCTCAGCGGCGCGGGCACGCCCTGGTCGGAGGCGGCGGTGCGGGTGGCGCGGGACCTGGGCGCGCACCTGGACACCTGGACGGTGGGCAGGGGGGCGGACGCCGACCTGAAGCCGGTGGACGACGTCGACTGGGCGGGGGCCCACGAGTTGCCCGCCGACGGCGCGGTCCTGGTCCGGCCGGACGGATTCGTGGCGTGGCGTGCGGAGGGCGCCGCCGCCGACCCGTACCGGGCGCTGCGCGAGGCGATGGCGCAGCTGCTGCACAAGTCCTGAGAAAAGCCCCTGCCGGCCGGGATCCGCACCGGCCGGCAGGGGTGTTCACGGGGTGCCTCAGCGGCAGGCCCAGCACCCCGCCCAACAGCCGTGGGCGCCGGCGCGGGAGCGCGGACGGGGGCGGTGCGGCGCGATGTCGGTGTGCCGGGCGCCCGCGCCGGTGGTCCGGGCGACGAGGCAGGCGAGAACGACCGCGACGGCGGCCAGCTCCTCGGGGCCGGGGTGTCCCCGGTGGATCCGGAACAGTCCGGTCGCGGGGGCGGGTTCGTCCCGCGCGGCGGCGCCCGCGTCGACCGGGGCCTCGACGGGGGCCCCGGTCAGGGCCTCGACCGGGGGCTCGGCGGCCGGTTCGGCGGTGGGTTCGGCGGTGGGTTCGGCGGCCGGGCGGGCCGGGGGCCGCGCGGCCGGGCGGTGCGCCGGCTCGGTCACCGGGGCGGCGACGGCGCCGTCGGCGCCGAGGGTGGTGGTGGCGCCGACGGATATGCGGGTGCCGAGGGAGGCGGACGTGGGGGCGGACATCGGGTCGGCTATGCGCATCGGCTCGGCCTCTCGTCGGGCGACCCCCCTGGCCCTGCCGGGTCCTCGTCGCAGTGCCGCCGCGGCGGCACCAGGTCGACGACGGCTCGCCGGGCCCCGTCGGACCGTCGGGTCCGAGTGCTGACGACGCTACGAGCCGGACCGGGGCCTGTCGTGCCGGGGGGCTTCGTCCACACCCATCCGTGCGACACGCCCGGGTCGCGCGGGCGCCGGTACCGGGGCGGCGCCATCGGCCGGCGCGGCGGCCGGAGCCGGCGCGAGGACGCTCCCCAGCAGGATCCCGCCCACGGTCAGCAGCAGGCCGCACAGCTGCCGCGCCGTCAGGCTCTCGCCGGCGACCACCGTGCCCAGCAGCACCCCCGTCACCGGGTTGAGCAGCCCCAGCAGCCCGACGGCGGCCGCCGGCAACCGGCGCAATCCGGCGAACCAGGCGCTGAAGGCCAGGGCGGTCGCCACCAGGACCACGTAGGCGAACCCGAGCAGGGCCCGGCCGTCGAGGGCCGGCGGCGCGCCCTCCACCAGGGCCGCGAGCGGCAACAGTACGAGGGCGCCGCCGAGCAGTTGCCAGGCGGCCGAGGCGAGGACCCCGGCGCCGGCGCTCCACCGCTTGGCCAGGACCAGCCCCAGGCAGGACATGGCCATGGCGGCGACGGAGGCCGCCACCCCCAGGGGATCGGCCGGGGCGCCGCCGGTGAACAGCATCAGCGCCACCCCGCCCACGCCCAGCCCCGCGCCCGCCAGGTGCCGTGCCCGCGGCCGTTCCCCCACCAGGGGCCAGGCCAGCAGCATCAGGACCAGCGGGGCCGTCGCCATCACGGTGGCGGCCACGCTCGTCGGCAGCCGCTGCGCGGCCACGTACACCAGGGCGAAGAAGCCGCCCATGTTGAGCACCCCCAGCAGCAGCGACTTCCACCACCAGGACCCGGTCGGCAGCCTGCGGCACACGGCCAGCAGCAGCAGCCCGGCGGGCAGCGCCCGGATCGCCGCCCCGTAGAGCGGGTGCCCCTCCGGGAGGAAGGCCCGGGTCACGTAGTAGTTGGCGCCCCAGGCGACGGGGGCGATCGCGGTCACCAGCGACCACCGCATATTGGCTTCCATGGAAGACATAGTAGCTTCCGTGGAAGCTATGCTGGAGGGGTGAACCGAAACAGCCACCCGACCCCCGCCGGATCCGCCCCGGAGGAGCCGCGTCCCCCGCTGGACCACGTGGCCCGCATCCAGGCCGAATGGGCCCGTGAACGCCCGGATCTCGACGTCGCCCCACAGGGGGTGATCGGCCGCCTGCACCGCCTCGGCCTGCTCCTCACCGACCGCCTCACCCCCGTCTACCAGCGCCACGGGCTGGGCGAGGGGGAGTTCGACGTCCTCGCCGCCCTGCGCCGCGCGGGCGAACCCTACGAGCGGGCCCCGGGTGAACTGGCCGCCCACACCATGGTCACCACCGGCGCGATGACCAAGCGGATCGACCGGCTGGAGCGGGCCGGACTCGTCGCCCGCCGCCGCGCCGCCGACGACGGCCGCGGCCGCGTCGTCGCCCTCACCCCGGCCGGCCGCGAGGTGATCGACCGGGCCTTCACCGAGCACATGCGCAACGAGCGGGCCCTCCTCGACGACCTGACGGCGGACGAGGCCGCCGCCCTGGAAGCGCTGCTCACCACCTGGCTGACCCGGCTCGAACCGCCGAAACGATGACGCGGCCCGGTCCCGACGGGGCCGCGCTCCCCCAGCGCACGCCCAGCTTCACCCACTCGGCCGTACTGGGCACGCCGCGCCCGTCCAGCAGGAACAGCATGTAGTAGCCGGGCGGCGCGTCCGCCGGCGACGGCGGGGTGCGCAGCGCGATCCGGTCGCCGCGCACGTCCGTCACGCGCAGCTCCAGGTGGCGCTGGCTCGTGTTCACGGAGTGCGTGACCGTCGTCGGCGCGAGCAGCACGGCCCGACGGACGGCGGCGGCGGTCGTGCTGCGGACCTCGAAGGCGCTGTCGTGGGCGAGTTCGCCCCGGGGCGCCGCGTCGAGCGCCGGGCGGGAGCCGCCCCGGTGCAGGTACGCCGGCTCGTACAGCTCGATGCTGCCGTCCATCGGGTCCGTGATGTCGGGGTCGTTGGCGATCTGCTGGAGTTCGTCGCCGGTCACCATCACCCGGCCGTCGGGCAGCACGAGCGCGTTCGAGTGGTAGCCGCGCGGAAGGCGTTGGACGGGGCCGAGCCTCCAGTGCCCGTTCGCGTCGCGCAGCTCGGTGTGCCGGTACTTGAGGTCGGCCTTCGGGTTGAACGGCCCGTGTCCGTAGTCGCGGGTGCTCAGTGCCCCGTTGACGGTGAGCAGCGTGGCGTCCGGCAGGATCAGCGTGTCGTCCTGGGTGCGGCCGAAGGCGCGGGGTTCCTCGGTGGTCCAGCCCGTGGGGGAGAGCCGGTAGGTGTTCGGGTCGAGCGGATCGCCGCCGAGGACCAGGACGGAGTCCGGTCCGCGCAGCCCGGCCGGCAGCGGCACGGCCGAACCGTAGCCGCGGAAGTCGGCGGGGCGTCGGGGCAGGTCCCGACGGGTCTCGCGGACGGGGTCGAACAGCCACTGCTGGTCGGCGTCCCGGCCCAGTCCGTAGATCATGCCGTCGCGCAGCGAGAACAGGTGCGGGTAGTCGCCCCGGAACGGCGCGTCGGCCCCGAACCGCTCCGGGGCGACGTCCTGCGGGATGTCGTACGGGCGCCACGGCACGGGCAGTCGCTTCGCGGGGAAGCGCTCCACCACGGGGGTGGGCGTGCCCGTGCCGCGCTCGGACTGGCCCGACACGATGATCTGGCGGCCGTCGGCGCCGGTGACGACCGAGGGGTACCACCGACCGACGGCCATGTCCCGGTTGCGGTACCAGAGCTCGGTCCACGGGTCGAACACGAAGGAGAGCCGCGCCCCGCTGCCGCCCTTGCCGCCGGTGTTCCCGCCGAACACGGCGAGCATCCCGTTGGGCAGGAAGGCGTGGCCGGCGCAGAAGAAGGGTGCGGGGCGCGGGGCGTGCGTACCGTCGGGCATCAGCACGGTCGGTGGCCTGACCTCCTTGAAGGCGGAGGCGCCGGTACCCCGGGCGGGGTCCCACAGGAAGGCGCGGCCCGCGTTGGTGGGCCCGATCCGGTCGGTGGGGCCGGTCTCCTTGGTGGGATCGACCTCCACCCGCTCGAAGGAGAAGAGGAGCACCTTGCCGGTGGGGAGCTGGGCGAGGTGGACGCCGAAGTCGGGGGAGGGGAAGAACTGCGCGAACCGGCCCGACAGCGCGGGAGGGTGGGCCTCGTTGGTCAGCGCCTGGGAGCGGGTCAGCGCGGCGAGGCTCGCGGTGCGGGTGGACTGCGCGTAGCCGCCCGTGCCCCGCGCGGCGCGGCGCCGTTCGGCGTGGGCGCGGGCGTGCTCCTCGCCCAGCGCCGCGCGCTCGCCTGCCGTCGCCGCGTCGGCATCGGCATCGGCGTGGGTGTGGGTGCCGGCGGTGTGGGCGGGACCCGAGTCGGCCGGGGCGCAGAAGGCGGGGAGGGCCGCCGTCGTGGCGAGGGCCAGGGCGCAGAGGAGGACCGTGGCGGAGCGTGCGGCGGGCCGGCGTGCTCGGGACATGCGACTCCTCGGTGTGCGGCGGCGCGGACCGGAGGGAGGTCATGCTAGAAGATCCGTCACATATCGCCCGATACGGCGCGACGGCTTCACCGGAGCGCCGCCGGCCGGGCGGCCGCCCGTACCACGAGAAAAGCCCCGGACGAATTGACGTCCAGGGCTCGCATGCGCGTATATTTGATGGTTCACGACTTCATTTCAAAGAAGGCGTGGGGCAGTCTTACGGGTGCATCGTATCGCGCAGGGAGCGGCTTTGTCAAACATCGAATTCCAGGACGAGCAACAATTCGTCACGGGGCTGTACGAGCGCCTCGAAAATCTGCGCGATGATGCCGAACACGCTGTTCAGAGCGCCCTGCGTCAGGGCGCGGGCGGATTCCAGGCGCGTCTGGAAAGGGACGTCCTCGTCGCGGAGCAGTCCGGTCTCCTTTCCGTCCTGAACGCGGCCGAACACGGTCTCTGTTTCGGCCGCCTCGATTTCTCCGACGGGCGCCACCACCACATCGGCCGCATCGGAATCCGTCAGGACGACGCCGAGCGCACCCCCCTCGTTCTCGACTGGCGTGCCGAGCGCGCCCGCCCCTTCTACCTCGCGACGGGCCACGTCCCGATGGGCCTGCGCCGCCGCCGGCACATCACCCTCCAGGGCCGCCGCGTCACCGCCCTGCACGACGAGATCCTCGACCTCACCGACACCGAGCGGACCGGCTACGAGGGCGCCGACGCGGACGCCGTCCTGCTCGCCGCCCTCGACGCCGCCCGGACCGGACGCATGCACGACATCGTGCGGACCATCCAGGCCGAACAGGACCGCGTCATCCGCTCGCCCCACCAGGGCGTCCTGGTCGTGGAGGGCGGCCCGGGCACCGGCAAGACCGCCGTCGCGCTGCACCGCGCCGCCTACCTGCTCTACGCCCACCGCGAGCTCCTCGCCAAACGCGGCGTGCTGATCGTCGGACCCAACCCCTCCTTCCTCGACTACATCGGCGAGGTGCTGCCCGCCCTCGGCGAGACCGGCGTCCTGCTCGCCGCCCCCGGAGACCTCTTCCCCGGCGTCCGCGCCACCGGCGCCGACCGCCCGGGAGCCGCGGCCGTCAAGGGACGTGCCTCCATGGCCGAGGTCCTGGCCAGGGTCGTCGCCGACCGGCAGACCCTCCCCGAGGAGGTGCCCGCCGGCAGCGGCGAGGACAGCGCCGTCGTCCCCGAACCGGCCCTGGAGATCGAGCACGACGGCTACGGCACCCTCCTGCTGGACCGCGCCATCGCCCACGAGGCCCGCGACCGGGCCCGCGCCAGCGGCCTGCCGCACAACCCCGCCCGCCCCTACTTCGCGTTCTCGGTCATCGACGCGCTGACCGCGCAGCTCGCCGACCGGCTCGGCGCCGACCCCTACGGCGGGCCCAACCTGCTCGGCCCGGACGACATCGCGCAGCTCGGCAAGGAGATCGCCACCAGCCGCGAGGTACACGCCGCCATCGACGTCCTGTGGCCCCACCTCACCCCCCAGCGGCTCGTCGCCGACTTCCTGGCCGACCCCACCCACCTCGGCGAGGAGGACGCCGCGCTGATCCGGCGCACCTCGGGGCAGTGGACCCCCGCCGACGTCCCCCTCCTCGACGAGGCCGCCGAACTGCTCGGCGTGGACGACAGCGCGCAGCGGGCCGCCGCCGAACGCGCCCGGCTGGAGCGCGTCGCGTACGCGCAGGGAGTCCTCGACCTCAACCGAGGTTCCGACTCCTACGAGTTCGAGGACCAGGAGAACGAGTACCTGGCCGCCCACGACATCATCGACGCCGAACGCATGGCGGAGCGGCACGAGGAGGCCGACCACCGCACGACGGCCGAACGCGCGGCCGCCGACCGCACCTGGGCCTTCGGACACGTCATCGTCGACGAGGCGCAGGAACTCTCCGAGATGGCCTGGCGGCTGCTCATGCGCCGCTGTCCCACCCGCTCCATGACCCTGGTCGGCGACCCCGCCCAGACCGGTGACGAGGCGGGCTGCGGCTCCTGGGAACGGATCCTGGAGCCGTACGCCGCCGACCGCTGGGACCGGGTCCGACTCGAGGTCAACTACCGAACGCCCGCAGAGATCATGGAGCTCGCCGCCGGCGTGCTCCGGGCCCACCACCCCGACTTCGAACCCCCGCGCTCGGTCCGCACCACCGGCACGGCCCCCGTCGTCAGGGCCGCCGAGGACCTTCCCGCGGCCGTCGCCGGGGCCGTCCGCGAGGTCGCCCCGGAGCGGGGCCGGCTCGCGGTCATCGCCCCGCGCCCCCTGCACCCCGCGATCGCCGCCGAACTGCCCGGCGTCCGGGCGGGAGACGACCCCGACCTCACCCGGCCGGTCGTCCTGCTGGACCCGAGCCGGGCCAAGGGGCTGGAGTTCGACACGGTCGTCGTGGTCGAGCCCGCCCACCTGCGGCCGAGCGACCTCTACGTGGCCCTCACCCGCGCCACCCAACACCTGGTGGTGCTGCACGCGGAGCCCCTGCCCGCGGGGCTGACCGGCTGACGCACCGGCGAACTCCGGCCACGGGTGGGCCATGTGGCCGGTTCGGGCGGCCGCCGCGCGCGTTCACGGTCGTACTGTGACCGAATGCCTGTAGTCGACATCAGTTCCCATGCCGAGGAATTCAACGCGGACCCGTACCCCTTCTACGCGGCGCTGCGCGCGGCCGGCCCGGTCCACCGGGTCGGCCCCGACACCTCCGTCACCCCCGACGGCGGCCCCTACTGGCTCGTCGTCGGCCACGAGGAGGCCCGCCAGGCCCTGACGCACCCCGCGATCCTGAAGGACTGGCGCACCTCCGGGCTGTACCCGGACATCGAGCCGACCGCCGCCAACTCCAACATGCTCGAATCCGACCCGCCCCACCACACCCGCCTGCGCCGCCTGGTGGCCCGCGAGTTCACCGCGCGCCGGGTGGAGGCCCTGCGCCCGCGCGTGCGGCAGGTCACCGAGGAACTCGTCGACGCGATGGCCGCCCGCCCGGGCCGCTCCGCCGACCTGATCGAGGCCCTCGCCTTCCCGCTGCCGATGACGGTGATCTGCGAACTGCTCGGCGTGCCCGACCTGGACCGCGAACGCTTCCGCCAGTGGTCCAACGAGGTCGTGGCGCCGCGCTCCGTGGACGCCAACGGCGAGGCGCACGTCCAACTGAGCGCGTACCTGGCCGACCTCGTCGAGGCCAAGGCCCACACCCCCGGCGAGGACCTGCTCAGCGCAC
The DNA here is from genome assembly GCF_040650855.1 of Streptomyces sp. NPDC048606. Lineage (NCBI taxonomy): Bacteria > Bacillati > Actinomycetota > Actinomycetes > Kitasatosporales > Streptomycetaceae > Streptomyces > Streptomyces sp. NPDC048606. The sequence continues at coordinate 74,415 of NZ_JBEZIB010000029.1, read as the reverse complement.
TGATCCGCACCCGCGACGAGGACGGCGACTCGCTCTCCGCCGACGAACTGATCGGCATGGCCTTCCTGCTGCTGATCGCCGGCCACGAGACCACCGTCAACCTCATCGGCAACGGCGTGCGCGCCCTGCTCGAACACCCCGGGCAACTCGCCGCGCTGCGCGCCGACTACGACGGGCTCATCGGCGGGGCGGTGGAGGAGATGCTCCGCTACGACGGGCCCGTGCAGAACGCCACCTACCGCTACGCCGCCGAGGACGCGGAGATCGGCGGCGTCGTCATCCCGGCCGGAGCCGTCGTCCTCGTCTCTCTGGCGGGCGCCGACCGGGACTCCGCCCGCTTCGCCGAGGCCGACGTGTTCGACATCCGGCGCGCCCCGCAGGGCCACCTGGCCTTCGGGCACGGCCTGCACTTCTGCATCGGCGCCCCTCTGGCCCGCATGGAGGGACGGATCGCTATCCGCACCCTGTTGGAACGCTTCCCGGACCTCGCGGCGGACCCGGCCGGCGGTCCCCTCGACTGGCTCCCGGGCAGTCTGATGCGCGGGGTGAGCCGGCTCCCGGTGCGCTGGTAACGACGGGCGGGGCGGCGCGCGATCCGGCGGCCGAGGCGGCGCGCGAGGGGCGCGCGCCGCACCCGTCCCAGCCGCCGCGAAGGGCGAACGAGAGCCCTCACGAGCCGTTTTGGATTGTCGGACGAACCTCCATACGATCCAGCGATGATCACAAGAAAACGGCTGGCGGCCGGGGCCTGCGGGCTGTTCGTCGCCTTGACCGCAGGGCTCCTCCCGACGGGCGCCGCAGCTGCCGACGGACCGGCGAAGGAGCCGCCGAAGGTCGAGCTCGTCCTCGACGTCAGCGGCTCGATGCGGGCGAACGACATCGACGGCCAGTCCCGGATGGCCGCCGCGAAACAGGCCTTCAACGAGGTGCTCGACGCGGTGCCCGACGAAGTCCGCCTCGGCATAAGGACGCTGGGCGCCACCTACCCCGGTGACGACCGCAACCTCGGCTGCAAGGACACCCAGCAGCTGTACCCGGTGGGCGCCGTCAACCGCACCGAGGCCAAGACGGCCGTCGCCACCCTCGCCCCCACCGGCTGGACCCCGATCGGCCCCGCGCTGCTCGGCGCGGCCCAGGACCTGGAGGGCGGCAACGCCACCCGCCGGATCGTCCTCATCACGGACGGCGAGGACACCTGCGCCCCGCTGGACCCGTGCGAGATCGCCCGCGAGATCGCGGCCAAGGGCACCCACCTCGTCGTCGACACCCTCGGCCTGGTCCCCGACGCCAAGACCCGAGCCCAGCTGAACTGCATCGCGGAGGCCACGGGCGGCACCTACACCTCCGTGCAGCACACCGCCGAACTGTCCGGCAGGGTCAGACAACTCGTCGACCGCGCGGCCGACCCCGTCGTCACCCCCGTCGCCACCGAGGGCGCCAAGAGCTGCGAGAACGCCCCGAAGCTGGGCGCCGGCCTCTACAGCGACCGCGAGACCTTCGGCGAGCACCGCTGGTACCGGGTCGACGTCCGCCCGGGCCAGGAACTGCGTGCCTCGGTCAGCATCGGCGCCGACCGGGCCGTCAACAACGACTACGGCGTCATGCTGCGCGCCACCACCGACCGCGGCCGGGAGATCGTCCGCGGCTCCGAGGCCGGCGACGGCCGGACCGACGTCCTGTCCACCGGCCTGCGTTACCCGAAGGCCCCGCTCGACGGGGTCGACGGGGACGCGGCCGAGGCGCCCGAGACGGTCTGCCTCCAGGTCAGCAACTCCTTCTCGGCCGGTCCGGCCGTCAAGACCGCGCCCGGCATGCCCGTCGAGCTGACCGTGGACCTGGTCGACGGTCCCGACTCCGGCTCGGACGTGGCCTCGTTCGGACTCGGCCGCGGCTGGTGGCTCCTGGCCGCCCTCACCCTCGCGGGCCTGCTCGCGGGCCTCGTCTGGGGCTGGATCTCGCGCTGGCGCGTCTCCGTCTGGAGGACCAACTGATGCGTACCGTACGCACCCTGACCGCCGCGCTCCTCGCGGCGGGCGCCCTGCTCGGCCCCGCGGCCCCCGCCGCCCCTGCGGCGCCGAGCCCGAAGCCGAGCGACGGCCGGGACGGCTCCGGCCCGACGGAGGCCGGCACCGGCTTCCGCACCGCGACACCCTTCCGGCCGGGCCAGAAGGCCACCGCCTCCGCCTCCACCGGTGACTACCTGTACTGGGTGCTGCCCGCCGACGCCGGCGACCGCGTCACCGTACGGGCGACGGTGACCCTGCCCGAGTCGGCCGTCCGGCACGGTGCGCAGACCTGGCGGGTGGACGTGTACGACGGCCTGCGCCGCCGGCAGGCCTGCACCTACGGGAACCAGAGCGTGACGGTCTCCAAGGAGGCGCGGGAGGCGGAGTTGGCCTGCGTGCTGCGCACGGTCCGCTCCGGTGCCGAGCCCTGGGCCGCCGACCCGCTGCCCGGGAGCTACTACGTGCGCGTGACGGTCTCCGGGGCGCACGAGGAGGACCTCGGCCTGCCGGTCCGCGCGCGCGTCGAGGCCGAGGTGAAGGAGACGGGCGGGGCCGGCGCGGTGGACGCCGCCCTGGCCGAGCCGCTGGTACCCGGCATCGCGACCGCCTCCGAGGCGCAGCGGGAGGCCCGCGCGCCCGAGGACGGCTGGTCCGGCGGCTGGTGGTCGGACCGCTGGATCTGGACGGCGGCCGGCGGTGTCCTCGCGGCCCTCGCGGGCATCTGGGGGTACTCCCTGACCCGGGGTCGGGGCCGTCCGGAGGGGTCCGCGCCGAGGGCCTGAGCCCTCGGGGCCGCCGCGTCCGTGGGGGCGCGGCGGCCCCGGCGGCTCCGGTGAGACAAATGATCACCGACCACGGAGCGTGGGCTATGTTGGAGTACGAGTGACATGAGAAGGAGGCCCTCCGGTGTCATCGGGGCAGCAGGCACGCGCGCAGGCGGCCGCGATCACGCCGAGCGGCGCGGCGCCGGAGCAGGTCAGGGCGCCCGCCGAGCGGCTCCTCGCGCTGTTCGACGGCCGTCGGCTCTCGCCCGGCCAGCGGCGCATCGCCCAGTACCTGATCGACCACCTCACCGAGGCCGCCTTCCTGTCGATCACCGAGCTCGCCGAGCGGGCGGGGGTGAGCCAGCCCTCCGTGACCCGGTTCGCGGCCTCCCTGGGGTTCAGCGGCTACCCGGCGTTGCGCGACGTCCTCCAGCCCATCGCGCTGAGCGCCGTCGCCGGCACCCCCGACAGCAGGGAGCAGATCCGTCACAACGAGCTCCAGGCGGCCGTCGACGCCGAGATCGAGAACCTGGAGAACGTCCGCCGGCTGCTCGCCGACACCAACCAGGTGCTGGAGATCGGCCGCAACCTCGCCCGCTCGGTGCCCCTGACCGTGCTGGGCCTGCGGATCTCGGTCTCCCTCGCGGAGTACTTCGCGTACGCGGCCCGGCGCATCCATCCCGACGTCCGCCTGGTGACGCGGGGCGGCAGCGTGGCCTACGACGCCCTGTTGCAGTCCAGGGCGGCCGGCGGGACCTGGGTGCTGGCCTTCGCCATGCCCCGGCACGCCAACGAGACCCTGGCCGCGCTGCGGGCGGCCCGCAGCACGGGCATGCGCGTCGTGCTCATCAGCGACCCGACGGTGGGTCCCCTGGTGGACGAGGCCGACGTGTCCTTCACCGCCGGTACCGGTTCGCGTCTGGTCTTCGACTCCTACGCGGCCCCCGGAATGCTCTCCGCCGCCCTGCTCCAGGCCATGGCCGACGCCGATCCGGAACGGACGCAGGCCCGCCTCGAACAGTACGAGCAGGCCGCTGACCAGCACGGATTCTTTCTCTGACGCATACCTTCCGCCGGAAGCGGGGCAGGGATATTCACAGCCTCGTCGAGTATGAAATTTTTCATACGCTTGCGTACTCGACGGTATATATGTTTACTGACGGCGGCGCTCGGATCCGACGGATGCCAAGGAGGACGCTCCCCACGTCCTCCTCGAACAGACACACCGGTACGCCGCTCCTCCTCACGGCGAGACCGGGGTGCCAGGTCAAGGCTTTCGGGTCCCCGTAGCGGCGCCCCTGGCGGCCTCGGTCAACCCCTGGGCCGAGGCCGCCCCCCTCACGCAGTGTCTCGATCAGAGTTCGACACCCCTCGGAAGTGACGAGAATGCCCCAGACGGCCACCCTCACGCGCAGCCCGGACTGGCCCCTCCAGGTCAAGGCCCCCGGCACGCACGACTGGGAACGCACCGCGACCCGTTGGCTGCGGGACCTGCTCCCGGCCCGCTACGGCGGCTACCTGACGCTCACCCGTCACCCGGCACTCCTCGCCCGGCACGTGCAGCTGCAACTCCAGCACGAGATGCGGGCCGTGCGCGTGGCCCTGCACACCAGCCGCGCCGACCTGCCGACCATGGGCGTGGCCGAGTCCGTCATCGAGAACGCGATCCGCATGTACGCCATCGAACTCGACCAGCTCGGCCGGCTGTCCCGGGGCGTCCGCCTGGTCTCCGAGGCCCTCCTGACGTCGGCGACCCCGCCGGGCCAGCGCAGGCGCTGACCCGACGGGGCCCATCCGGCCCGTACGTCCGTCGGGGTCGGGCGTCGGTCAGGGCCGACGGTCCCTTCGCGTCAGGCCTGGCACAGGCCGCGCGTCCAGTCGTACGTCGCGGTGGCCTGGGAGTACTTCCACTGCGGGGCCAGCAGGTTCTCCGCCAACTGACCGGCGGCCTCGGGGCTCTCGACCACGTAGCCGAAGTCCTGGAGCCAGGACGGGTAGAGGTTCTTCGAACCGATGTAGAAGGCCGAGCCGTCCACCGAGACCAGCTTGTGGTGCTGGGCGTACGGCTTGCCGTCGGCCCACGTCGCCTTCTCGGACGCGCGGAAGGTGGCCAGCTGGAGGTTCTGGCACATCGCGGCCTTCGAGCGGCCCTCGTCGCCGGTCAGCGCCGTGAGCCGGCCGCGCAGCGCGTCGCTCACCTCGGACAGCGACTTGATCTGGGAGTAGCCGTCACTGCCGATCGCGCCGCGGTTGGCCGGGTCGCTGACGACGATGCGGACCTTCACGCCGGCCACGAGCTTCGCGGCGAGCGCGTCGTAGAGCCGCACGTCGTAGCGGGGCAGCGGCGGGCAGGTCGCGTTCACGTCCTGCTGGGAGATCTCGATGTGCGAGGTGGCGCCGGCGACCAGGGCGCGCAGGGCGCTCTCCTCCGGGTTGACGGTGTCGTAGTCCCGGTCGGTGTTGGTGAGGTCGCGCACGCCGACGATCCCGCACTTGGTGTCGGGCGCCGTCGGCAGGGTGGGACGGAACGTCGAGGTCGGGTCGTTCTGGCGGATGCCGACGCCGAGGCCGCCGACCGCGAGGGCCGGGACGTTCCCGCCGCCCGCGGGGGCCGGGTCGCGGGGCAGGGTCGCAAGGCAGCCGGCGCCGTTCGTGGAGGCGAACCAGACGCTCGACCAGCTGCTCTTGTTGCGGCAGGTCCAGTCCCAGAGGGTGTCGAGGTAGCGGCCGGCCGAACCGGCCGCCGGACCCGACAGCGCGAGGTCGACGTCGTTCACCGGGTGCGCGGTGTCGAGGTAGTCGTCCTTCCAGCTGTTGATGCCGCCGGTGATGACCGAAGCGCCGTCCACGACCACCAGCTTGGAGTGGTTCCAGGAGAAGCTCGTCTTCGAGGTCGTCATCGACGCCACGTTGAGGGTGATGTTCGCGGCGGCCGGGCCCAGCTTGGCGACCAGCTCGTCGCGGTAGGAGGACGGGACCACGTTGGCGTGGTAGATCGGCGCGGCGCCGACCATGACGCGCACCTGGAGCCGGTTGCCCCGCTGGACGGACTCCTTCAGGCCGGCCACGATCGCGTCCTGGAATCCACCGTTGGGGAAGGGGGCCAGCGTGGATATGTCCACGCTCTGCCGGGCCCGGGCGATGTCCTCACGGGTCTTGTCGAGGAGCCGGCGCGCACCGGAACGGTCGGCGCAGGTCGGGTCCCCCCAGCAGCCCGGGGTCTGGAGCAGCCAGTCCGAGCCGCCCGGGGTGGAGGCGCCGAGCCGATTGCCCGACGTGCGCTCCCAGACCGAACCCTCCAGGCCGGGCGAGACCTGACGCAGGGTCCGCTCGATGGCGTCGAGGTGCGGGGTGGGGGAGTCGTCGGCGGCGAAGGCCGGGGTGGTGGGCAGTGCGGCGAGGGAGAGCGCGAAGGCGAGGGCCGCCGAGCGCACGATGCGTGCCAATGTGGTTCCTTGCATGGGGGTGGCTCGGGTCGAAGACCCCGGAGTACGGGGCCCGACCTTGATCAACTCGCGCAAGTTACCAGTACGTAGCCCGGCGTTCACCTGGAGCGAGCGGTTCCGGCCACGCCCCGGTCGACCCTCGGGCGGCCCCGCCGCCCGGGGCCGGCCGGATGCGTCCGATCGGATGCGTCTCGGCGCGGCGCGGAACGCCGCCGGGGACACGGAGCCCACCCCGCCCTACCTTCGGGGACTGTTCGCTTCCCCCTGTGAAAGGTGCAGCCATGCGCTCCGTACGCTCCGTCCTCACCGCCCTGGCCGCCGGCGCCATCGTCCTCGGCGGTGCCGGCGCCGCGAGCGCCGACGTGAACGTGGACTTCCGGCCGCAGCCCTCCTACACGATCGTCTTCGGCGACTGGCTCCAGTTCGCCGCCGACGACGTGTTCAACGCGGGCCACGACAACACGGTCGGCTCGAACAACTGACGCCGCCCGCGGCCGATCAGATCCACGGGATCAGGTCGGCCGCGTACCGGTGGGCGCGGAAGACGGAGTTCTGGGCGCCGCGCGAGGACTCCAACCCGGTACCCCGGTCGAACGAACCGAACTCCGGCACGACGAACTCCCAGACCACGTCCCCCTCGGGAGTCACCTCGAAGAGCCGCCCGAAGGAGCCCTCCGCTATGAACGTGTTGCCGTTCGGCAGCCGCTGCGCGCTCGACATGTACGGGCTGAAGAAGTTCTGCGGCGGGTTGTCCTCGTACGACCACACCTCCTCGCCCGTCTTCGGGTCGAGCTCCAGCACCCGCGAGTACGGCACCGAGGTCGTGTCCCGGTAGGTGCCGTTGTCAAACACCAGGATCGTGCCGCCCGGCAGTTCGTGCGGATGGTGCTGCTGCGCCAGCACGTCGGGCCCGATCCGCCAGCGCACGCTGCCGTCGGCCCGGTCGACGGCCACCGTCGTGGACGCGCTGCGGAAGCCCACGATCACGCCCCCGTCGGCGAGTTCGTTCACCGTGTTCGCCATCGGCCAGTGCTCCCGCGCGAAGTGCGGGTTCAGCGGCACCTCCTCGGGATCCAGGTGCTCGATCGCCGCCCAGCGCCACACGATCTCGCCGTCCCAGGTCAGCTCGTACACCACGTCCCCGTAGATCACCCCGCCCGGGGCCTCGGAGCCGGGGATGCCGCCGCGGATGCGGGCGGCGTCGGCGGGCGCCAGCGGCTCCACCGCGCCGATCAGCAGGTTCCCGTTGCGCAGGATCGTCGCGTCGTGGTGGTGGAACGGGTGGCGGACCTCGCGCAGCACCGTCGAGTCGGGTGCGAGGAGTTGGAGGATGCCGCCGTGGTAGACGTCCCAGATGGGGAAGAGGCTCGGTCCCGAGGTGTCCTTGGCGGCGTAGAAGAGCGTGCCGTCGGGCAGGAGCTGCGCCTGCCGGCCCGGCGGGTGCGGGGAGGTCCAGGTGTGCGCGGACCGGCCCTCGATGTCCACGAGGTGGATCACGCCCTCGCTGGTGATCGGCGTGTAGAGGGTGTACCCGCCGAAGCTCCGGGCGGGATCGTGCGCGCGCAGGCCGGTGCCCCGGCGGCGCAGGGTGTTCTGGTCGACGGTCATGGGGAACTCCTCGAATCGGGTGGTCGGGGGAGGGGGATGGGGTGCGGGGACGGGGGCGGAGGTCAGGACACGGTGACGGCGGAGGGGTCGGCGCTCTTGAGCGGGCCGGGCCGCAGTCGTTCCCGCAGGGCCGAGGGGTCGGCGGAACCGGGCAGGGACTGTGCGGCCTTGGCCCAGGCGGCCTCGTCCGCCAACTGGGTCACCAGCTCCGGCGACAGGCTCGCGCCGTAGGTGTAGCGGGGCTGGAAGGCCTCGACGTACGGGGCCTGGAGGGCGCCCTTCGACTGGGCGACGACGGCCGCGCGGGCGGCGGCCGGGTCGGCCGCGGCGGCCTGCTGGGCCCGGAGCACGGCGCGCAGCACCGCGGTGGTCGTCGCGTCGTCCGCCGAGGGCCCGGCGATGAGCAGGGTGCGGGCGGTGTACCCGGAGAAGGGCAGCTCGGCGTAGCGGTCGGCGAGGGCGGTACGGGCGGCCTCGTAGAAGCTGGGGAAGGTGACGCCGGCGTCGACGTCCCCGCGGGCGAGGGCGGCGGGGACCTGGTTCGGGGACAGGTTCACGAGGGTCACGTCCGCCGCCGTCAGCCGGCCCGAGGCCAGCATCCGCGAGAGCGCGTACTCGACGTTCGTGCCCTGCGGGACGCCGATCCGGCGGCCCTTCAGCGCCTCGAAGCCGCCGATGCCCCGGTCGGTCCGGGTCAGCAGGCGCCAGTCCGAGAAGCGCGACAGGTCCGCGACGATCCGTACGTCGCGCCCGGTCAGCGCGGCCGTGACGGCCGGCAGATCGCCGACGACCCCGAACCGCGCCTGACCGCCGAGCACGGCGTTGAGGGCGTCCCGGCCGGTGGGCAGGGTGGTCACGGTGGCGTCGAGGCCCTCCGCCGACCACAACCCGCGCTCCTGCGCCAGGTGGACCGGAGCGCCGCCGAGGTGGTCGCTGCCGGCCAGGGTCACGGCGGCGCGGCCCGCGCCCGAGGGGGATCCGGAGCCGCCGGCGGAACCGTCGCCGCAGGCGCCGACGAGCAGGGAGAACAGGGCGGCCAACGCCACGGCTGCCACCGCGCGGGGTCTGGACGTGGAGCGGGTTGTGGACATGGGAAGGTCCTTCCGGGGACGCGAGGGCCTCGCGGGACGGGAGAGCGGGGTGAGGTGGGGCAGGGAGAAGCGGGGGAAGGGTGGGGCAGGAGGTGAGGCGCGGGTCAGGGGTCAGGGGTCAGGGGGAACCGAGGTGGCGGGCGATCTCCGCCCGCAGCGCGGGGTCGGGCGTCCCGGCGGGCACCGGATGATCGGCCAGCACCCGCCCGGGGGAGCCGCCGAGGACCACGACCCGCTCGGCCAGGGCCAGCGCCTCGTCGATGTCGTGCGTGACGAACAGCACCGTGGTGCCGCTGCGCCGCCACAGCTCCCGCAACAGGTCCTGCATCCGGGTCCGGGTCAGGGCGTCCAGCGCCCCGAACGGCTCGTCCATCAACAGCACTTCGGGCCGCGCCGCCAACGCCCGCGCCAGGGCGACGCGCTGCTGCATGCCACCGGACAACTGCGCGGGGTACTTCTCCGCGCCCTCGGCCAGGCCCACCTCCGCGAGCAGCTCCAGGGCCCGTTCGCGGCGTTCGCCGCGCGTCAGCCCGAGCCGCTTCAGGGCGAACTCGACGTTGCCCCGCGCGGTGCGCCACGGGAACAGCGCGTAGTGCTGGAAGACCACGCCCCGGTCGGGACCCGGCCCGCGCACGGGCTCGCCGCCGGCGCTCACCCGCCCGGCCGCCGGGTGCACGAACCCGGCCACGGTGTTGAGCACCGTGGACTTCCCGCACCCGCTGGGACCCAGCAGCGCCGTGAACGAGCCCGCGGGGAAGACCAGGTCGGTGCGCTCCAGCACCGGGGCCGCGCCGTAGCCGACGGTCAGCCCCTCCAGACGTACCTCGCGGCTCATGACGCGCTCCAGTGCGTGAGGCGACGACCGATGCCGGCCAGCAGCGCGTCCACGGCCACGCCCAGCAGCCCGAGGACGAGCAGCCCCGCGAACATCCGGTCCACGCGCAGGAACTGCCCGTCCACCTGGAGCCGGTAGGCCAACCCGCTGTCGGCCCCGCCCAACTCGGCGGCGACCAGGGCCAGCAGGGCCACGGACGCCCCGTAGCGCAGGGCCGCCAGAAGCGCGGGCGTAGCCGCCGGCAGCAGGACCTCGGTGAAACGCCGGTGGAGCGGCGCCCCCAGCGAGCGGGCGGCCCGCAGGTGCGATACCGGCACGCGCGAGACCCCGTCGTGCACGTACAACCAGACCGCGAGGAGGACGGCGTAGGCGATCAGCAGCCGCTTGGCGTTCTCGCCGATGCCGAACCAGGCGGTCGCCAGCGGCACGAGCGCGATGGCGGGGATGGGCCGCAGGAACGACACCACCGGAGTGACGGCGGCCGACAGCCTCGGCAGGTAGCCGGTGGCGAAGCCGAGGGCGGAGCCGGCCACCGCGCCGATCGCGAACCCCTGACCGGCGCGGGTCAGGCTGGCGCCGAGGTCCGAGGCCAACACCCCGCTGCGGGCGCCGTCCACCAGCGCCGCCGCCGTGGCGGCGGGCGTGGGCAGCAGCCCCGGGGCCACCGCGCCGGACCAGGCGACCAGGGACCAGAGCGCGAGCACCGCGCCGGCCGCGCCGACGGCGGGGCCGAGCCGGCCCGGGGCCCGGCCCGTGGGGGTGGGGGTGGAGTGCACGCGAGGCTCCTCGTTCGTCTCGTACGCGTACGGCGCGACCGACTGGCGCGATGCCGTACATAAGCAGGGTCAATAATTGACCACGCTTATGAAGCTGGTGTTTCAGCAGTACGAAACGTTTCGGGCCCACCCGGGCCCCGAGGGCCGATGAGGTACGTTCACCTGCGTGTCCCGACCCGAACCCACCCCCGAGGCGATCGAGGTAGGCCGGGCGATCCGCGCCTGTCGCACGGCGCGCCGCGTCTCCATGGCCGTGCTCGCCGACCGCTCGGGCCTCTCGCAGCCCTTCCTCAGCCAACTCGAACGGGGGCTGGCCACCCCCAGCCTCAGTTCGATCTACCGCATAGCCGAGGCGCTCGACGTCACCCCCGGCACCTTCCTGCGCCCGCCGGACCGGCCCGGCGTCGTCAGCCACGAGAGCGACCCCCAGGTGATCCGTGTGACGGAGACCGGCGGCCAGGTCGCCCAGGTCCTCATCCCCGGCGGACGCAGCGGCCTGATGGAGGCCTACGAGCACCACTTCGAACCGGGCCGGGGCGAGCGGGGCTGGTTCCACCACCCCGGCGAGGACTTCCTCTACGTCCTGGAGGGCGAGGTCCTCCTGGAGGTCGAGGGGGAGGAACCACTGCTGCTGCGCGCCGGCCAGAGCGCCCACCACCGCGGCGACCTCCCCCACCGCTGCACCCTGCCCACCCCGGACCGGGCCGCCCGTACCCTCCTGGTCATCGCGAACGCCTGAGTGTTGCGGGCGGTCAGGACAGGCGCGTGACCCGCGCGCCGAACGACGGCCCGACGAGGTCCGAGGCCACCGCGACCGGCACGGTCTTGGCCCCGGCCCCGTCGCCGACGGTCAACACGCCCACCTCGGTGCCCGCCCTGGCCTCGCGCGGCACGGGGCCGGCGCCCGTGCCGAGGGCCAGCCGCAGTCGCTGGCCCGGGACCCCGATCGCGGCGACGTCCTTGGTCGCGACCAGCGCGGTCGTACCGCCGAGCCCGTCGGAGACGTGCCCCACGACCTCCCCCTTGCGGATCACCGGGGTCGAGGCGAGGGCCGCCCGTACGGCCTCGATGACCTTGCGGCTGTTCTCCTTCACCAGGGTCAGGCTGTTGGCGCCGTCCGGGTCGGGGCCGTCGACGTGCTGGTCCATCATCGTGCCGAGGATCAGCGGGGTCTCGTCCCCGACCGTCTTGTACGCCGCCCACATCAGGGTGCCGCCGGCCGGGGTGCTCGATCCGGTCTTGATGCCCTTGATGCTCAGACCGGGGGCGAGGAGCAGGTTGCCGTTGTTGTTGATGAGGGGTTCCGGCAGCCCCTCGATGGGGGCGCTCGGCATCGCCACGACCGCGCGGAAGGCCTCCTCCTTCATCACCGCCTCCGCCAGCTTGAGTTGGTCGACGGCGGTGCTGACGGTGCCGGCGTCCAGGCCGCTGGGGTCCGTGTACGTGGTGTTCGTCATCCCGAGTTCCTTGGCGGCGGCGTTCATCTTCGCGACGAACGCGGCCTCGGAGTCGGTTCCGGTGTCCCAACGGGCCAGCAGGCGGGCGATGTTGTTGCCCGACGGGATCATCAACATCTTGATCATGTCCAGCTGGCTGTACTTCGCCCCCGCGGTGAGGCCCTCGATGCGGGACTCGTGCTCGGAGGTGCCGTCCGCCACGGCCTTGGCGTCCACCTCGATCCTCGGGCCGGGATCGTTCTTGCGCAGCGGGTGCCCCTTGAGGACCACGTACGCGGTCATCACCTTGGCCACGCTGGCCGTCGGCACCGGCTTCTGCTCCCCGAAGGCGCCGATGTCGCCGGAACCGGGGACGCGGACGGCGGCCTGGCCCTTGGCGGGCCACGGTATCGGGGTCGTGCCGTCGACGGTGCGCCCGTCCTGCTTGACGACGAGGCGCGGTTCGGGGACCGGGCGCAGCATCTGACCCCCGACGACCCCGGCGGCGAGCAGCAGCACGAGGGGCGTCCACACCTTGACGCGGCGGGTGAGGGTGCGGCGCGTGGTCTCCGGCGGGGGAGCGGTGTTGGTCAGCTCGGCGAGCAGCTCCAACGGGGGGAGCGGGGCCTCGCGCGTCGTCTCCGGGCGGAAGGCGGGTGCCGGTGCCGGTGCCGGTGCCGGTGCGGGTGCGGGCGTGGCCGGGCGTACGGGCGCCGGCTTCGGGGTGGGCCGCTGCCCGAGTTCGCGCAGGGGGAGGAACTCGCTCGTGCGCTCGGCGTCACGCTCCGGGCCGTGCCCCGCGTCACCGGTCCGCCCCCGCGTGCCGGCGCCCGCCGCCGGGGCGCCGTCCGCGCCCCCGTCCCCCTCCGGCTCGCGCTCGGACGCCCACTTCGGCCCCCGCGCCGCCTCCGGCTCGGGCGCCGGCGCCGAAGCCGAAGCGGACGCGGCCTTTGCGTCCGGCTCCGAGTCCGACGCAGGCTCCGCGTTCACCTCCGCGTCCGGCTCCGCGCCCGACGCGGGCCCCGCCTTCGCTTCCGCGTTCGCGTCCGGCTCCGATACCAGGTTCGGCTCCGGGTTCGCTTCCGAGTCCGCGCCCGCTTCCGCGCCCGGCTCCGGGCCCGACTCCGACTCCGGCTGGGAGTCCGTGCCCGCTTCCGGTTCCCGCTGCGACTCCGGGCCCGACTCCGACTCCGGGCCCGACTCCGACTCCGACTCCGGGCCCGACTCCGACTTCGCGCCCGACTCCGACTTCGCGCCCGACTCCGGGCCCGGCTCCGGGCTCGACTTCGCGTCCGCGTCCGGGTTCGGCTCCGCGCCCGACTCCGGGTCCGGGGCCGGCTCCGTCAGGGGCTTCGGCGTCGCTGCCGACACCGCCTCCGGTCCGGCCTTCGACTTCGGCTCCGCCTCGGTGGCCGCCGTCGCCGCGGACTCCGCTTCCGGCTTCGGCGAGGACGCCGGCGCGCGCTCCGCCCCAGCCTCCGGCGTGGAGGCCGGATCGGATTCCGTTTCCGCATCCCCGTCAGGGCCCTCGCCGGCCGCCGGCTCCGCGTCGGTGTCGGAAGCCGCCGCGCCGGGCGCCGCCTCCGCGGAACCCGCCTCGGGGGCGGGCTCGCGCGCGGGCCCGCCCGGTTCGGTCCCCGCCTCGGTCCCCGCCTCGGAAGCGGATTCCGCTTCCGTGTCGGAGACGGGGTTCTCGTCGGGCTCCGGGTCCTCGCCCGAGCGCGCCGCGGCGTCCGTGTCCGCCGCCGGCAGGGTCGGCTCCCGCTCGGCTCCCGCCCCTTCCGCTTCCGCCCCCGCGCCCGCCGCGACGGCGTCCGGCCGATCGGCGTCGGGACGTCGATCCTCGTGCTTCCCCTCCACGGTGGAGGGTCCTTCAGGCTCCCGCCCCGACACGCCCGCCCCCGTCACCGTCTCCGCCTTCATCCCGCGCCCACCTTGCTCTTCACACCCGGACCGGCCGGTTCCTCGTCCACGTCGACGACCGTCGACCGGCCGTCGATCACCTAGATGCCCCGGCCGGCCCGCGCGTTCCGTCCGCCGACGGCTGTGACGGTTCGGTCATACTCCGCCCGGTTTGACGAGTCGCCAGAGACTCTGCACTATTCCACTAACGTGATAGTGGAATGAGGTGGAGATGATGGAGTTCCGGGTCGACCGGCGCAGCGGCGTCGCCACCTATCTGCAGCTCGTCACGCAGGTCAAACAGGCCCTGCGGCTCGGTGTACTCGAACCGGGCGACCGGCTGCCGACGGCCCGCGAGGTGGTCGCGGCCACCGCGATCAACCCCAACACCGTCCTCAAGGCGTACCGGGAGCTGGAACGCGAGGGCCTCGTCGAACCGCGCCCCGGCGCGGGCACCTTCGTACGGCGCTCGCTCTCCCGCCCCGAGGCGGCGGCGGATTCGCCGCTGCGCCTCGCCCTCGCCGCCTGGATGAGCCAGGCCCGCGAGGCGGGACTCGGCCGAGAGGACATCACGGCGCTCATCGCGGCGGCCGTGGAAGAAAGCTTCAGCACGAACTCCGGGCCAGGGCCCGGACCGTCCAGAGAGGAAACGGCGTGAGCGATCCGACCCACGCTCCGGCCCTGAGGGCGACGCGGCTCGGAAGGGAGTTCGGTGGTCGGTCCGCCCTGCGCGGGTGCGACCTCGAACTGCCCGCCGGGCGCGTCACCGCCCTCGTCGGCCCCAACGGCGCGGGCAAGAGCACCCTGCTCCAACTGGCCGCCGGACTGATGCGGCCGACCAGCGGAGAGATACGGGTCTTCGGCGAGGCCCCCGGCACCGCGCGGGCCCGCCGGAGCACCGCCTTCCTCGCGCAGGAGAAGCCGCTCCACGCCCGCTTCACCGTCGCGGACACCCTGCGCATGGGGCGCGCGCTCAACCCGGGCCGCTGGGACCAGGGCGTCGCGGAGGAGCTCGTACGCGCCGGGAACATCCCCTCCGGCGCACGGATCGGCTCCCTCTCGGGCGGCAGCCGGACCCGGGTCGCCCTGGCCCTCGTCCTCGGCAAGCGGGCCGATCTGCTGCTCCTCGACGAACCCCTGGCCGACCTCGACCCGCTCGCCCGGCACGAGGTGATGGCCCACCTGATGACGGAGGCCGCCGACCGGGGCACCACCATCGTCATGTCCTCGCACGTGCTGGCCGAGCTGGAGGACGTCTGCGACCACGTGCTGTTGCTGGGGGACGGAGTCCCGCGACTGAGCGGCGACGTCCAGGAACTGTGCGACGCGCACGTACGGATCACCGGCCGCGCCGATCCGATGGAGCGCGACGGGCTGCCCCGCGACTTCGACCGGAGCACCCTCGTGCACGCCGCCGTCGGCGGCCGTCAGGTCACGGCCCTCGTACGCCGTGCGGCGCCCGGCGCAGCCCTGCCCACGGACGACGACGACCGCTGGATCACCGAAACCCCCTCATTGGAAACCCTCTTGCTGGCACATCTGCGCGTCCCCGGCCCCGCCGCGTCCGAGGGGGTCGCCGCGTGAAGGGCGCCCTGTGGCTGGCCTGGCGCCAGCAGCGCGCGATGATCCTGACCGGCGCGATCCTGCTGCTGGTCTGCGCGGGGGTGGTGGCGTACCGCCGCTCCGAGATGACGGCGCTGATCGACGCCTACGGATGGGTGCCCTGCAAGGGGTGGAACGGCGGCTGCGAGAGCCTCGCCACCTTCGAGATCATGACCGGCAACGGCACCGGGATCCGGCTGCTCGGCACCGTCGGTCTGGCCCTCCCGGCCTTCATCGGCGTGTTCTGGGGAGCCCCGCTCCTGGGGCGCGAGATGGAGAGCGGCACCTTCAAGGTGGCCCTGACCCAGGGCATCGGCCCGCGCGCCTGGTTCGCCGCGCGGTTCGGCCTCGCGGCGCTGTGCACGGTGTTCGCCACCACCGTCGTCGGAGCCCTCGTCGCCTGGTGGTGGGCGCCGATCTCCAACACCCTCGACGGTCCCTACTGGCACGAGGCGCCGATCTACAACGCCACCGGCCCGGCCTCCGTGGCCTGCGCCCTGTTCGCCCTCGCCGCCGGCACCCTCGCCGGCCTGACGACGCGCCGGGTGCTGCCCGCCATGGGCGTGACCCTCGCGTCCGTCGCCTCGGTGATGGTCCTGGCCCGCTACTTCCGAGGCGACTGGATCGACCCGGAGACCCGGATCACCCCCGGCATGACGCCCAAACGGCCGGTGGGCAGCGCCTGGTCGACCGGCGAGTTCGGCTACCTGACGCCCGACGGGCGCGAGCACTCCATCTGGAACGTCTGCCAGACGTCCGGCGAGGAGCTGCGGCAGTGCATGGCGGAACACGATTTCGTCGCCCGGTACCACAAGGTGTATCCCAGTGCCGATTTCTGGACATTCCAGTGGATCGAGACGGCCCTCTACCTCGGGCTCGGGGCCGTCCTCGTGACCCTGACCCTGCTCGTCCTGCGCAAGCGCACCGCCTGACCGCACACCGACCGCACCGCACCGCCACCGCAACCCGCACCGCAACCGCCACCGCACCGTTCCCGTTTCCACAGGGGAGATCCCTCATGGCCACGAAGAAGAACCTGACCGCCGACCGCACCGGCGTCGCCCACAAGGTCCGCTACGCGATCGGCAACCCCACCCGCATCGCCCCGTACGTCCGTCGGGCCGCCCGCGACCGCTGGCTGCGCCTCAAGCACCCCGACCACGTGGCCTACTACCGGGCCGTCATGGCGTCCGACACCGCCCGCAACCCGGAGGCGGCGGTCGGCAGCCAGACCCACGACCGCTGGCTGGCGCTCGGCAAGATGCAGTTCGACTACCTGACGGAGCACGGGCTGGCCCCCGCCCACCGGATGCTCGACATCGGCTGCGGCAACCTGCGCGCGGGCTGGCGCTTCATCGAGCACCTCCACACGGGCCACTACTACGGCATCGACATCTCGCCCGACATCCTCATCGACGCGAAGCGGACCCTCGTCGGACGCGGCCTCCAGGACAAGCTGCCGCACCTGACCATCACCCAGGACCTGACCCTGGACTTCCTGCCCGACCGCCACTTCGACGTGGTCCACGCGCACAGCGTGTTCTCCCACTCGCCGATCGGGATCATCGACGAGTGCCTGGCCCACGTGGAGCGCATCCTGACCCCGGGCGGCTGGTTCGACTTCACCTTCGACCGCACCGAGGGGACCGAGCACCACGTGCTGCGCGAGGACTTCTACTACCGGACGGAGACCCTCGTCGCCCTGGCCGCCAAGCACGGGTTGACCGCACGGTTCATGGACGACTGGGAGCGGTTGGGGCACGGCCAGTCCAAGATCCGCGTCACCGTCCGCTGATCGGGGCGGGCGGACGGGTACGCCGGCACGGCCCGGTCGGGAAGCCCGCGCGGCGGCTCCCCGACCGGGCCGTGTCCGTTCCGGGCCACGCCCGGCCGTGTCCGTACCGGACGCAGACCCCCGCCCGGGTGCTCAAAACTGCTTGGTGCCGGACGACTTCGAGCAGGTTCCTTCAAATCGGGTACGCCGGTCCGCTATCTTGCCGGGTGCATGCCAACGGCGGTGTGTTCGCCGCGGTGTGCCCGCGATCCGGACCGGCACGAGGAGCTGCCCGATGAAATGGACCACGCGGCACGACCCCCCACCCTTCCTCCCGCATCCGCGCCCCGCCCGCTTACGCCGCCGGGCCCGCCTCGCGGCCCTGGTCGCCGCCGCGCTCGCGGCCGCCGGCCTCGCCGCCGCCGGGCCCGCCACGGCGCGGGCCGCCGCCGCGCCCGAGACCACGGCCGGCTCGGCGACCGGCCTCACCCGCTCGGGCGCCACCTTCACCATCGCCACCACCAGCGGGGCCAAGGCGCGCGTGGTCGTCGCCCGCGCGGACATCTTCCGGCTCTGGCTGTCGCCCGACGGCTCCTTCACCGACGATCCGGCCCGCAAGGACCTCGCCCCCACCACCGACTTCGGCCCCGTCGGGGCCTCCTGGACGGACGCGGGAGCGTACTACCGGATCACCACCGGGGCCCTGTCCATCCGGGTGAACAAATCGCCCCTCACCTTCTCCGTCTACCGCGCCGACGACTCCACGCCCGTCTGGCGGGAGACCCGGCCCACCACCTGGGGCGGCGGAAAGACCACCCAGTACCTCGCGCGCGGCGCCGACGAGCAGTTCTACGGAACCGGCCTGCGCCTCGGCGAATGGGCCCTGCGCGACAAGACCGTGCCCGTCGCCGTCGACAACAGGTGGCGCGAGAACGACAACGCCAGCCCGGCGCCCTTCTACATGTCCACCAACCGCTACGGCGTCATGCGCAACACCTGGGCCCCCGGCTCGTACTCCTTCGGCGCCCCCACCGCCCTCACCCACGACGAGAACCGCTTCGACGCCTGGTACTTCACCGGCGACTCCCTCAAATCCGTCCTCGACGCCTACACCGACGTGAGCGGCAAACCCTTCCTCGCCCCCCACTGGGGCTTCGAACTCGGCAACGCCGACTGCTTCAACGCCTCCAACCCCGACTACCAGGGCGATCACGGCCGGGCCCGCCACCAGACCACCCCCGACGTCGTCGGCTACGCCGCCGACGCCCGGGCCGCCGACATGCCCTCGGGCTGGTTCCTGCCCAACGACGGCTACGGCTGCGGATACTCCGCGCCCCTGAAGTCCACCGTCGACGCGCTGAAGGCCAAGGGGTTCCAGACCGGCCTGTGGACCTCCACCGGCCTCGGCTCGATCGCCGACGAGGTGGGCACGGCCGGCAGCAGGGGGGTAAAGACCGACGTCGCCTGGATCGGAGCCGGCTACGAGTACGCCTTCGACGGGGTCCGACAGGCCGTCGACGGCATCGAGAAGAACTCCGACGCCCGCCGCTTCGTGTGGACCGTCGACGGCTGGGCCGGCACCCAGCGCAACGCCGTCGTCTGGACCGGCGACACCCACGGCACCTGGGACGACATGCGCTGGCACGTCCCCGCCCTCGCCGGCGCCGGCCTGTCCGCCCTCAACTACGCCGCCGGCGACGTCGACGGGATCTTCGGCGGCAGCCCGAAGACGTACGCCCGCGACCTCCAGTGGAAGGCCTTCACCCCCGCCTTCATGACCATGTCCGGCTGGGGTGCCACCAACCCCCAGGCCGGCTACCAGGACAAGCAGCCCTGGCGGTTCGCCGAACCGTACCTGTCGATCAACCGCAAGTACCTCCAACTGAAGATGCGGCTGATGCCGTACCTGTACACGATGAGCCGCACCGCCCACGAGAGCGGCGTCCCCAGCACCCGCGCGATGGTCCTCGAATACCCGGACGACCCGGTGGCCCGGGGCAACCTCACCAGCGGCCAGTTCATGGCCGGCGACTCCTTCCTCGTCGCCCCCGTCGTCTCCGACACCACCGTCCGCGACGGCATCTACCTGCCCGCCGGGACCTGGACGGACTACTGGACCGGTCGGACGTACAGCGGCCCGGGGTGGCTGAACGGTTACCGGGCGCCCCTCGACACCCTGCCGCTGTTCGTCAAGGGCGGGGCGATCGTCCCCATGTGGCCGCAGATGAACCACACGGGGGAGAAGCCCGTCTCCACCCTGACGTACGACATCCACCCGCGCGGCACCTCCACCTTCAGCCTCTACGAGGACGACGGCCGCACCCGCGCGCACCTGACCGGCGCCTACGCCCGCCAGCGCGTGGACGTCACCGCCCCCACCGCCGGCCGGGGCACCGTCACCGTCTCGGTCGGCGCGCCCACCGGCACCTACGCCGGGCAACCGGCCGCACGGGGCTACGAGTTCAGCCTGCACGTCGCCACCGCCCCCACCGCCCTGGCCGTCGACGGCGTCCCCCAGACCCGGCACGCCACCAAGGCCGCCCTCGACGCCGCCGGCACCGGCTGGTTCCACGACCCCGCCGACCGGGCCGGGATCCTGTGGGTGAAGACCGGCACCAGGGCCGGCGCCTTCACCGTGACCGCAACCGACACCACCGTCCCGGCCGGCACCCCCGTCCCGACGGGCTCCGCGCCCATCGACCGCGCCGGCTGGAGCCTCGTCTCCGCCGACAGCCAGGAGACCGCCGCCGAGAACGGCTCGGCCGCGCGCGCCTTCGACGGCGACCCCGCCACCCACTGGCACACCGCCTGGTCCACCGGCGCCCCCGCCGCGCTCCCGCACGAGATCGTCCTCGACCTCGGGGCGCGCCACTCCGTCGACGGCCTCGGCCACCTGCCCCGGCAGGACGGCGGCGTCAACGGTCGCGTGGGGCGCTACGAGATCTCCGTGTCCGACACCACCACCGACTGGGGTCCGCCCGTGGCCACCGGCACCCTCGCCGACACCGCCGCGGCCCAGACCGTCCCCCTCGCCCCCAAGGCCGGACGCTACGTGCGCCTGAAGGCCCTGACCGAAGCGGGTGGCCGCGGCCCCTGGACCAGCGTCGCCGAACTCACCCTCACCGGCCGCCCGAGCCCCCTCCCGGCCGACGCCACCCTCGTCGGGGCCGCCTCCGGCCGCTGCGTGGACCTCCCGCACAGCGCCACCACCCCCGGCACCGAACCCACCCTCTACTCCTGCCACGGTGGGCCCAACCAGCGCTGGACCCTCGGGCCCGACGGCCGGCTGACCGGGCTGTCGGGCGTCTGCCTCGACGGCGCCGACCCGGCGAGGGTCGTCGTCCGGCCCTGCGACGGGAGCCCGGGCCAGAACTGGTCGCCCGGCCCGGACGGCAGCCTGCGGACCGTCGGCCGGTGCCTCGCTCCGGCGGGTTCCGGCACCGCCGACGGGACCCGTCTGACCCTCGCCGCCTGCACGGGCACACCGGACCGGCGCTGGACCTTCACCCCCTGAGACACCGCGACACCCGCCCCGTCCGTCCCCACCGGGAACGGGCGGGGGCCGGGCCGGACACCTCCCCCACGGGTGCCCGGCCCGTGCGGGCGCCGGGTTTCGGATCCCGCTCACGGGTAAGGCGCCGTACGGGGCAACCGCACGAAAGGAGCCCGGCCATGGCGACCGAGATCTGGATCCTCGCCGAGGGCACCGGCTACATCCGCGGCACCGACCTCGTCGGATACAAGGTGGAGGCCGTCGACGGATCCATCGGGAAGATCGACAAGCACACCGACGACGTGAGCCGCTCCTACGTGGTCGTGGACACCGGCCCCTGGATCTTCGGCCGGCGCGTGATGATCCCGGCGGGCCTGATCACCCGCGTGGACACCGAGAACGAGACGGTGCACCTGTCGTGCGGCCGCGACCACGTCAAGGACGCGCCCGAGTTCGGCAAGGACCAGCACGAGGACGAGCCCACCTACGTGAGCGCGATCGAGAACTACTACACGAACCCGAACACCGGACCCCACATGTGAGGCACCCGCGCGGCGCCCGGGCGTCCGGGACCGACGCCATCGCCTTGGCACGGACCCGGCGCGCGGGTGATCATGCGCCCATGCCATCCGACAAGATCACCACCGACGTCACCGCCGCCGCGTCGGGCACCTGGAAGCTCGCCGACCTGGAGGTCAACCGCATCGGCTTCGGCGCGATGCGCCTGCCCCAGACCGGCCCGGCCCTCGTCCACGACGCCGTCCCCCGCGACCGTGACCAGGCCGCCGCCGTCCTGCGCCGCGCCGTGGAGCTCGGCGTCAACCACATCGACACCGCCTCCTACTACTTCTCCCCGCTGCGCTCCGCCAACGAGCTGATCAGGACCGCCCTCGGGCCCTACCCCGACGACCTCGTGATCGCCACCAAGGTCGGTCCGACCCGCGACCCCTCGGGCCGCTGGGCCGAACACGCCCGGACCGCCGAAGCCCTGCGCGGACAGGTCGAGGAGAACCTGCGCCAGCTGGGCCGCGACCACCTCGACCTCGTCAACCTGCGCGTCCTCGGCACCGAATCCCTCGCCGACCGCTTCGGCGCCCTGGCCGAACTGCGCGACGCCGGACTCGTGCGCCACCTCGGCGTCTCCAACGTCACCCCCGAGCAGCTCGCCGAGGCGCGGACCATCGCGCCCGTCGTCTGCGTACAGAACCCCTACGGCATCGGGCTGCGGCCCGACCAGGACGCGTTCGTCCGCTCCTGCGGGGAACAGGGCATCGCCTACGTCCCCTTCTTCTCCATCGCCGCCGCCGCGCGGGAGGCCGGCGCCGGAGCGGCCGAGGACGCGCAACTGTCGGCCGTGGCGCGGGCCCACGGCGCGAGCCCGGCCCAGGTCCGACTCGCCTGGACCCTGAGCCGGGGGCCGCACGTCCTGGCCATCCCCGGCACCGGAGACCCCGAGCACCTCGCCGCGAACGTCGCCGCCGGCGCCCTGCGCCTCACCGAGGAGGACCTCGCCACCCTGGAGCGGCTGCACCAGGCACCGCCCGCCGCCTGACCCCGCGCGGGTCGGCCGCCCCTCCCGTGACGCCGCCGTGACGTCGCGGGGCGGGGGCGGCCACCCCTGCGCCGTCCGGCACAATCGGCGGATGAGCGAAGACCTCCCGGCCACGCCCGCCCCCGCCGTCCCGGCACCCGACCACGACCCCTACCTGTGGTTGGAGGAGGTGTCCGGCGAGGTCGCCCTCGACTGGGTGCGGGAACGCAACGCCGAGACCGTGGCCGCGCTGACCGGCACCCCCGACTTCAAGACGCTGGAGCGGGAGGTCCGCGAGGTCCTCGACGACGACGGGCGGATCCCCTACGTCGTGCGCCGGGGCCGTCACCTCTACAACTTCTGGCAGGACGGCGACCACCTGCGGGGCCTGTGGCGGCGCACCACCCTGGAGGAGTACCGCACGGAGCGGCCCGACTGGGAGATCGTCCTCGACCTGGACGCGCTGGCCGAGGCCGAGGGCGAGCCGTGGGCCTGGTCGGGCAGCAGCGTCCTCGCCCCCGACCACCGCCACGCCCTCGTCCTGCTCTCCCGGGACGGGGCCGACGCCTGCGTGGTCCGCGAGTTCGACCTCGAACGGCTGACGTTCGTCGAGGACGGGTTCACCGTCGCCGAGGCCAAGACCCGTGCCGGCTGGCTCGACCACGACCACCTGTGGATCGGCACCGACTTCGGCCCCGGCTCCCTGTCCCCCTCCGGCTACCCCCTCCAGGTGCGCCGCTGGCGCCGCGGCACCCCCCTCGACCAGGCCGAGCTCGTCTACGAGGGCCGGCCCACCGACCTGTCCGCCGCCGGTTGGCGCGACCACACGCGCGGATTCGAACGGGACTTCGTCTCCCGCCAGATCGACTTCTGGAACCAGGAGCTCCACCTCCTCCCCGAGGACCCCGCCGCACCCCCCGTCAAGATCGACGTGCCCGACGACGCGGTCGCCTCGGTGCACCGCCGCTGGCTGCTCGTCAGCCCCCGCTCGCCCTGGCTCGGGGAGCCCGCCGGCAGCCTCCTCGCCTTCGACTTCGACGCCTTCCAGGCGGGTGGACGCGACCCGCACGCCCTCTTCACCCCGGAACCGCACACCGCCCTCGCGGGCTACAGCTGGACCCGCAACCACCTCATCCTGCGCACCCGCGCGGACGTCTCCTCCCGGCTGGAACTCCTCACGCCCGGACCCGACGGCTGGACCCGCGAACCCCTGGCCGGCGTCCCGCCGCTGTCCACGGCCTCCGTCGTCGCCACCGACCCCGACGAGAGCGACGAGTACCTCCTCGACGTCACCGGATACCTCCAGCCCTCCACCCTCCACCGGGGCACGGCGGGCGACGCGCGCGGCGACGGCGAGACCCTCAAGCAGGCGCCCGCCCTCTTCGACACCGCCGGCCTGACCGTCGACCGCCACTTCGCGACCTCCGCCGACGGTACCCGGGTCCCGTACTTCGTCGTCGGCCCCCCGGACCGGCCCGGCCCCGGCCCCACCCTGCTCTACGGCTACGGCGGCTTCGAGATCTCCATGGTCCCGCGGTACAGCGCCGTCACCGGCCGCGCCTGGCTCGCCCGGGGCGGAACGTACGTGGTCGCCGGCATCCGCGGAGGCCACGAGTACGGGCCGCCCTGGCACCGGGCCGCCCTCGGGGCCCACCGCGTCCGCGCCTTCGAGGACTTCGCCGCCGTCGCCCGCGACCTCACCGAGCGCGGGATCAGCACCCCCGCGCAACTCGGCATCGAGGGCGGCAGCAACGGCGGCCTGCTGATGGGCGCCATGCTCACCCGCCACCCCGAACTGTTCGGCGCGGTCGTCGCCCACGTCCCGCTGCTGGACATGCTCCGCTTCCACCGGCTGCTGGCCGGGGCCAGCTGGATCGCCGAGTACGGCGACCCCGACGACCCCGCCGACCGGCCCCACCTGGAGCGGATCTCCCCCTACCACCGGATCCGCGCCGAGGGGGACCCGTACCCGCCCCTGCTGCTGCTCACCTCGACCCGCGACGACCGGGTCCACCCCGGCCACGCCCGCAAGATGGCGGCCCGACTGCGCGAACACGGCCACCCGGTCCTCTTCCACGAGCACCTGGGCGGCGGTCACGCCGGCGCCACCGACCACCGGCAGACCGCCTTCAACGAGGCCCTGGTGCACGGCTTCCTGTGGGAGCGGCTCACCCCCGCGAGGTGAGGACCGCCCGGATCCGGATCCCCGTCGGGGTCCGGATCCGATCCGGTCCGGCCGCGCGCGGCGTGCTGCCGCGCCGCGCGCGCCGGGGCTGGTGGAATGGAGCGACCGGCGGCCCGCGGGGGGCCGCCCTCCCGGCGGAGGCGATGTGTCGGACCGCGAGGGGCGGGCGTGCGGACCGGCTCCGGACGAGGTCCTGGAGGCGATCGGCACCACCGACGACGAGCGCACCACCTGCCGGGAGCTGGCCGCCTTCCTCTTCCGGACGCTGTGCGAGGCGGTCGCCGTCGATCTGACCGACGGGGGCCGCGCCGAGCGGGTGGCCGTCGCCGGCGCCGCCTCCCTGCTGCGGCCCCCGGCGCCGGGCGGCGGCCCGGCCGTACGGGCGGTGGACGAGGGGCACCCGCTGCGCAGTTGGACGCTGCGGCCCGGCCGGGCGCCGGTCCACGGCCTGTCCGTCCCGCTCTCCCGGCAGGGGGCCTCGTACGGGACCCTCCTCGTCGCGCGGACGGGCCGGGCGTTCGACGACCGCGAGGCGGCCGCCGTGCACTTCGCGGCCCGGGTGGCGGCCGTCCACGTCCGGCACGCCCGCCGGCTGGCCGCCGGCGAGGAGCTCGCGCTGAAACTCCAACGCGCCCTCGTCGCCGACCCCGGCCGGCCGCACCCCAACCTGCTGATCGCGGGCCGCTACCGGCCGGTGGGGCCGAGCACCCTGGTGGGCGGCGACTGGTTCGAGACCGTACGCCTCCACTTCGGCCGGACCCTGCTGGTCGTCGGCGACGTGATGGGCCACGGCCTGGACGCCGCCGTGGACATGAACGTCTACCGCTCCACCCTGCGCGAGGTGGCCTCCACCGAACTGGCCCCGCACCGGGTGCTGCGCCGGCTCGACGCCCTGGTCGCGGAGGACGAGGCCCGACGCCCGGCGACCTGCCTGCTCGTACGGGTCGACCCGGCGCGCGGCGTCGCCCTCTGCGCGAGCGCGGGCCACCTGCCGCCGGCCGTCTTCGCGGCGGACGGCGCCGGGCGGCTGCTGGACGTGCCCGTCGGCCCGCCCCTGGGCACGGGGCTGGGCGGTTACGAGGCGGTGGCCCACCCCCTGGCCGCCGAGGAGACGCTGCTCCTGTACACGGACGGGCTCGTCGAGCACCGGGGCGAGGACATCGACGCCTCGCTGGCCCGCCTGACGGCCCTGCGGCTGCCCCGGGGCGCGAGCGTCGACGAGGCGGCGGACGCGGTGGTCGAGGGACTCGACGCGCGCCGCGCGGAGGACGACGTCGCGGTCCTCGCCGCCCGGATCCGCTCGCGGGGACCGCGTCCCTAGGGCCTGTCGTCAAACTCCTGTCGTCCCGCGGGGCAGGCGGGAGTTTGACGACAGGCCCTAGGCGCTCAGGGGTCGGTGCGGGCGATGAGGAGGGCCACGTCGTCGTGGGTGTCGGGGCGGCGCAGGGCGGAGAGCAGCAGGTCGCAGGTCTCCTCGATGGGCCGGTGGGGGCCGGCGAGGAGGTCGGTGAGGGTCAGCAGCCGGGTGTCGATGTCCTGGTCGCGTGTCTCGACGAGCCCGTCGGTGTACATGACCAGCTCGTCGCCCGGGGCGAGGGTGACGCTGGTGGTGCCGAAGGGGATCCCGCCGACGCCGAGCGGAACGGCCGTTTTCAGCCGCAGCAGTCGGGGGTGGCGTCCGCTGCGCAGGTGGACGGGGGGCAGGTGGCCGGCGGTGGAGATGTGGCACAGGCGGGTGCGGGGGTCGTAGACGGCGTACACGCAGGTGGCCATCGCCTCCCCGAGGTCGGCGGTGGCCGCGTCCAGGTGGGTGAGGACCGTCGCCGGTTCCAGGCCGAGGCGGCCCAGCGCGCGGGCGGTGGCCCGGAGCTGTCCCATCGCGGCGGCGGCGTTGATGCCGCTGCCCATGACGTCACCGACGACCAGCGCGGTGCGGTCGTCGCTGAGGGGGATGACGTCGAACCAGTCGCCGCCGGTCTCGTCGGCGGCGCCGGCGGGCTGGTAGCGGTAGGCGATGTCCAGCCCCGGGGCCGGGTGGGGGTCCTGGGGCAGCAGGTGCCGCTGGAGGGCGAGCGCGGTGTGCCGCTGGCGTTGGTACCAGCGGGCGTTGTCGATGGACACGGCGGCGTGTGCGGCGAGTTCGGAGGCGAGCAGGACGTCGTCCTGGCCGAACGGTACGGGGTTGCGGGCGCGTTTGAGGTCGAGGGCGCCGAGCACCTGGCCCCGGGCGATCAGGGGGACGGCCAGGTACGAGTGCAGGCCGGCCTCCCCGAGCAGCCGCGCCGCGTCCTGGTCGCGGGCGATGCGGGGCAGGTCCTCAGGACGCACGATCGGGACGAGCACCGGGCGCCCGGTGCGGGCGCAGTGGGCCACCAGGCGGGCGGGGCCGTAGAGGGCGACGTCCCCGACGGGGTCGGCCGCCGCCTCGGCCTGCGTGTGGTACGCCGACTTCAGGGCCAGGGCCCGGAAGCGCACGGCTCCGCCCTCGGACCCCTCGCCGGGCCGGGCGCCGGTCAGGATGGTGTCCAGGACGTCGACGGTGGCGATGTCGGCGACCTCCGGCACCACGACGTCGGCCAGCTCGCGGGCGGTGATGTCCAGGTCGAGGGTGGTCCCGATGCGAACCGAGGCGTCCGCGATGAGGGACAGGCGACGCCGCGCGTGGGCGGCGGAGACGGCGGCCCGGTGCTGTTCGGTGACGTCGACCACCGAGACGGCGACGCCGATGACGTGGGACGCCTGGTCGTCGAGCCGGTAGATCGACACCAGCCAGGCGTGTTCCTCCTCGTCGCCCGCGTTGACGCGGCCGGTGGTGAACTCGTCGAGGACGGGGACGCCGGTGTCCATCACCTGCCGCATGCGCTCCTCGACGGCCTCCGTGTCGAGCAGCGGCAGGACGTCGCCGATCCGACGCCCGAGGTGGCGGGCGGCGGGCACGCCGTTGATGCGTTCCAGCGCCGGGTTGACCAGGACGTAGCGCAGGTCCGTGTCGAGGACGGCGAGGCCGATGGGGGACTGGTCCACCAGGCGCAGGGACAGCGCGAGGTCGCGTTCGACCCGGCGCAGGGTGGCCTGCTCGGAGGCCAGCCCGAGGGCGAAGAGGCGACCGCTGTCGGCCTGGAGGCGCATGTTGCGGAACTCCACCAGGACGGTGTGTCCGTCGCGGTGGCGCACCGGGAAGGTGCCGGCCCAGGCGCCCTGGCCCGTCATGACCCGGGCGAAGAGGTCGAGCACCTCCTGCCGGTGGCTCTCCGCGACGAGCAGCCGTGCGGCGGATCGGCCCAGCGCCTCCTCGGACGTGTAGCCGTACAGGGTGGTGGCCTGGGGGCTCCACAGCCGGATGCGGCCCTCGGCGTCGAGGACGACGGCGGCCACGCCGAGGACGTCCAGCAGCCCGCCGGCGGCCGGGATGCCCACGGGGAGGGCCTGGGCCAGGGGTGTCGCGGCGGTCGGAGGGGGCCGCGTTCCGGGGCCCTCGGCCGGGGGAACGGGCTGCTCATCGGCCATCGGCGGCCTCCTCACCCGGTCGGACCTCTCTCCATGCTGAGGCCCCGGACCCGGGCGTGCGACCCGGTCCCCTCAGGGGCCGTCCGGGGTCGGTCGCAGACCGCTCGCGGCGAGCAGCTCGTCGAGCCCGTCCTTGATCTCCCGGGGGGTCCGGCCCCGGTCCGCGGTCAGGTGGCAGATGAGGCTCGGGGTGAGTGGGGCCAGCAGGAGGTGGGCCAGCAGCCCGGCGTCGGCCCCGGGGCGGATCCGGCCGACCAGGGTCGTCACGTGGGTGTGCATGGCGGTGTAGGGGCCGCTCGCGTACCGGGTGAGCGGGGAGGCCACCTCGCCGGCCAGCAGCAGCTGCCGCTGGTCGACGATGCGGTCGGTCAGGGCGTGCAGGAAGGCCCGCAGTCGTTCGGCGGGCGGCGCGTCGGGGCCCAGTGGGGGCGGCCCGCCGAGGAAGGCCTCCTGGAAGCGCAGTTCGCGGTCGTCGAGGAGGGCGTAGATGAGCTGTTGGACGTCGCCGAAGCGGCGGTAGACCGTACCGACGCCGATGCCCGAGGCGTGGGCCACGGCGTTCATGGTGAGGGCCTCGGGGCCCTGCCCGGCGACGATCGCGGCGGCCGCGTCCAGGATCCGGCGCCGGTTGCGCGCGGCGTCCGCGCGCTCGGGCGCGGGGCGTCCGCCGGCCATCGGCAGTTCGAGGCGGGGGCGCTCCCGGGGCGGGAGGGGATCGCCCCGCCGCTCCCGCTGATCGTGGTGCCCCGGTCGCTCGCTCGGCTCGCGCGGATCCGCCATGGCGGCCTCCTGTGGTCTTCCCGCCCTGCCCGGGCCGTGTGGAGGACGAGCGTACCGGAACAAGATCCGTTTTCGGGGCGGGAAGGGCTTGCGAAGCGGATGACTATCCGGTTCACTCTGAACAGGGAAACGGATAGTCATCCGCTTCCATTCGCTTCGGGAGGGTTACCCGTCATGACCGTCAGTCCCAGGATCGCCGTCGTCCACTACTCGTCGACCGGCACCGTCCACCGCCTCGCCGAGGCGCTCGCCGAGGGCGCGGAGAAGGAGGGTGCGGAGGTCCGCCTGCTGCGCGTCGCCGAGCTGGCCCCCGACGAGGCCATCGACTCGCGGCCGGAGTGGCGCGCGCACGTCGAGGCCACCCGTGACCTGCCCGTCGCGAGCCACGACGACCTGCGATGGGCCGACGCCTACGCGCTGGGCACCCCCACCCGCTTCGGCAACGTCTCCGCCCAGCTCAAGCAGTTCATCGACGGCACCGGCGGCCTGTGGGCCGAGGGCGTCCTCGCCGACAAGCCGGCCACCGCCTTCGGCAGCGCCGGCAACCTCCACGGGGGCAACGAGTCGACCCTCCTCGCCCTCTACAACACGCTGCACCACTGGGGTTCGCTGATCGTGTCGCCCGGTTTCACCGACCCGGCCGTCTCCGCCGCGAACGGCAACCCGTACGGCACCACGCACGCCTCCTTCGCGGGAGCGCCCGGCGAGAACATCCTCGAAGCCGCCCGCTACCAGGGGGCGCGCCTGGCCCGCATCACGGCCCGGCTGCTGGCGGGCGGCCGGGTCTGACGCGACGCGGCGCGCCACCGCCGCCCGGGGGGACGGGGCGGCGGTGGCGCGGACGTGCGACGGCGGGGCGGTCAGTGGAACAGCATGGACGCGCCGCCGGCCGGGGTGGTCACCGATCCGGGGCACAGGAAGCTGCCGGAGGTCTTGGTGGCGGTGAAGGCCCGGTTCACGTACTTGCGGCCGGTCCCGTCGCGGTCCCAGACCAGGTTCGTGGCCTTGTAGCGGCAGGAGACGAAGCTCTGCTGCCCGGTGATGTCGATGAGGTCGGTCCGGGCGGTGGCGGCGCCGTCGTCGAAGGTGAACGCCGGGTTGTTGTTGAGGGAGGCGCTGATGCCGCCGTCGCAGACGAGGTTCCCGCCGGGCTTGTTGACGGTGGTGCGGTCGACGGTGAGCGCGGCAGGGGGGACGGCGCTCGTCCTGGCGTTGGTCCAGGTGCAGGTGTTGCCCGCGACGACGATGACGCCGTCGACGCGCTGATCGGCCGTGCCGCCCGCCGCGACGGCCGTCGTGGCGCCGGTCAGGGTGGCGGCGACGGCGACGGCCGCCGTGCAGAGCTTCGCGAAGTGCCTCATGTCGGTCTCCTTGACACGTCCTTGTGGGGGTGTGGTGCGAGGCCGTTCGGAGTGCGCCACGGAGCGTGTCACAGGGGTCTTGAGATGTCATGGCCACATCACGCATTGGCCGGAACCCGGCCCCTCGGCGGGGCGTGCCGGCCGGCGGCCGGGGCGGGCCGGGGGTCGGGGGAGGGAAGGCGGGCGGCCGGGCGGCCGAAGGGCCGGGTGTCAGGGGACGTCGGTGTCGGTCGGCTCGGGCGCGTAGAGGTGCGGCGCGTCGCCCTGCCACTCGACCAACGGGGAGGGCTCGCCGAGGACCAGCTCGTCGGGGTCCGGCACCTCGGCCCGGCGCAGGAACTCGATCACGTCGGCGTCGGCGTGCGCGACGCCGAGGACGTTCTCGCGGTTCTGGACGCGCAGCGTCACCCGACGGCCGCCGGAGGGCGAGATGCGGTGGACGACGATCGGCGCGTGCTCCATCCCTCCACCCTGCGTCCGGGAGGCCCCGACCGCCACCGAGGTCCCACCGCCCGGCCCCGCGCCCGCCCGGATCGGCCCCGCGCCCGCCACCCGCGCCCGCCACCCGGTCCCGGTCTCCCGTGCCCGCCGTCCGCGCCCCGGCGAGGCCCGGCGAGGCACCGTGAGGCACCGGGCGAGGCCCCCGCGCGACGTCCCGCCCCGCGACCCGGGAGCCCCGCGTGATCCGCTCCCGGCGTCCCGCGCCGCGCGCCCGTAGGCTGGAGCCATGTGCGGCCGCTATGTCTCCACCCGCAGCCCCGAGGACCTCACCGACCTGTTCGGGGTGACGGCGCGCGGCGCGGACCCGGTGGTGCCGCCCAGCTGGAACGTCGCGCCCACGGACCCGGTGTGGGCGGTGCTGGAGCGCGCCGACCGCGAGACCGGTGTCCTGGAACGCCGTCTGCGGGCCCTGCGGTGGGGGCTCGTGCCCTCCTGGTCCAAGACCGCCGCCGGCGGGGCCAAGATGATCAACGCCCGGGTCGAGACCGTCGCGGAGAAGCCCGCCTACCGGCGCGCCTTCGCCGCGCGCCGCTGCCTGCTCCCCGCCGACGGCTTCTACGAATGGGAGGCCGTCCCCGCCACCGCCACGGCGAAGGCCTACAAACGGCCCTGGTTCATCCGCCCACGGGACGGCTCGGTGATGGCGATGGCCGGCCTCTACGAGTTCTGGCGCGACCCCGCGGTCGAGGACGACCAGGACCCGGCGGCCTGGTGGGCCACCTGCACCGTGCTCACCACCGAGGCCAGGGACGAAGCCGGCCGCGTCCACCCCCGCATGCCCCTCGCCCTCGCCCCCGCCGACTACGACGCCTGGCTGGACCCCGCCGGGACGGACGCCCACGACCTGCGCGCCCTCCTCACCACCCCCGCCGGAGGCCGGCTGGAGGTCCGCGCCGTCACGACCGCCGTCAACAACGTGCGCAACAACGGCCCCGAGCTCCTCGAAGCCGCGGCCGACGCCTGACCCCGATGCCTGCCCCCGGGGCCCGACCCCGGCGGCGCCCCGCGCCGCGACCCGCACCGAGCGGCGCCGACGGCCCGCCGGGTCGATAGTGGGGCTGTGGACGATGTGGCGCGGGAGCCGGAAGGACGCGGACCGGCCGACGCCCCGGACGCGGTCGCCTGGTCCGGGATCGAAGGGGCGCGGGCCTTCGCCGCCGTGGAGGGCGCCACGGACTGGCTGCTCGGCTACCCCTTCGTCCTGCGGGCCCTGGCCGGCCGGATCCGGGCGGACGAGGTCCTGCTGGACTACGGGTGCGGCCCCGGCAAGGTGGGGCGGCACGCCGCCCGCACGCTGGGCGTGCGGGTGCTCGGCGCGGACACCTCCCCGCAGATGCTGGCCCTGGCCGGGACCGCCGGTCGGGAGGAGGGGATCCGGGCGGAGTACCACCTCGTCGAGGACGGGCGGGTCACGGATCTGCCGGACGGGTGCGCGGACGCGGCGATGTGCAGCCACGTCGTCGCCTCGCTGCCCACCGAGGGGGCGCTGCTGGCCGTCTTCACGGAGGTCCGCCGCCTGCTGCGGCCCGGCGCCCCGTTCGTGCTGCTCGTCACCGATCCCGCCTGCGCGGGCCACGCGTACGCCTCCGTGCGGATCGGCGAGCCGGGTGCGACGTACGCGCCGGGCGAGCCGTTGACCGTCCGGCTGTTGCGTACGGACGGGTCCTGGCAGGAGGTGCGCAACCACGCGTGGCCGGTGGGCGGGCATCCGGCCCTGCTGGAGCGGGCCGGGTTCTCGGGCGTGGTCCAGCACCGGCCGACCGTGGCGGAGGCGGCGGCGGTCGCGGACCCCGACCTCGTGCGCGGACGGCCCTGGACGGCGGAACGGGAACGACCCCCGCTCGTGATCACCACGGCGTTCGCCGCCGACGGACCCTGACGGTCCACGCCCGACGCGCCACGACCGGTGGGGCCGGGGGCGCACGCCCCCGACCCCGTCCGCTCCCGTCGGCGTCGTCAGCGGCGCAGGATCCTGCGCGAGACGCGGTCGCCCAGGAACTGCGCGGACTGCACGAGCACGATCAGGACGAGCACCGTCACCACCATCACCGAGGTGTCGAAGCGCAGGTACCCGTACGTCATGGCCAGGTTCCCGACGCCGCCCCCGCCGACCGTGCCGGCCACCGCCGAGAAGTCGATCAGCGCGACCAGCATGAAGGTCAGTCCGAGCACGAGGGGACCGAGGGCCTCCGGGATCAGGACGGTGAGCAGGATCCGCAGCGGCCCGGCCCCCATGGAACGGGCCGCCTCGACGACGCCGGGCTCGACGGACAGCAGGTTGGACTCGACGATCCGGGCGATCCCGAAGGTCGCCACGATCGTCATCGGGAAGATGGCTGCGTTCGTCCCGATCATGGTGCCCACCACCGCCCGGGTGACGGGGGCGAGGGCCACGATCGCGATGATGAACGGCACCGGGCGGATGACGTTGATGAAGGTTCCCAGCACCGCGTGGACGAACCGGTTGGGCAGGACGCCGCCCTTGCGGGTGGCGTACAGGGCGAGCCCGACCGCGAGACCGGCGACGGTGGACAGCGCCAGCGTGATCAGCACCATGTAGACGGTCTGGCCGGTCGCCTCGACCACCTTGGGCCAGAACGTGCTCCAGTCGGCCTTCACCGGACCCCCGCTTCCCGCCGCGCGGGCGCGTTCAGCCCGGCGACCACGGCCTCCACGGCCTCGGGGGCGCCGCGCAGTTCGAGGGTCACGTTGCCCAGGGGGCGCCCCCGGACCTCGCCGACTCCGCCGTGGACGAAGGTGAAGTCCACGCCGTGCGTGCGCAGCAGGCCCGACAGGGCGTCGATCGCCGGTTCGCCGTCGACGACCGGCACCGTGACGAGCCGGCCCGCATGGCGGGTGCGCAGTCGTTCCCACAGGGGCTCGTCGGGGGCGCTGTGCAGCGCGGAGCGGGCGAAGGCGGCCGTGGTGTGGTGGCGCGGGCGCGCGAACACCTCGTAGACCTCGCCGCTCTCCACCACCCGGCCGTCCTCCATGACGGCGACGCGGTCGCAGAGCGTGCGGACGACCTCCATCTCGTGGGTGATCAGCAGGATGGTGACGCCCAGTTCGCGGTTGACGCGGCGCAGCAGGGCGAGCACCTCGCCGGTGGTCTGGGGGTCGAGTGCGGACGTGGCCTCGTCGCACAGGAGCACCTTCGGGCGGGTGGCCAGGGCGCGGGCGACGCCGACGCGCTGGCGCTGGCCGCCGGAGAGTTGCTCGGGGTAGCGCTTTCCGTGACCGGCGAGACCGACGAATTCGAGGGTCTCCTCGGCGCGTTCCCGGGCGCGGGCGCGGTCCATGCCGGCCAGGCGCAGCGGGTAGAGCACGTTGCCGAGGACGGTGCGCGAACGGAAGAGGTTGAACTGCTGGAAGATCATGCCGATGTCGCGGCGGACGGGGCGCAGCTCGCGCTCGCCGAGGGTGGCGAGGTCGCGGCCGTCCACCAGGACGCTGCCCGACGTCGGCTCCTCCAGCCGGTTGACCAGGCGCAGCAGGGTGGACTTGCCGGCGCCGCTGTGTCCGACGACGCCGAACACGCCGCCCGCCTCGACCGAAAGGCTCACCCCGTCGACGGCGCGGGCACCGCCCGGGAACTCCTTGGTCACGTCGCGGAACTCGACGGCGGCGCTCACTTGGCCAGCTGCTTGCGGATCCGGTCGAGTTCGGCGCGCAGATCGGCGGCCGGCAGGTCGACGTGGTGGGCGGTGCCGTTGCTGGTGCGGCGGACCTCGTCCTGCACGGCCTTCGAGGCGTACAGCTTGACGATCCTGGCGTAGTCCGGGTCGTCCTTCTGCGCGGCGCGGGCGGCGATGACGTTGAGGTACGGGACGGACTGCGGGCTGGTGGGGTCGTCCTTGAACAGGGCGGTACCGGCGTCGATGCCGGCCAGCTCGGCCACCCCGTCGTTGATGATCGCGGCGTCGGCGTCGCCCAGGGTGCGGGGGGTCTGCTGCGCGTTGACCGGGGTGAGCTTGATGTGCTTGGGGTTGGCGGTGATGTCGTCGGGGGTGGCGAACAGGCCGGCGTCCTTCTTGAGCTCGATCACCTTCGCCTGTTCCAGGACGCGCAGGCCCCGGCCCTGGTTGGCGGGGTCGTTGGGCAGGGTGACCCGGGCCCCGTCGGGGAGGTCGGCGAGCTGCTTGTGCCGGGAGGAGTAGAGGCCGAGGGGGACGACGGTCGTCGCGGAGACGGGCGCGATGTCGGTCTTGTTCTCGGTGTTGGACTGGGCGAGGAAGACCAGGTGCTGGAAGGCGTTGAGTTCGATGTCGCCGGCGGCGAGCGCCTTGTTGGGGAGCGAGTAGTCGTCGAAGACGACGGTCTCGACGGTGAGCCCCTCCTTCTTGGCCTCCTTGGCGAGGACCTCCCATTCGGGGGAGTCCCCGGAGACCCCCACCCGGATCCGCTTGCCGTCCGAGTCGCCGAGCCCGCAGCCGGAGACCAGGAGCGCGAGGGCGGTGACGGTGGTGGTGAGGGCGAGCGCGGTGCGGCGGCGCGGGGACGCGGGAAGCGAAGGAGACATCGTGGATCCAGAGATAGAAGAACGCGTGAAGCGAGGTACCTCTGAACCGTAGGTCGAAAATTCAGCGATGGCTTGGTATGAAAGATCGTATTCACGATCCTGCAATGAAACGAAGGTGAGAGGGGGTGTGGGCCTCGGGTCAGCCCGTGGGCGTGTGCGACGGACCGGCCGGCGCGCCCGGATAGTTCTCGCCGAGGACCGTGTCGAACAGGACGGTCACCTCGCGCGCGGACAGGCCCTCGTCGCGGGCCTCGCGCATCCACTCGCCCAGCCGCGTCCGCAACGGGGACTCCGGAGCCGTCCGCGGGCTCGCCAGCGACCGGGTGATGAAGGTGCCGGAACCCTGCCGCACCTCCACCAGCCCGGACCGCTCCAACTCGCGGTAGGCCTTGAGCGTCGTGTTCGGGTTGACCTTCGTGGTGGCGGCCACCTGCGCCGCCGTGGGCAGCTTGTCGCCCTCCGCCAACGCCCCCATCCGCAGGGCCTGTTCGACCTGGTTGACGATCTGGAGGTAGGCGGGCAGGCCGCTGCGGCGTTCGATGCGAAACACGACCACGGTGCCCGCCTCCTTGATCCTTCGTGGGTGGACTTTCAGCCTAGGGGTTGAACCGGACGCTCCTTACAGCGGTGCGCGACGGCTCCGCCACAGCAGCCCGGCGATCAGGGCGGCGGCCACCGTCAGGTACAGGGCGGCCCAGGTCCACTGGAGCCCCGCCATCTGGCCGCGTTCGTAGTAGTCCCACACCGAGTTGACGATGCCCAGCGAGGCCCGGCAGGCCTCGGGCGAGGGCTCGTGCACGCACGTGCCCCAGCCGTAGAGCTTCCCCGAGGCGGTGCCGATCCACTGGTCCACCTGCACCACGTGGTCCAGGAAGGCCGGCTGCGCGCCCTCCAGCGGGAAGGCGATCCGCCGCGGGGTACCCGCCCGATCCCGGTAGACCTCCGCGACCAGGGAGACCGCGTAGGAGGTGAAGAGGGTGAGCGCCATCGCCGGGACCGTCCGGCGCAGCAGCGCGCCGACGGTGATGCCGAGCGCCGTGTGGAACAGGGCCTGGGCCACCGGCATCGGCCCCGTGGCCGCGAACAACCCGCCGCTCAGCCAGTCGTGCGGGGCGAACGGTCCGGCCGACCGCCAGAACCAGCCGTAGACCAGGCCCAGCGGGAGCACCGTGAGGGCCGCCAGCGTCAGCGCGAAGCCCACCTTCCAGCACAGCCAGCGCCCCCGGGACACGGACTGCGTCGTGACCAGCCGGACGGTTCCGCGCTCCTGGTCGGAGGAGATCAGCGGGGCGCCGAGGAACGCCCCGAGCAGCAGGGGCAGGGAATCCAGGCTGGATCCGTACGAGTTGATCGTGTTCTGGATCCGGTTGGCGAGGTTGCCGTCGCGCAGCTCGGTGGAGGTGCCGTTCCAGCTGCCGTTCCAGCCCGCGGCCCGGAGGGAGTCCAGCATCGCGCCGCGCTGGTAGACCATCCAGGCCGATCCCAACAGGACCGCCGCCGCGCACACGAGGAGCGCCGTACGGTGCTGGCGCAGCACCAGCCAGGCCAGGCCGCGCGGGAGGCCCGCGCCGCGGGGGCGCCCGCGCCCGGAGGGGTCGACGGGGCCCTTGCCGGGGGCGGTGGTCGTGGTCGCGCTCACGCGGCGGACTCCTCTCGGTGGCCGGGGACGGCGGTGGGGGACAGCAGGGCGGGGGCGCCGGGCGAACGGAGGTAGGCGAGCAGGACTTCCTCCAGTCCGGGCTCCGACCGCTCCCAGGCGGGGTCGAGCGCTCCCTCGCGCCGCACCAGGGCGGTGAAGTGGCGCCCGGAGACGCGGGTCTCGATCACCGTGTGCGCGTCGAGACCGTCCGGCAGGGCCCCGTCGGGTCCGGTCACCCCCGCGACCACCGTGTGCATGGGCACCAGCTCGTCGGTGTCGCCCGCCATCCGCACGCGGCCCTCGCTGAGCACGAGCACGTAGTCGCACATGTCCTCGATCTCGCTGAGCACGTGCGAGGACATCAGGACGGTGGTCCCCTGCTCGGCCGCCTCGGACAGCAGCAGCGCCCCCATCTCGTCGCGGGCCACCGGGTCCAGGTCCGCCATCGGCTCGTCCAGGAGCAGCAGCTCGGGCCGTTTGCCGAAGGCGAGGGCCAGCGCCACGCGCGTGTGCTGACCGCCGGACAGCTCCTTGATCCGGGCGTCGAAGGGGATCTGGCCGGCCCGGACGATCCGCTCGGCCGCCGCCCGGTCCCAGCCCGGATTGAGCTCCTGGCCCAGGCGCAGCGTCTGCGCCACCGTGAACTGCTTGAACAGCGGCTTGTCCTGGCCGAGGTAGGCCCAGCGGGCCATGACGCCAGGAGCGTCCACCGGGGCGTCGAAGAGGCGCAGCTCGCCGGTCGTGGGGTCGGTGAGCCGCGTGACGAGCGACAGCAGGGTGCTCTTGCCCGCCCCGTTGGGGCCCACCAGGGCGGTGACGCGTCCGACCGGGATCCGGAAGGAGCAGTCGCGCAGGGCCCATCCCCGGCGGCGGCGGTACCTCTTTCCCAGGCCGCGCGCCTCGACGGCCCACCGGACGCGGGTCGGGCCGGACGTGGTCATGTCGGGCACGATTTCCCCCCTTGCTCCATCAATCCATTAGGTAACTAGTGGAATCATGGTCATCGGGTCGCGCCCCTGTCAACCGAGGGCGGGAACGCCGAAGGGGCGGGCCGGGTCGCCCGCCCCTTCGGGTCGGTGGTTCAACCGGAGCGCGACCGCGGGGTCAGGCCGTCACCGTCCGGGCCCGCGTCGGGCGGGCGGGCGGTGCGAGGCGCCCCGTACGGTCCAGGCCGTACACGGCGGCGGTGCAGCCGAGGCCCAGCGCGAACAGCGCCGCCCACGGGAGCGCGGACATCCCCGCCGAGCGGGCCGCGTCCAGCGCCGCGCCCGTCAGCAGGTTGCCGAGGGCGATGCCCACCCCGCACACGGTGTTGTAGAGCCCGTAGTGGGTCGCGACGAGCCGGTCCCCGGAGAGGCGGACGATGGTGTCCATCTCGAAGGGGTACGCGATCATCGTGCCCACGGCGAGCAGCAGCGCCGACAGCGCGGCCGGCCCGCCCGCGAGCAGCCACCGCCCCGGCCCCGCGTCCGGTACGGGCACCGCCGTCGCCACCAGCGGCGGCACGAACGCCACCCCCATGGCGAGCAGCCCCCGGCACAGGGCCTGTCCGGGCTCCAGCCGGGCCTTGCACCAGGCGGTCACCCGGGTCTGGAACACGATGGTGCTCAGCCCCGAGACGGCGAAGAGGACCGCCACGGCCGCCGTGCCGAACGCCCCCTCACCGCCCAGCCGGCGCACCTCCAGCGGCAGCGCCAGGTACACCTGGAAGGTCATCACGTACGAGCCGATCATGGCCACGGAGAACAGCAGGAACGGCCGGTTGGCCAGGATCCCCCGCCACTGCGCGAGCACGCCCTCGCGCGGCCCCTCCTCGCGCGGCCCCGCTCCGCCCGGTCCCGCGCCGTCCCCCCGACGGGCGGGCAGGGCCCGGATCTGCACGAGGCTCAGCACCGCGAAGATCCCCGCCGCGACCAGGCACGTGACGCGGAAGTCGACTCCCGTCAGCACCATGCCCACCAGCGGCCCGAGCAGGATGCCCGCCTGGTAGAAGACGTTGAACAGGGCGAACGCCTCCACGCGCCGCTCTCCCGCGTCCACCGCCAGGTACGCCCGGGTGGCCGGGTTGAACAGGGCCCCGGCCAGGCCCGTCGCCGCGGAGGCGGCGACGAGCGCCGGAACGGAGGAGACCAGGCCGAGCGTCGCGAACCCGGCGACGCGCAGCACCAGACCGGCGATGATCATCGGCTTGTAGCCCAGCCGGTCGGCGAGCGTCCCGCCGATCAGGAACATGCCCTGCTGGCTGAAGTTGCGCACGCCGAGGATCAGGCCGACCGTCCAGCCGGCGAGCCCCAGCGGGCCGGCCAGGTGCGTGGCCAGGTAGGGCATGAGCATGTAGAAGCCAAGGTTGATGGTGAACTGGTTGACCATCAACAACCGGGCGCCGCGCCCGTACGAGCGGAACTGCGCGATCGTGCCCTTCATCGGGGCTGCTCCTGCCGGGCGGTCGCCGCCTCGCCGAGCGTCAGCGGATCGACGACGCGGGCGCAGCGGGTCCAGCGGGTGACCTCCTTCTCGTCCAGCCGGCCGATCGTGTCCGGCTCCGCCGCCGGCGGGGCGTCCAGCAGGCCGTGGGCGGCGCAGTAGTCGTCGTCGTAGACGGTCCCCAGGTAGCGCTGCGGTCCGTCGGGGAAGACCGCCGCGATACGGGCGTCCGCGGGCAGGGTGCGCGCCAACCAGCCCGCCACCAGCGCGACCGCGCCCACGCTCCAGCCGCCGGTGGCGTAGTGCGAGGCCGCGAGGCGCCGGCAGGCCCAGACGGCCTCCGCCGGGGCCACCCAGTGCACCTCGGAGAACTGGTCGTAGGCGACGTTGCGCGGGTAGATGCTCGACCCCAGCCCGCGCATCAGGCGGGTGCGGGCGGGCTGCCCGAAGATGGTGGACCCCACCGTGTCCACCCCCACCACCGTCAGGTCGGGGTAGAGGCGGCGCAGCACCCGGGAGACGCCGGCCGAGTGCCCACCCGTGCCCACGCTGCACACCAGCACGTCGACGTGGCCCAACTCGGTGGCCAGTTCGAGGGCGAGCGGGGTGTAGGCGGTGGTGTTGTCCGGGTTGTTGTACTGGTCCGGGCACCAGGAATCGGGGTGCCGGTCCAGCAGCCGCTCGACGCGGTCGCGGCGGGCCTGCTGCCAGCCGCCGGTCGGATGGGGCTCGGAGACGACGTTGACCTGCGCCCCGTACGCGGTCAACAGGCGGGTCATGGAGGTCTCCAGGCCCGGGTCGGTGACCAGCGTGACCGGGTGCCCGTGGACCATCCCGGCCAGGGCGAGGCCGAGGCCGAGGGTGCCGCTGGTCGATTCGATGATCCGGCCGCCGGGCTTCAGGTCCCCGCGCGCCCGTGCCCGTTCCACCATGTGGAGGCCGGGCCGGTCCTTGATGCCGCCGGGGTTGAAGCCTTCGAGCTTGGCCCAGAA
Organism: Streptomyces sp. NPDC048606; assembly: GCF_040650855.1. Lineage (NCBI taxonomy): Bacteria > Bacillati > Actinomycetota > Actinomycetes > Kitasatosporales > Streptomycetaceae > Streptomyces > Streptomyces sp. NPDC048606. The sequence continues at coordinate 34,243 of NZ_JBEZIB010000029.1, read as the reverse complement.
GCCGCGGCCGGCGGGGGCGAGGGGCTCGGACACGCGCAGCAGGGGCGTGTTGCCGACCAGCCCGGAGAGGTTGGCGCGGGCGGGGGGTGTCAGGTCGGTGGTCGAGGAGTGCATGCTTCCGCTCTCGGTTGATGGTGCGTCAGGGGATCGCTCGGACGTCGGCCGTTGAGCACGGCTCCACGGGAGCGGTCTAGACGCGCCACCGACACACGCCGGTGAGCGTGGTGCGGCCGGAGCGGTCGATCAGGGGCCCGTCGGCGCCGGGCGGCGCCGCGGGAGCGGGGGGCGCTCGGCTCGCGTCGTGACGGACGTACGCGGCCGAACCCTTGGGGGACGGGCCCTCCGCCTGGGCCTGCGCCCCCAGGGCGGGGGCGGAACAGGCCGGGCCGTGTCCCTGGTGGGGAGGCGCCGGCGCCTCCGGGGCGGACCCTTCGGGGGAAGCGGAGCGCGGTGCGCCTGCGGCGGACGGCGCGTCGGGGGAGAGGGCCGCGAGCCCCGCGGGGAGTGCCGCTCGGGCGTGGTCGAGCCGCCGCTCGTGCGTGGCGTCGTGGCCGTGGTGGCCGTCGCCGAACAGGTGGGGAGGGCAGTGCGCGAGCGTCAGGAGCAGCGTGCCCAGGAGTACGACCAACAGCGCGCCGGCCCGTGGCACGCGCCGGCGGACCGGCCGTGAGCGGGGGCGGCGGGACACGGTTCCTCCGTGGGGGAAGGGGTCGCGGTCGTTCGGCACCTGGAGGCCAGGATAGGGATGAACCCGCCCAAAACTCCGCTTCGGGGGAGAGAAGGGAGCGGCGCGGCGGGTCGCCCGGCGCGGGAACGCGAGGAGGGTGCGGGGAAGGGGCGGCGCTGATCCGGAGACGGCGCGGTACGGCATCGAGCGCGGGACGGCGTGGAGCGCGGGCCGGGGTCGGCCCGTGGGGCGGCTCTACACCCTCAGGACGACGGGGGCGTGCGAACGCGGTGGTGGCGCGGGGTGGCCGCCGTCCTCGACCCCCGGGTGGGCGTACGGGTCCCCGGGCCCCGGTGTCCGGGTCGCGGGCGGCGGTCCGCACGGGGCGGCCTCCGCCGGTGAGGCCTGTCGGGGCGTCAGCGGCTCGCACCCGTGGACCGGATGGGCCGCGCCGTGACCGTCGAGCGGCGCCGGGGCGGCGGTGCGTGTGTCGGGGAGGGTGGTGGTGCGGGCGTCGGCGGGGGCGGTGGGGGGCGTGGGGGCGGGGACGTGCGCTCCGGGACCGCCGGCCGCGGTGGCGGCGGGCGGCGCTCCGTGACCCGACCCCGAACGGCCGCTGTCGCCGTGCGCGTCGGTTCCGTGCGCCCAGAGCAGGCACCACAGCATCAGGGCGGCCCCGAGCACGCGCAGGAGACCCGCCGCGGGGCGGACTCGCGCCGTGGCATGCCGGCGGGCTGTGACCATACCGTGATCCTAGCCGCCGCCACCGGACCCGCAGCGCCGCTATTCGGTCAATGTCGGCGCGGGGTCGACCGCGGCCACCCGGTGCACGCGCAGGGCGAGTTGGAGCTCCAGGGCGCGGTCCGGAGACTGCCAGTCGGGACCCAGCAACCGCCCGATCCGCTCCAGCCGCTGCACCACCGTGTTCACGTGGACGTGCAGCGCGTCCTTGGCCCGCGACTGGCTCATGCCCGTCGCGAACCACACCCGCAACGTGTGCACCAGCTCACTGCCGCGCCGCGCGTCGTACTCCAGGAGCGGGCCGAGCGTCGTCTCCACGTACCGGGCCAGATCCGGCCGCTCGCCCAACAACACCCCGAGGAAACCGAGGTCCGCCAGGGTGCTCCCGTCACCCGCACGGCCCAGCGCCCGCAGCGTCGACAGGCAGCGCAGCGCCTCCGCGTGCGCCCGGGGCAGCTCCGCCGGCCCCGGACCCGCGCCCGCCGCCCCGACCGTCACCGGGCCGCCCACCGCCCTGCCCAACGCCGCGGCCAGGGCCGGGGCGTCCGCACCCGGACTCGCCGACGGGGTGAGCAGCACCGCGTGGTCGTGGTGGATCCCCGCCAGACCCCGCCGCTCGCGGGCGTGGTGCGCCGCCGCGGCGAGCAGGCGCGGGCGCGGCGCGGCGTCGCTGTGCAGCACGAACAGGGCGTGCGGGCGGGCGAGGTCGACGCCCAGCCGACGGGCCCGTACGGCCAACCCGGCCGGATCGGCCGCCGGGCTCAGCAGATCGCCCAACAGCTCCCCGCGGATCCGGTCCTCGGTCTCGGCCACCGAACGCCGCAGGAGCAGCAACAACGCCGTCACCATGGCGGCCCGCTCGAACAGCCGCCGGTCGGCGTCGTCGAGCCCCCGGCGGCCCGTGAGCGTGATGCTGCCCAGCACCTCCGGCCCCGCGAGCACCGCGCACACCCACGCGTCGCCCCGCAGGACCGCGCGACCCCCCGAGCGGGAGGCCGCGACGGCCTCGGCGGGCGGGGGCAGCGGGGGCGCGCCGGCGCGGGCCAGCTCCGTACCGTCCGCGTCGTGGACGAGCGTGCCGCCGCCCAGCAGCGCGCCGATCGCGGCGGCCACCTCGGCGACGTCCCCGCCGCGCAGCACGATCGCGGTGAGCCGGTCGTGCGCGTCCTCCGCCCGCCGCAGCGCGTCACTGCTCTCCTGGACCGCGCGCGAGGCCACGCCCAGTTCGGCCAGGGCCCGCCGGGTCTCCTCCAGGAGCCGGGCCCCGTCGATGGCGATGGCGGCGTGGTCGGCCAGCGAGGACAGCAGGGCCACCTCGCGCGGGGTGAACGCGCGCGTGGCGCGATCGGCGGCGAACAGCACGCCGATCACCTTCGACCCCAACCGCAACGGAACGCCCAGGATGGCGTGCAGGTCCTCCTCGGCCACGGCGCCGTCGATCGTACGGGTGTGCCGGAAGCGGGGGTCGCGCTGGTAGTCGCCCGTGGCGTAGGGGCGGGCGGTCTGGGCGACGAGCCCGCCCAGCCCCTCGCCCATCCCGAGCCGCAGCTGCTGGAAGGCGGCGGACACCGACCCGTCGGTGACCCGCATGAAGGTGTCGCCCGCCGCCTCGTCGTTCAGCGACAGGTAGGTGACGTCGGTGTGCAGCAACGCCTTGGCGCGGTGCGTGATGGCCCGGAGCACGGAATCCAGGTCGCGCAGCGCCGCGAGGTCACCCGCGGTGTCGAACAGCGCGGTCAACTCGACCTCGCGGGTGCGGTGTTGCTCCAGCGTCCGGTGGACCTCCAACGCCACCCGCGTGACCTCGGCCAGCGCCCCCACCTCGTCGGGGCCCGCACCGCCGGCGCGGGCCGCCGCCAACGGCCGGGTGAGTTCCTCGGCCGTCGCGCCGCGCGCGAGCAGGTGAAGCAGAACGCCGGGGTCGGTCACGGGGGTGAGCATACGGTCGGGTCCGCTCAGCCCGACACGGGGGCCGCGGGGGCGGTGGGGTCGGCGGGGCCGGACAGGCTGCGCCCCCGCGTCTCACGGGCGAACACCACGGTCACGGTGGTGATCAGCGCCGTCGCACAGAGGTACAGGGACACCGGCACGGAGGAGTCGTACTCCTTCAGCAGCTCCACCGCGATGATCGGCGCGAGCGCGCCGCCCACGATGGACGCGAGCTGCGAGCCCATGGAAGCGCCCGAGTACCGCACCCGCGTGTCGAACATCTCCGAGATGAAGGCGGCCTGCGGTCCGTACATCGCCCCGTGCAGGAGCAGTCCCGCGGTCACCGCCACCGCGATCACGGGGAAGGAGCGGGTGTCGAGCAGCGCGAAGAACGCGAACGCCCAACCCGCCATGCCCACCGATCCGATGAGGGTCACCGCGCGACGGCCGAGCCGGTCCGACAGCGCTCCCCACAGCGGGATCGTCACGAAGTGCACCGCCGAGCCGATCAGTACGGCGTTCAGCGCCTCGCTCTTGGGCAGCCCGAGGTGGACGGTGACGTAGACCAGGAGGAAGGCGGTCAGGACGTAGTACGAGACGTTCTCGCCCAGCCGGACCCCGATGGCCCTGAGCACCGCGCGCCAACCGGTACGCAGCACCTCCACGACCGGCGGACTGTGCCGCGCCCCGGCCGCCTCCTCGGCCTCGGCCCGCGCCCGCGCCTCCAGGAACGCCGGGGACTCGGAGACCGAGACGCGGATCCACAGCCCGATGACCACCAGCACGCCCGACAGCAGGAACGGGACGCGCCAACCCCAGGCGAGGAAGGTCTCGTCGGACTGCACGGCCGCCAGCAGCGCCAGCACCCCGGTCGCCAGCAGGTTCCCGCCGGGGGCGCCGGCCTGCGGCCACGAGGCCCAGAAGCCGCGGTTGCGGTCGTCGCCGTGCTCCGCGACGAGCAGCACCGCGCCGCCCCACTCACCGCCCAGCGCGAACCCCTGCACGAGGCGCAACACCGTCAGCAGGACGGGCGCCGCCGCCCCGATGCTCGCGTGCGTGGGCAGCAGACCGATGGCGAAGGTGGCCCCGCCCATCATCAGCAGGCTGAGCACCAGCAACCGCTTGCGCCCGATCCGGTCGCCGTAGTGCCCGAACACGATCCCGCCCAGCGGCCGGGCGGCGAAGCCGACCGCGTAGGTCAGGAACGCCAACAAGGTTCCGACCAGGGGATCGCTGCCCGGGAAGAACAGCGTGTTGAACACGAGCGCGGCGGCGGAACCGTAGAGGAAGAAGTCGTACCACTCGACGGTGGTCCCGACGAGACTGGCGGCGACGATCTTCCGTATGCCTGACGGGCCGGTTCTGCTCGCTCCGTGGGAGACCATGTGCACCACTTCCAGGGGGTCCGGGGGGACGTCGGGTGTGGCACAACGTAGAAGTACCGGGGCCGGCGCCCTATGGGGCGGGCCATCACAATCCGGCGCCATCCTGTGTGCCGCACCACCACACGACCGTCGATGGCTGTTTCCACCCACCCGTGTCCGCACCGGCCGGCTTCGCCCAGGGCGGAAGGCCACTCCCTTCCCCCCGCGCCCCGGATCCCTAGTGCTGCGACCGAGAAGGTTCACCGGCTTGGCGGTTGGCTGCCGCGGTAGCGAGAGCACGAGGACGGGTCGGGTCGGCATGGGCACCCCGGTTCCGCCTAGCGTGTTGACGCAGTAACGCTTCGTGTTGGGGAGGCCCCGCTGGTTACCGTGTCAGGCGCTCACAGGGCCTACTCAGGCCGGAAGAGGGTTCGGTGCGGTGTGAGGATGACGGTGGCGGCGGTGTGGCCGTTCCAGGTGTGGTCTCGGCCGTTGTAGCGGGTGGTGATGTAGGACCATTCCAGGTTGCCGGCGATCATCCATCGCAGTACTTCGACGTACCGACTGACTGCCGGGTCCCGGCCCGGCGCTGTGGTCAGCAGGTGCTCGCCGAGGGCGCAGAACTCGTCCTCGGTTCGTCGGATGGTGTCGGTGATGCGGTCGACTGCGGCTTGCAGGTTGCCGCCGTTGGTGGTGAGGGCGAGGGCGATTTCGTTGATGGTGTCGCCGCTGTAGAGCTCTTTGCGGTAGGAGAAGATGTCGTTGACGCCAACCCAGTGTCGTGCCACCAGATGGTTGAGCCGCCTGAGCTCCGGCATGGCGGCGAAGTGGTCGGTGAGGTCGATGCCCAGTCCGTATTCCAGGAGCGGGAAGCAGCATTCGCCTACGCTCTTGATCCGCGATGCCTCGTAAGCGGCCATGTCTACGGCCGTGCCGGCCTCAAGCCAGTCCCGCTCAGTGCGGCAAGCAGCGAAGAACCCTTTCATCTCGTGGGCGAAACGGTTCCACAGGCCGGACGGCATGCCGGCGCGGATGCGTTGCGCCAGCATGTGCAGCACGCGCGGGTAAGGAGCACGGGGGGCGGGCTGGTCGTCATCGAGGACGGCATCGAGCTGGTGCAGACCCAGGCGTTCCAGGCGTGGGCGCGGGGCGTGGACGAAGAGATCGTCAATGCTGAACAGGACATCGATCCAGTGGCAGATCGTCTTCGTCCGCTCGGTGTCGGTGGTGGGGTAGGCCAGCAGGTTCCACAAGGTGGTGCGCTGATGGAGGAACTCCTCGAACGCCTGCGGGCTGTCGGCGTGGGCGTCCCGCAGAGCGTCGTCCAGCCATGTACGGCAGGAGTGCTCCAGGTAATCGATGCCGGGGCGGCGCAGTGCGGGCTGGAAGCGTGGGAGGGACGGTAGCCGAAAGCTGGGGTAGGAACTCGGTTCGACTGCGTCGCCGGGTCGGAGGCCAGGGCTGGGGAGGCTGGTCACCGCGGAGCGCCTTCCCGGGTGCGCAGGTGCAGGGTGAGGGGTTGTTCGGCGGGGACGAGCAGGAAGCGCGGCCGCGGGCGTAGGGAGACCGGCCGGGTCGGGCGCAGGTGCCAGGTGCGGGTGATGGTGGCCAGCGCGAGGGTGGTCTCGGTCATGCCGTAGAACTCACCCATGCACCGGCGGCGTCCGGCACCGAAGGCGAGGAACGACTGGCGCTGGCCGGGGGTGAGGCGTTCGGGCAGCCAGCGGTCCGGGTCGAGACGGTCGGCGTCGGGGAAGACCTCGGGGTTGCGTTGCAGGGCGTAGGGGCTGACCAGAACGTCGGCACCCTTGGGCAGCAGGAATCCGCAGATCTCGGTCGGTTCGACGACGATGCGGCTGAGCAGCCAGGTGGGTGGGTACAGCCGCAGGATCTCGGTCAGCAGCCGCTTGGTGTAGGGCAGGGACGGCAGATCCTCGAAGGTGACCGGACGTTCTCCCAGGGCGCCGTCGACTTCCTCCCACAGCCGGTGCTGGATTTCCGGGTTGCGACCCAGGAGTTGGAAGGTCCAGGCGAGAAGCGAGGCAGATGTCTCCACGCCTGCGGCCAGCACCGACATCACCTGGTCACGCACCTCGGTATCACCAGGTCGGCGTCCGCTGTCCTCGTCCCCGGCCATGATCTGCGACAGCAGGTCTTGCCGGCCCTGCTCATGCTGCCGGTACTGGGCGATGACCTCACCGATGGCCGCGTGCAGGCGGGCGCGCGCCGCATCGAAGCGCCGGTTCGCCGGGGTCGGAACGCGGTGAACCCAGTCCGCCGGGATCAGCATCCGGCGGAGCAGACCGCGCAGGAGCTCCGGCAGCGCCTCCGCCATCACCTGTGCCGCCTGCCTGCCGGCTGGCGCGGATACCAGTGTTCGCGCGACCACCAGCGCCGCCACCCGGTACATCGCGGACCCGACATCGAGTACCTGGCCCGCCTGCCAAGAGGATGTCGCTTCCACCACGCACTCGCGCATCACGTCGGTGTAGCCGGCGACCCGGCTGCGGTGGAACGCGGGCTTCATCACCGGCTGCTGAGCCCGGTGGTCCTCGGCACTGCAGGTGATCACACCGTTCCCGACCAACTGGCGGGCCGCCTCCATGAACGGGCCGCCCTTGTCGAAACGTTCCTGCCGCGCGACGAGCACCTGCATCGCCGCCTCGGCACTGTTGACAAGGAAGCACTCCCGCCCCATCAGGCGCAACGCGACTACTGGATCTGATGCCCGCCGCTGCTCAAGAAAGCCCAGCGGGTCCACCGCAAGCCGTCCGGCATGCCCGATCAGCGGGAGCTCTCCTGGAGACGTGCGGACCGTTTGCGGCATGAGCTTCCCCCGATTGGATGCCGGTGATCTTCGGGGAGGGTACCGTCAGCGCAGTCGCGCCGCCACTGTCAGTGAGTTTGTTCGGTGGTGCGCCTCCAGGACGGGGACGGCCTTGACCACTGACGGCAACCGGTTCGGCCACAGCGGGCGTGGCGGAAGATCTTCCGGCGTTCGAGCGTGGCAACGCCGCGTTCGAACGGGTGGCGGAGCCGGGCGTGAGCCCGGCTCACTGACCGCTGCCCGGGGCTGAGTTCCTTGCGGAGTGGGCGTCTTGTCGGGCCTGGGAAGGTCCTGCCGGTGCCGGTGCCGGTGCCGGTGCCGGTGCCGGATGTCGGCCAGGGCTGGGCTGCGGAGCCGGACGCAGGTCTTCACAATGCGGTGTCGGCGGGCCGTGGTCAGGTCGTGGGTGCGGCCGGGCAGCGCGCGTGGGACCCGCACCAGTGAGCCTGCCGAATTGGTGATGACGGGTGGCTTCCGCCGTGGCGTCGGTGCTTTGCGAAGTGGTCGGCGCTGCCGTCGCCGGCGTGGTCGCACTCGGTGAGGGTTCCATCGACCAGGACGTACCCGGGATCGGCGTCGCGGAGGGCCCGGGTGAGGCCGGGCGAGTAGGTCGGTGAGGGTGTGGACGCAGGCGTGCGCGGTGCCGACATCGATCCGGAAGCCGGCCGCGTTCTGAGTGGGCGTGTCGTGCTTGAGCGGGGACACCAGTGCGGCCGGTGCCTGCCGGGAGGGGCGGAGCTTGCATCGGCGGTCGTCCTCGCGGGTGACGATGAGCGCGGTGGCCCACTTGACGAGCGCGTGCGGCAGGTCCGGTAAGGCCGGGCCGGTGGCCAACGAGGCTCCTCGGCCGACTGGTTGTGACGTGAGGCGTCTCGTTCAACCGCCTGGGAGTCCCGTTCGCTTCCGTCCCTGTCGCGACCCGCCCGGCCGTCACCCGATCGGTGCCCACCCTGGCAGGGGTCAGTGCTGGTGCATGCATCAATACGGACTTCTTCCGCCCCTTTTTGTTGATCTTGCACGTGGGCCGGGACGTCTGCGGGATGCTGTCCCCGTCACAGTCGTGCACGGGGCCCACCCGGCGCCGACAACCATCAACCCCACGAGAAGGTGACGGCTATGGCTGAGCTGCAGCTCCTCCTGTCCGCCGAGAAGCTGGCGAACAGGGACCCGGACGGGGCGGGCGTCTCCGACCCCTACGCCAAGGTCTTCGTCATGGAGAACGACAGCTGGACCCTTGCCGGGACGACCGAGGTGATCCGCGACACCCTGAATCCGGAATGGAAGCAGCCCATCACTGTGACCGCCACCCGCGGCCAAGGGGAGTACATCAAGATCGAGGTATGGGAAGAGGACGAGGGCAGGGACGACTTCCTCGGTAATCTCCTGCTCTCGTTGGACGCACTCCTGGAGAGCAACTGCTACCAGAGGCTGCCACTGTCCTTTGCGGGCACGATGACTATCCGGACAGTCGAATGGGGCGAAGGATTCTGACGGCCAGACACCAGCGAGACGCTACCGGCCCTGTGTCGAACATCCGATGGAGCGGGGTGGGGCCGGTCCGGTCTCTACTCACCCGTGCGGGTGGGCCCGCCCGCGTCTCACCGGCGGCGGCCGGCCGGAGCTCCTGGCGTTCCGCGCGGGCGTCCCCTGCCCTGATGCGGGTGAGGCTCGGCGCGTCACAGTTCGGGCAGTCGTGACAGTCTGCCGCCAATGCGGCCCGATCGGGCGTGAGATCCATCCAGGAAGCCTCCCGGCCGCCTCGCACCACGTGCGGGTTTCGAGGGAGCTTTCGAGAACGGTGACCTGCGGAAACGTGATCACTCCGGGGGCTCTCGCAGAACTCTCACCGATGGATATTTCTGCGAATCACCACCACCACGCTCGGCTGAGTGAGACATGATCAGGTCGTGTGGCCGTTCCGGCCAACGCATCACGGATGGAGTTCGCATGGCCGACAGGCAGCTGGGCACGGTCAAGTGGTTCAACGACGAGAAGGGCTTCGGATTCATCACGCCGGCCGGCGAGGGTCAAGATCTGCTCGTCCAGACCAAGGACATCGAGAGCTATGGCTTCAAGTCCCTCAAGGAAGGGGAGGCCGTGAGCTTCGTTGCCGAGAAGACCGCGAAGGGAATGCAGGCAGTTCAAGTACGACAGGAGTGACCCGCGGCAGGGGACTGAGCGCGCTTGCGACCCCGGGCGTTGCCCCGAGGCGCCGATGCTGCTGGGCGGCCCGGTCGCCCGTGCTGTGCCTCACCGCTCCGTACGACGGGGACGTCCTTTACGCCGGGCGACTACAACGGTGCCGTGGTGATTGTGTTCGACGCGATACCCGGCCCGTAGATCGAAGACCAACCCGCGAACGAGGGGATGCCCAGGACGGGTGCGCCCGCCAGACGAGCGGACGCACCCGTCCGCCCTTGGCGGCGGCTCTGCGTCCCCACACCCTGGGGCCGTCCGGGCGCACCACCAGTCGTCATGTCCCACGGAGATGGGGGACGGATCAGGAGGAAGGACCTGCCGGGCCCAGCAGGTAGTTGCCGGGGGCGGCGGGGTCGGTGCTGAGGTAGAACTCCACGATCGCCTGACGGTACTCGGCGTGGCTGACGACGCCGTCCCCGTTCAGGTCGATCCGGGCGAACGCCGGTGCCGAAACTTCGCGGGGAACGCCCAGGGTCTCGTAGAGGCGCACGTACTCCTCCAGGGACAGCACGCCGTCCCCGTTGGTGTCGAAGGCGTCCATCACCGCGTCGGCGATCCGCATCACCGCGCTCTCGAAGTGCGCGGGCGCGGTCACGCTGTCCTGCATGACCGCCCTGAACTCCTCGCGTGAGACCAGCCCGTCGCCGTCGGTGTCGGCGTGTTCGACCAGCAGGTCCCACCACTGACCGAACGCCTCGTGGATGGCCTGCACGTTGACGTCGTCGCCCGGCCGGGCCGTCCGGGAGAACACCGCAGCCGTGGCCTGGAAATCAGCCCCCGACAGCTGACCGTCGCCGCCCTGGTCGAACCAGGTGAACAGGGAGTCGAACTTCTCGCTCATCGCAGTCGCAGCCGCCACCACAGGCCGTCCTCTCGCTCGCGCGGCCCGCACAGCGCGGGCCGCAGTCGCACGACCGTAGGACCGCGTCCCGATGCTCCACTGCGAAACCGGCGCAGGATCAGCCCTACGGGGTACTGCCGGCGCACACGGTTGATGCCAGGGCACTGGGGCGGGCAGCATCTCCCGGCCCCCGGGCAGCGGTCGTTGAACCGGCTCACGCCCGGCTCCTCCAGCCCGTTGGACGCGGCACAGCCACGCTCAACGGGCTGGAGGATCTCCCCGCCCGGGCGGGGAGATACGGGTGTCGACGCCTACTCGTCAACGGATGCCATGATGTTCGACTGGGGCATGAGCAGCACTTCCTGGCCGTCGATCTGCTCCACCTGGACGTCGTAGCCGTCGTAGAAGACCACGATGTCCCCCGGGCGAACCGTGCCATTGTCCCGGAGCACGCCTTCTCCCAGCGCCAGTACCTTGCCCCGGCCGTAAGGAGGGGCCAGTTCCGCGCTCTCGATTCGCTCGACCGCAATCCGGTCCCGCAGGGGGCGGATCTGCATGGCATACCTCCACAGGCATCGAGGTCGCCGCAAGGGGGACCCGGTAGGGCGAGGCCGGTCGGCCCCGACGGCGGTCATGCCCTGTGTTTCCGGCTCCGAAAACCACCGCCCGGCTCCTGGACGTGGTTATCCGGGGCAGTCACGGCGGACAGGAAGACCCGCGATCCGGAGGTCCTGGTGACGATGGACGCCGCCACCCTTTCCGCGTTCGGCTGACACGGTCGGCAACCGGACCCTACGCTGAGGTTGATCATCTTTGCCCACACCAACTGAACCCGAGGACCTCCTCATGGCAACCGTGCTCCCCAACGGCGCGACCCTCAGCGATGCCGCCGAAAGCGCCCTCAACGCGGCGCGGAACCGGACCGAGTACGAGGACGCCCTGCGGCAGGCACCCGCCTGCCTCTACGAAGACCCCTTCGGCAGCGGCATGACCTTCTACGAGAAGACAGCCGACGGGCACCTCTTCCTCAGGCACACGGCCGCTTGCAACCTCCAGCCGGAACGCTGCCCGGAGGGCTACCTCTACTTCAACATGACCGAGCAGAAGAACCTCTACCCCGACGAGACCCCCCGCCTGGGCGACGGCAGCGACCCCAACCCGAAGACCGGCCAGATCTACTAGATCCGCAGCGCTGACGCTGCCGGCCGGCATGCCACTGGGACCGTCACGCTCCTCGATGCATGGACAACCGCGGCCACTCGTCCACGCCATGAGCGGCTTAGCCGTACGGATGTCCTGCGGCCGGGGCTGAGCAGGTCGTCGTCCAGCACCTGGAACCCGCAGCGTGCGTAGCAGGGGGCACTCCACGGCACGGCCGCGAACATCGTGAGGGCCAGGGCGGGAACACTGCGGGCTGCCGCCCGCTCGGCAGGGTGGTCCAGTAGCGACCGTCCGATACCCTGGCCCGCGCTGTCGGGGTGCACCGGCATCTGTTCGATGTGACGGTTGCGCCGATGCGGTCAGCGATGAGACAGGCCATCGGAGCGTCGGACCCGTCGACGGCGACCCTAGGCCAGTCCCGCCCGCTGGGACCGGGCGAGTTCATCGAGCGGCAGCGGCTCGTCCTCCGCAGTCTCGGGCATGCCGATGCCGCGGAAGCACCGTCCGGCCGCTCACTCCATGTCCGGGAGCAGGGGCAGTCCCTCGCTCCGGACCTCTCGCATACGCATGGCCTCATTGTCCGAGGTTCATGCTGTGCCGAGAAGGTTGCCGGGAGACTCGATCAGGCGGCGGCAGCCGGTCTGCCGCCCCAGCGGAGCCCCTTCTCGCTGCGGACGCGGGCGCGTTCCCGGCGCTGGGCGGCCAGGACGTGGGGGTGGCGGGCGTTGGTGTTGCGCCAGCGCAGGTAGGCGTGCAGCTCCCGGGTCTGGACCGTGTGGTTCGGATGGTTGGAGTTGGCGAGCGTGAACTGCCGCAGCGGGCCGAAGTGAGCCTCGATCGGGTTAGCCCAAGAGGTGCTGGTCGGGGTGAAGCACAGGTGGACGTTGTTGTTCTTCGCCCAGCGCAGGACCTTCTTACCGTTGTGGGCGGACAGGTTGTCCAGGATCACGTAGACGGGGGCGCCGTCCGGGCGGGCGGCCCGGATCGACCTCAGCGCCGCCAGGGTGTTGGTGGTTCCCTTGCGGCGGCGGTTGACGCCCCACAGGGTGTCGTCGCCGACCGAGTAGCAGCCGTGGAAGTAGGTCACGCCGTGGGTGCGCTTGTAGGTCGCCGGCAGCCGGTCCGGCCTGCCCTGCTCGGCCCAGCAGCTGCCGGCGGTGGGGCGGATGCCCAGCGGCCCGAACTCGTCGAACGCGAACGTGCGGTCGGGGAAGCGTTCCAGGACGTGTTCGATCCGGTCGAGTTTGGCGTCGTAGTCGGGGTCGGTGGACTCCTTCCAGGTCTTGGTGCGCTGGAAGGTGACGCCTCGTCGGACCAGCAGGCAGCGCAGGGTCTCACGGCCTATGCGGATCACCCGGCCGTGAACTCGCCGTAGGTAGGCGAGGAGTTTGCGGATCGACCATCGGGTGAAGGGCTGCCCGAGCTTGGTCGGGCGGGTGGTGGCCGCCTGGACGACGAAGTCCTCGTCCTCAGGACTGAGCAGGCGGGGACGGCCTCCCGCCCACTGTGGGTCCAGAGCGCCCAGACCGATCTCGTTGAACCAGTGGATCACATCCCGCACCGTGTCCTCGTCGGCCTGGACCAGCCGGGCGATCACCGGGACCCGGTTCCCGCCGGCCGAGGCCAGCAGCATCATCGCCCGCCGGTACCGCACCGTGCTCGTGCTGCCCCGACGCACGATCCGCTGCAACTGCTGGCCCTCCTGGTCGGTCAGCCTCCGGACCTTGACCGGCTCCGCCACCGCGCCTCCCACACCGGATCGGATGTCGGGCCGCATCCAAACAGCTCCAGCGCCATCACCGCTAACCCGGCGAACCTTCTCGGTCACAGCACTAGGGTGAGGGGGGTGAGCACCCATGCGCCGAACGAGCCCCGCGTCACCCCCCTGCGCCCGCAGGTCCCGTCGCCCGGTTCCGGCGGGGCGGCCGGCGCCCCGCGGCGACCCGTGGGGGGTTCCCGGCCACACGCGCCGAGGGAGCCCCTGTGGCGTGACCTCGTCGGCGCCGTGCTCCGGCGCGAGCGGTCCGCCCAGGAGCGCACGCTGAAGGACGTCTCGGAGGCGGCCCGGATCTCGATGCCGTACCTGTCGGAGGTGGAGCGCGGACGCAAGGAGGCGTCCTCCGAGGTCCTCGCAGCCGCCGCCCAGGCCCTCGGGCTCAGCCTCGCCGAGCTGCTCGTGCTCGTCGGTGACGAGCTGGCCCGGCACACCCGGAGCCGGGGGGCCCGGGGCCGCACGTCTCCCACGGCGCGGTACGACGGCTTCCGCCTCGCCGCCTGACCGGCCGGCTCGCCCCGCCCCTCGGCCACGGCCGACGCGGGCTCAGACGAAAGCGGACCGTCGGCTCAGCACCTCGTCGGCGAGCCCGTAGGCCACGGCCTCCTCGGCGGTGAACACCTTCTCCCGGTCCATGTCCGCGCGCAGCGTCGCCGCGTCGTGGTGCGTGTGCCGGGACAGGACCTCCTCCACCTGCGAGCGGATGCGGACCATCTCCTCGGCCGCGAGGCTGAGGTCGGAGACCGTCCCCTGTCGGCCGCCGCCGGCCGGCTGGCCGAGCAGCACCCGCGCGTGCCGGAGCACGAACCGTCGCCCGGGATCTCCGCCCGCCAGCAGCACCGCCGCCGTGGACGCCGCCTGACCGACGCAGAAGGTGGAGATCGGCGCCTGCACGAACGTCATCGTGTCGTAGATCGCCATCATCGAAGTGAACGATCCACCGGGCGAGTTGAGATAGATCGAGATCTCCTGCTCCGGGTTGGCCGACTCCAGGTGCAGGAGCTGCGCGATGACCACGTTGGCAACGCCGTCGTCGATCTCGGTGCCGATGAAGACGATCCGCTCGTTCAGCAGTCGGCTGAAGACGTCGTAGGACCGCTCGCCCCGCGTGGTCCGCTCGATCACGTAGGGAACCGTGTACGACCCCATGTCACAGCCCCGTCCGTCGGCGCGGCGTGGCCGGGCGGATGTCGGCGAGGGACTCCACCACCTGGTCCACCATCCCGTACTCCCTGGCCTGTTCGGCCGTGAACCAGCGGTCCCGGTCGCCGTCCCGCGCAATCGTCTCCTCGCTCTGTCCGGTGTGCCGGGCGGTGATCCGCTCGACGGCCTTCTTGATGAACCGGAGGTTCTCCGCCTGGATCTCGACGTCTGCGGCGGTACCGCCGATGCCCGCCGAGGGCTGGTGCATCATGATCCGCGCGTTCGGCAGCGCGAACCGCTTGCCGGGCGTCCCCACGGTGAGCAGGAACTGGCCCATGCTGGCGGCGAAGCCCATCGCCAGCGTCGAGACGTCGTTCGGGATGAGCCGCATCGTGTCGTAGATGGCGAGACCCGCGGTGACCGACCCGCCGGGGCTGTTGACGTACAGGCTGATGTCGGAGCGCGGGTCCTGTGCCGACAGCAGCAGCAGCTGCGCGCACACCCGGTTGGCCGACACCTCGTCGACCTGGGTGCCGAGGAGGACGATCCGCTGGTCGAGCAGCCTGGCCGCGAGGTGGTCGTCGAAGTGGCCGGGCGGCGTGTCGCCCTCTTCCGATCGGGGCGCGAGCAGGGTGAGGGGAGTCATCTCTTCTCCTTGTCGAGGCGGGATGCCGTCGTTCGACTCCACTCTTGCCCCCGGAAACCCACCGAACGGCGTTCCTCTGCCTGCGGCAGATCCGCCACGGGCGGACACGACGCCATGGCACCGGCGGTCGCATCCGATCGGCTCGTCACCCACGCCGGAAACGATTCCAGTGGCCGAAACCCCTGTCTGACCGCGGCCGGGGATGGCAGTCTCTACTTCTCGGAAACGTCGTCCCGGGGGGGATCACGCGTGATGGAGCCGGGTACGGGCATGGGCCTGCGAGGCCGCAGCGGCATTCTGTCGCTGGTCGACGCCTGCCTGAAGGAGGACCCGGCGGCCGAGCGGCCCCTGACCGTACTGCTCGGCCCCGCGGGCAGCGGAGCCAGCGAGGCGCACAGCGCCCTCATGGAGCGCTTCGGACCCGACTACCCCTTCGCCTTCGTCAACTTCGGCGGGGCCCAGTCCCTGCTGCCGCGTTACGCCCTCGGACTCCTGGCACGGCAGCTCGAACGCAAACTCCCCCGCTACGGCCGTTCCCACTTCCCGCTGCTCAGCCTCGGCCTGCTCGCCTCCGACCAGGAGCTGCGCATGCACAGCCTTCCCGACGGCCGGCGTGAGGTGCGGCGGCAGCTCGACCGGTTCCAGGAGGAGAACGAGGCCCGGCACGGCGACTACCTGGCCGCCTTCTTCGAAGTGGCCATGGGCGCGGTCGGCATGCCCGAAGGCGCCTCCACCGCCGCGCACGCCCTCTTCCAGGACGCCCTGCGGCGTGGCCGCCGCACCATGCCCGGACTGTTCGGCGGCAGACCGGGCAGCCGGCTCACCGCCGGGGCCACCTGGTACGGACGCCACCCCATGACCCGCAGCGCGGACCCCATGGAGGCGCTCGTGGAGCTCAACCTCTGGCGCCACGAGGGCGACGAGAACGAGCAGGAGCGGCTCGACCTCGTCCTCTTCTCGGCCTTCCTGGAGGACCTCAGACGCAACACCACCCGCAACTTCATGCCCCGCTCCTACCTCCTGCTCCTCGACAACTCCCACACCGAGTACGGCCGCCGATTCCTCGACCTGCTCCTTCGTGCCCGGCACGACGAGACGGTCGTCGCCGGTCACGCGAGTGACCCGCTGACCGTCGTCGCCAGTTCCAACCGCTGGCTGCCCCGCTGGGGCCCGGCCACCGGCGAGTCCTGGCCGTGGCAGCTGCGGGGCCCCGACCGGGCCTCCCTGGCCGACTGGAACGCCCATCGGCCGACTCGCGACAGCGAGGACTCCTGGTGGTACCCGTTGCGCCTGCGTGACCTCAACCTGGACGAGGTGCGGATCCGGATAGAGCTCCAGCTCGGCGGCAACAGCGACCTGGCCCCGCTGACCCGGCTCACCCCCTTCGTGCACCGCCTCACCGGCGGACTGCCGCGTGCGGTCCACCAGGTGCTCGACGTACTCCGCCAGGCCGGGCCCCCTCGGGATTCGGGCCCCCAACAGGACCGCTGGCTGCGCACACTGCCGGACCGGCCGCTGCGCGCCGGGGAGGACTCCGCCTCCCTCGCCGACACCGCCCTCGGGCACCTCCTGCGCGACTTCGACGAGACCCAGCGCGCCACGCTCGCCGAATGCGCGGCGGCCCGTGACTTCTCGGTCGCCACCCGGCTGCTCAGTCCGGACGATTCCCTGTTCGGCGAAGTCCGTTCCCGCTGGCTGCTGAACGGGCCGGTCGCAGTCGTTCCCGTACTCCACCCCTGGCTGCGCCGCCTGCTGCTGTGGCGGCTCGCGGCACGTCCGGACAGGTGGGACGCCGTGCACGAACTCCTCGCCGAGTACTACCGCGGCGAGGGCAAACCGGTGCAGGAGATGTACCACCTGCTCGCCCGCGGGCGGACCGAGGAGGTCACCGCCCACCTGGCGCGACGCTTCATCGCGGTACCGGCCGCGCAGTGGATCTCCGAGCTCGACGCGATCACCGCCGCGCCGAACCGACTACCCGCCGGCAGCGGCCCGTTGGAACTGCTCGCCGGGCTCGTCCCACGCAGTCCCGGGCGCGTCGTGGACACCGAGTCCGTGATCCACACCCTGGTGACCACCCGCTGGGTGTGGAGCGATCCGCTCGCCGACCCGGCCATGCGGCTGGGCGACCTGATGGCCGACGGCTACACCCAGCTGTCCCAACTTCGGAGGAACGACATCGTGGCTCTGTTCAACGAAGTGGAACGGTACCGCCACTGGCGTGATCCCCAGACCGCGGGCTGGGAGGGCTGATCGCGTGCCCAGACTCGAATGGCCCCTGCACGTCGTACGTCGTGTCGCCCTCGCCACCGTGGCCGCCATGGTACTGGTCGCCGCGTTCTGGCTGGGGGCCGCCTGGTTGCAGGAACGCCAGGCGAGGTGCGGGGACGGAGTCGTCGAACAGGGGCCGGACGACGAGTGCGTCGGAGTGACCGACGGCTCCTACGTCTTCGCCCCGCACCTCGACTCCGTCAGCAAGCGGATCGAGGAGGAGAACAGCAGGGTCCTCGCCAACGCCGACAAGGAACCGTACGTCAGCGTCGCCTACTTCACCTCCTTCACCACCACGGCCGAGGACAGCAACTCGGCCGAGGGCGTCCGCCACGAACTCCAGGGCGCCTACCTCGCCCAGTACCGTCACAACCGGGGCGACCTCGCCGCCACTCCCAAGATCCGCCTGCTGATCGCCAACCCGGGCAGCAGGTCCGCGCGGTGGAAGCACACCGTCGACGAGCTGATCGCCCGCAAGGACGGCCCCGACCGGCTCGTCGCCGTGGCCGGCATGGGCCCCAGCACCAAGGAGAACCTCGCGGCCATCCAGCGCCTCTCCGAGAACGGCATCGCCATGGTCGGCGCCACCATGACCGCCACGAACATCCAGAACATCAACGGCTTCGTGCGGATCGCCCCCACCAACGAGGACGAGGCGTACGCGGCCGCCGGCTACCTCAAACGGCGCGGCGTCGCCACCGCCGTCGTCCTCCAGGACGTGGCGGAGGGAAACCTCTACGCCTCGACCCTCGGCACGGCCTTCACCAAGGCCTTCCAGGAGGGCGACAAGCACAGGCTCGTCTCCGAGCGGATGACCTACGACTCCTCCGTCAGCAGCGCCTGGCAGAACGAACTGCGCTACATCCCGGGGCAGCTGTGCCAGCAGCGCCCGCAGCTCGTCTACTTCGCGGGTCGCGGCAGGCACCTCACCCACTTCCTCGACGCGCTCTCCAACCGCAGCTGCACCGACCAGCAGTTCACCGTGTTCGCCGGGGACGACACGACCAACCTGAGCCCCGAGCAGCTCACCCACGCCGCCGAGACGGGTATCGAGGTGCTCTACACGGGCCTTTCCCACCCCGACATGTACCGCTCCGCTCCACAGGCGGTGTCCGCGCCGTCCGCGAAGAACTTCCAGCCGGGCGGGCTGCTGGACCAGTGGTTCCCGCACGACCCCCGTGTGGACGGCGGGGCGCTGATGGGCCACGACGCGGTCCTCACCGCGGCCCACGGAATCCAGATGGCCGCCCGGTGGCAGGGGCAGGTCGCCGGTGACGCGGTGGCCCGGATGTTCCACCAGATGGACGGCACCCAGCAGGTGGCCGGGGCAAGCGGCTTCATCTCCTTCCAGAACAACGGCAATCCGCGCAACAAGGCCGTCCCGATCCTGCGCCTCGACCGCAAGGGCCAGGTCGAGTTCGTCGAGGTGTCGGCGGCGGAGGGCAAGCCGCCGCAGGAGCAGTGACGCCGCCGATCGGGACGGCCCGCCGCCCGACCCCCTGTCGGGCGGCGCTTCGACGGCAAACCCGTCCTTCACGGTAGTGCGCCGGCGGAAGGCGGGCGCCGGGGGCGGGGCCTTCAGGAGAAGGGGGTCTTGTCGGGGCGGCAGACCGTGCCGGGGGGCGGGAGCGTTCCGTCGACGAAGTAGCGGCTCTCGTACGCGTTGACGCAGGCGCTGCCGTTGTTGAACAGGGCGGTGTGCCCGTACCCGTCGTTCGTCAGCAGGCGGGCGTCGGCCAGTTCGCGGGCCATGGCCTGCGCGCCCGTGTACGGGGTGGAGGGGTCGTAGCGGGTGCCGATCACCAGGACGGGGTGCGGGGTGGGCGCGTTCCACGGGCCGGAGTAGCCCGCGGCGGCCCGGGCGGGCCAGGTGGCGCAGGGCTCCGCCGCCCAGGTCCAGAAGCGTCCCGGGTCGCCGTACCGTCGGGCGCTGTCCTCCTCCAGGCCGTGGTAGGCGGCGGGGTCGCGCGGGTTGGGGCTGTCGGCGCACCAGACGGCCGCCGCCTGCTCGTCACCGAGGTACGGGTTCGGCTCGGCGACCGGGGGCGGCGGCGGGTAGACGGGGGGCTTCGGGGCGCGGCCCCGCGACAGTTCCTGGAGCCGCTCGGCGAGGGCCGACCAGCCGGGGTCGACGATGTAGAGGCTGTTCACCGTGTCGGCGACCGTCCTGGCGTACGTCCACGGGCCCACCGGGTGCTCCCGGAGGCTTGCCATCAGCCGGTCGAACTTGGCGCGGGTGGCCTCGGGGCTGCCCGCCGAGAAGGCGCAGCGGGCCGCGGGAGCCGATCCGCAGAGGGTGAGGAACCGGTCCAGGGTGGCCGCGGCGGTGCGGTCGGAGCCCAGGCGCAGGAGGGTCGTGGTGCGGGGCTCCTCCCGGGTGTCGCCCCCGGTCCAGGCATCGGGGGCGATGTTGCTGTCGAGGACCATGGCACGCACGTCGCCGGGGAAGAGGTTGGCGTAGGTGGCACCGAGGATCGTGCCGTAGGAGACGCCGAGGTAGTTCAGCGGACGGTCGCCGAGCGAGCGGCGGAGCAGGTCGAGGTCGCGGGCGGTGTCGGCGGTCGACACGTGACGCAGCAGCTCCGGGTCGCGCCGCTCGCACCGCCGGCCGAGGTCCGCGTACGCGTCGGTCCAGGCCTTGCGCTCCCGCACTCCCACGGGGAAGCCCGCGGGCGGGCGGGCCGCCCAGGCCTTGGCCTCCTCGGGGGTGTCGAAGCAGTTCACGGCCGTGCTGTTGCCGATCCCGCGCGGGTCCCAGCTGACGATGTCGAAGCGTTCCCGCAGCTCCTCGGGGAAGGCGTCGTAGTTCTGCGGCACCTGCACGGTGCCGGGGCCTCCGGGACCGCCGGGATTGACGAACAGCGTGCCGACGCGACGGTCGGGGTCGCCCGCCCGCCGTCGGACGACGGCCAGGTCGAGGGTGCGGCCCGCGGGGGCGGCGTGGTCGAGCGGCACCTTCGCGGTGGTGCACTCCCAGGGGCTGCCGGGCTTGCACGGGCTCCAGTCCAGGCGCGGCACGGACACCGGTGGCGTCGGCGTCGGTGTCGGTGCGGGGGCCTCGGGCGCGTCGGCGGGTCCGATCCCGGTGAGCAGCACGCAGCAGCAGGCCAGCGCGGCGGTGAGGGCCGCCGCGCGGCGGCGTCGACCGCCGGGGGGACGTGGTGCGGGCATGCTCCGCTCCCCTCCGTCAGGGCTCGGGGCGAGGACCCGGTCCGGCGGCCGACGCGGCCGCATCGGGCCCGTACGCCTCTGTCTCCACGAAACCGCGGTTCACCGGCGCGCGCGAGCCGGGCGGGGTGCCCGTCCCGCTCGGCGCGACGGAGCCGGGTCAGCGCACGTGCCGGGCGATGGCGCGCGCGCAGTCGAGGGTCTCGGCGTGGGTGGTGTCCACCTCCACGTCGTACACCACGCCCGCGTGCACCGTCTCGGCCTGGAGCGCGGCCATGCCCGCCGCCCGGTCGCCCCGGGCGATCTCCCGGCCCGCCGCGACCTCGGGATCGCAGCGCACCCCGACCCACAGGACGTCGAGGCCTTCGAGGTGGCCGCGCAGCCGCTCCTGGCCGTCGCGGCCGTCGAGGAAGACGTCGTCGATGATGACGCGCGCGCCGGCCCGGGCCATGGCGGCGACCCCCTTCGTCCAGGCGGTCTCCAAGGCGCGCCACTCGTCGCCGAGGACCACCTCTCCGCCCTGCCCGATCGAGATGCCCGAGCCCGAGCCGAGCAGGGAGGGCGGGAGCCGGTCGACCAGGTCGTCCACGCCCATGTTGATCCACGGCCGGGGGAGGACGGCCTTCAGACAGCGGACGATGCCGGACTTGCCGGAACTGGAACCACCGTTCAACACGATGACGTGGGTGCTCACTTGACGAACCGGCCTTCCGTGGTCGTGCGTCGGCCCGCTCGCGGGTGAGCGGTGCTCGGACGTGGCGTGGTCGAACGCGTGTTGACTTTAATGGGATCGCGGTCGCCACCTCACGCGGGTTTCCGGCGGCGGCGCCGGGTCGAGGGGAAGGACGGACGCAGTGGCCGGAGGTACCGGAAGTGCCGGAGGTACCGGTGGGGCCGGGCGGGGGATCGAGATGACCCGGGTGGGCGGTCGGTGGCGGGTGACCCGGCCGTGGCCCGCCCGGTTCCGCCCGTTCCTGCACAGCTACGCCGGCTACTGGGAGGAGCCCGGGGCCACGCCCTACCGGGCCCGGTTGGTCCCCACGGGCCGCGCCGTCGTGGTGATCAGTCTGGGCGAGCCGTTCTCCCACGTCCGCCGGCCCGGGGATCCGCACAGTCCGGTGACGGGCTCGCTGGTCGTGGGCCTGGAGGACGGGCCCCGGCTGTGCGACCACCCCGGCGGGCAGGAGGCGATCCGGCTCGAACTGACACCGCTGGGCGCCTACCGGTTGTTCGCCGTGCCGATGAGGGAGCTGACGAACAGGGTGGTGGCGCTCGGCGACGTCCTCGGGCCCGAAGCGGCGGCGCTGGCCGAGCGCATGGCGGCCACCGGCGACTGGGCCACCCGCTTCGACCTGCTGGACCTCGCGCTCGCGGCCCGCATCGAGCGTGGCCCGCGGCCGGCTCCCGAGGTGGGCCACGCGTGGCGACTGCTGTCCGACACCGGCGGGGCGATCCAGGTCGCCCGGATCGCGAGCGAAGTGGGCTGGAGCCAGGGCCACCTGGTGCGCCGGTTCACCGAACAGGTCGGCCTGACGCCCAAGACCTCCGCCCGGGTGCTGCGGTTCCACCGGGCGGTGGGGCTGCTCACCCGCGTCGGGACGAACCCGGCCGGAGTGACGGCCGCCTGCGGGTTCTACGACCAGGCGCACCTGAACCGCGAGTTCCGCGCCCTGGCCGGGACCACCCCGGTGCGGATGGCCGCCGCCCGCGTGACGGAGGGGGCCCTGTCCCTGTGAGGTGTGAGCGGTGAAGCGTGAGCGGTGAGGCGTTCGCCGTGACGTGGTGCGGCCCGAGGTCAGATTCGTCCAAGCCAGGCCGTTCGTACGTCGGTAGTGTCCGCGTTCGGAGTTGATCAGGCGCCCGGACGGCCGATGGGCCGGGGGAGCGACGATCGACGGTGAACCTGACCCAGAGTGGGGAGCACTCCATGGAAGACCTGCTGCGCATCCTCGTGGCCGGCGCGCTCACGGGCGGCCTGATCGGATTGGCGGGAGCCCTCGGCCGGCGCCGCCGCAACCGCCGGGAGGGGGGTGGCACGGGCGGTCGCTGACCCGTCGCGCCGGGCCGCGGCGCGCTTTTCGACGCGGGACCGGGCGCCGACCCTTCTCCGGTGAGGCCCGGAAAACCGCAGGTGGAGCCCGTGATCGGGACGGGCGGCCGGACCGTCGGCGGGGGGTCGACGGCGAACGGATCGCCCGCCCGAGATGCCCGCTCGCCGACGTGTGATTAGCATTGGTGGTTGAGAGCCGCAACCGCGGGTGACACCCTCGACCCGCTGTGATGCGCCGAAGCGCGAGGCTTGAAAATACGGCGTGCGCCATTCGAAAGGTCCGTGGCCCAACGGGGTCGCGTTGACGTCGCGTACGCGCTGATCGCATCGACGCGGCTGTCCGCACCACCCGTGCCCACTCCGGTGCGAGGGGCGTGAGGAGGCACCACCGATCTCGCGCCGCGAGCGGAGTGGCACGACAACGAGCGAGAAGGGTTCCACCATGCAAGCACTGAGAGTGAAGCGACTGTTCGCGGTGTCCGCCATCGGTGTCCTGATGGCCGGTGGCGCAGCCCTCGGAGCCGCGGGTACCGCTTCTGCGGCGACCCCGACGCACGCCCCCACGTACGTCACCGGCGGCGGCTGGGACGACGACCACGGCCACGGCGGCCACGGTGGTTGGTACGACGACGATGACGACTGGGGCGGAGGCTACGGCGACGACTGCTGACCGAACCAGGAGCCACGCTGTGCGACCCGGCGACGGGCCGTACAGCGTGCTGTCGTGACCGGCCGTCAGTCGTGAGCGGCCGTCAGTGGGCGCGGGGGGACGGGGACCAGGCGGTGGCCCGGCCCGTCGGCCACGACGGTACCCGCCGTCGGCGGCGGGAAGTGGGAGCCCAGGAGTAGGACGTCGCCGCCGGCGAGCGAGGCGAGCAGGGTCCGTCGCGTCGCTTCGGACAGCGCGGGGTCGATGTCCACGCAACTGCCGATCTGCGGGTACGGCAGCTGCACGGGATGGTGGACGCAGTCCCCGGTGATCAGCGCCGTCGCGCCGCGGTCGGTGTCGGTGATCCGGACCGCGACGTGGCCGGGCGTGTGCCCGGGGGTGGGGACCAGACGGATGCCGGGGGCGACGTCGGCGCCCTGCGCGGGGACGTCGACGAGGTCGAGGAGTCCCGCGTCCTCCACGGGCAGGACGGAGTCGCGGAACATCTGCCGGCGCGCGGCGTCCATGGGGTGGGAGGCCCAGAACTCCCGCTCCGTGCGGGAGACGAGGTAGCGGGCGCGGGGAAAGGTGGGGACCCACGCGCCGTCCTCCTCACGGGTGTTCCAGCCGACGTGGTCGGTGTGGAGGTGGGTGAGGATCACCAGGTCGACGGATTCCGGGGGGTATCCCGCCGCGGTGAGGCGCTCCAGGTAGTCGGTGCGCAGGTCGTTCCACGCCGGGTTCGCGCGCCGCTTGCCGTTGCCGATCCCGGTGTCGACCAGGACGCGCAGGCCGCCGACCGTGAACGCGAAGCTGTGGCTGGACAGGAGCGGGACGCCGTCCGGGTCGGCGAAGTCGGGCCGGAGCCAGTCCTGTGCGGCGACGAGGTCCGGGGTCGCGGCGGGCAACAGCCAGGCTCCGGTCGCCGGCGGGAGCGGCACCTCGTCCACCCGGTGGACGGCGATCGCGCCGACCGTCCAGCGGGGGAGGGGGGTGGCGGCGTCGGGGTCGGTCGGGGGCGTCTTCATCGTGGGGTGTCCTCCGTGACGGATGAGGCGACGGGTAAGACGACTGGTAAGGCGATTCCTTTGCGTTTGGGCAACGTAATCTCTGGCGGGCTTTAACGCAAACAGTTAGCCTTTGGTGTGGCGGTGCTCCCAACTGCCGCTCCACGCCGCCCCGATCAGGAACGAGCAACCGTGTCCGCTGCCCACCTCACCCCCCTGGAGGCGGCCCGCTGGGCCGCCCGCGCCGGGCTCCTTCTGGCGGACGACCGCCACGCGGCCGTCGCCGCGACCGCCGACCACATCCACTCCGTCGTCTCCGTCCTGCGCGAGCTCGACTTCGGCGACACGCCCCCGACCGCCGCCCACCCCACGCGGGAGGGGCACCACGATGCGACCGCATGAACTGTCCCTGGCCGCCTGCGCGCGCGAGATCCGCGCCGGACGCCTGTCACCCACCGAACTGGTGGAATCCGTCCTCGACCGGATCGACGCGACGGACGCGCACCTCGGGGCGTACGTGACGGTCACCGCCGAGCGGGCCCGCCGCTCGGCCCGCCGGGCCGAGCGCGACCTCGCGACCGGCCGCGACACCGGCCCCCTCCAGGGGATTCCCATGGGCCTCAAGGACCTGATCGACACCGCGGGCGTGGCGACCAGCGCGAGTTCGCGCGTACGGGTCGGACACCGCGCCGACTCCGACAGCGCCGTCGCCGCGCGCCTCGACGCGGCCGGCGCGGTGCTCGTGGGGAAGACCCACACCCACGAGTTCGCCTACGGCCTGACCACGCCCCAGACCCGCAACGCCTGGCACGCGCACCGCGTCGCCGGCGGCTCCAGCGGCGGCTCGGCCGTCGCCGTCGCCGCCGGGCAGGCGACCTTCGCCCTGGGCACCGACACCGGCGGCTCGATCCGCGTACCGGCCGCCCTCAACGGAGTCGTCGGCCTCAAGCCCACCTTCGGCCTCGTCCCCCGCCACGGGATCACCCCGCTGTCCTGGTCGCTCGACCACGTCGGCCCCCTCGCGCGCACCGTCGAGGACGCCGCGCTCGTCCTCACGGTCCTGGCCGGCCACGACCCCCGCGACCCCGACTCCCTGCCCCTGCCGGCCGTCGATCACCGGCCGACCGACGACGAGGACCTCACCGGCCTGCGCGTGGGCGTACCGGACAACCACTACTTCGACCACGTCGACCCGCAGGTGGAATCCGCCGTCCGACGGGCCGTCGCGCGCCTCGCCGACCTGGGAGCCGAACTCGTCGGCGTCGAGATCCCGATGGCCCGCTACATCCGGGCGACCCAGTGGGGCCTGATGGTCCCCGAGGCCACCGCCTACCACGAGCGCACCCTCCGGGCCGTGCCCGAGCTCTACGCGCCCGACGTCCGCATCCTCCTCGAAGCCGGCGAACTCCTGCCCGCCGGCGACCACCTGCGGGCCCGGCGGGCACGCACCCTCATGCGGCAGGCGTGGCAGCGCCTGTGGGACACCGTCGACGTGATCGCCGCCCCCACCGTCCCGATGACCGCCGCACGGACCGGACAGGAGAGCGTCACCTGGCCCGACGGCACCGTCGAATCCGTCTCCGACGCCTACGTACGCCTCTCGGCACCCGCCAACATCACCGGCGCGCCCGCCCTGACCGTCCCCGTCGGACACGATTCCCAGGGCCTGCCCATCGGCATGCAACTCATGGCACGGCCGCTCGGCGAGGCGGTCCTCCTGCGCACGGGACACGCGTACGAACGCGCCGAGCCCCTCCGCACCCTCGCTCCGGCCGGCCGACCGAACCCCACTGACGCATCGGCTTTGCGTTAAGGTGCCCCCATGCCCAGACCCATGGTGCGCCCGGGCGGGCGCAGCGCCCGCGTCCAGCAGGCGGTGCACACCGCCGTACGGGAACTGGAGGCCGAGGTGGGCCGCGCCGCGCTCACGGTCCCCCTCATCGCCGGCCGGGCCGGCGTCACCCCGTCGACCGTCTACCGCCGCTGGGGCGACCTCCAGGAACTCCTCTCGGACGTCGCCGTCGAACACCTGCGGCCCGACGCCGAACCGGCCGACCTCGGGGACCTGGCGTCCGACCTGCACGCCTGGGGCGAGCAGTTCGTCGAGGAGATGGCCTCCGAGGTCGGCCGCGCCTACCTCAGGGACGCGCTGGTGGGCGATGCGACCGGAGCCAACGCCGGCCGGTGCTCGCAGTACGCCGCCGAGGCGATCGAGGTCGTGCTGGCACGGGCGGCCGGTCGAGGCGAGGAGGCGCCCGACGTCGAAACCGTCCTCGACACCGTCGTCGCACCGGTCGTGTACCGCATCCTCTTCCGGCCGGGCCCGCCGGACGCCGCGTACGCGCGCCGCCTGGTCGACGCCTGCCTGGGACGGCCACAAGAACCTATCGGCGGGTGAAGCCCGATCCCCGGCCCGCTTCCCGGCCCGAGCCCCGGGCCGGGGGGCGGCGTCAGAGCCCCACGACCTTCGAGCTCGCGGACAGTTCGTAGACCAGGGTGAGCGTGCGACGCCCGCCGGGCGGCAGCGGCACGTCCCACCGGACGATGCCCTCGCCGTCGACGGCACCGGGCGCCGGCGAACAGGCCTCCCCGCGCAGGCGCACCTCCACCGCCGAGACCTCCGAGACCGGGATCCGCTCCCGCACGACGACCACCCGCTCGTCCCGCTCCCCGGGCGCCGAGAACCGCGACAGGTGCAACCGGACGGTGCGCGTGACCACGGTCCGCTGGGTGAGGCCCGTGGACTCCCGGGTCTCCTCCGCCGAGCGCACCACCCGGTGGTCGTCGCGGCTGCCGAAGGCCAACTCGACCGTCGCGCCCGCAGCGGTGAAGTCCAGCGTGCCGCGGCCGATGAACCCGCTGCCGCGCACCAGGTCCACCGGTCCGGCCAACAGCGCGTGACCGGACCGGTTGCCGAACCGCACCACCTGCGTGACCAGCGGCGACAGCTCGGGCGCGCACGCGTACTCGCTGCCCGCCTCCGTCGTGAAGGCGGAGAGCGGCACCCGGTGGGCGCGCCCGTCCGACGGCACCGACACCGGCGCGGGCGCGTGCAGGACCCGCGCCTCGCCGCCGTCGTCCACGCCCGGCAGACCCACGACCGGGGCCGAGCCGAGGTCCCCGATCTCCTCCTCGCGCAACTCGACGTCCACGGTGCGCCGTTCGGCGGCCGTACGCTCCTTGAGCGTCAGCCGGTCCTCCTCCAGCCGCGGCGGATCGCCGGCCAGCGCCGACCGGGCCGTCGACAACGTCAGCCGTACGTCCGACCAGTCCTCGCCCGTACGCTGCCAGACCACCGCCTCCGTCTCCAGCGTCAGCGCGTCCCCGTCGAGCACCGCACGGTAGGCGGGCCGCCACAGGGCACACGGCGTGAGGTGACCCACGACCAGCCCGACCGGGCCGGCGACCGCAGACTCCACCGTCAGCTCGATGTGGCCCACCAGCTCGGCGGGCCGCTCCTCGGCCGGCTCCAGGGCCCGCTGCGCCGCCGAGAGCTCGCCGCCCAGCGCGGCCGACTCGGCCTCCACCGCGCGCAGCCGCTCGCCGTACGCGTCGCGTTCCCCGTCCACCCGGTCCAGCTCGCGGGCCCAGCGCTCCGCCTCGCTCTCCCCGTGGCCGGCTCCCTCGCCGATCTCCCGCAGCAGATCGGCGGCGAGCCGGCCCAGCGCGTCGAGGCGGGCGCGCAGCCGGTCGCGCCGCCGGTCCAGGGCGAGGCGTTCCTCCTCGATGGCGCGCACGCGACGGCGTACGGCGGAGTCGTCGGCCGACGGCAGCGGACCGCGCGGCGTCCAGGTGCGGACGATCCGCGCGTCGAGGACGCTCGCCGGGTGATCGGCCGTCAACTCGGCGTGGAGGGTCCGGTCGACGGCCAGCGCGCTGACCGGCCCCAGCCGCAGCCGTTGTACGCCGGCCTCCAGATCGAGCACGGTGGAACGCTCGACGTGGGCGCGGTCCTCCAGGCAGGTGACGGCGGTCACGGGCAGCGCGATCGGCTCGGATGCCGTGGTCATGGCGTTCTTCAGCTCCTGCGGTTGCCGTCGACCAGGGCCTTGCCGGTCGGGATGCGGATCTCGTAGCCGCCTTCGAGGGCGGTGGTGGCGCCGGCGGGCAGGTCCACCCGCCAGACGCGGGTGCCCGGCGCGTGGTGCTCCGCCGCGCCGTGCTCGGACCCGGTGGTCTCCGGGGTCCTCCAGTCGGCCCGCTCCTCGATCCGCACGTCCTGCTCGGAGGTGACGGGGACCCGCTCGCGGACCTCGACCGTGATCGGCCGCGCGAGCCGGTTGGCCAGCTCCACGTGGACGCGGTGGTCGAGCACGGTGGTGTTGTTGCGCAGCCCCGACGTCGACTCGTACAGGTTCGTACGACGGACGACCCGGACGCCCTCGGCCGGCCCCAACCCCACCCGGCGGACGCCGCCGGGCGCGAGCGTGGGCAGCGCCGCCGTCAACAGGAACGCGCCGTCGACCGAGACTTCCACGGGGCCCGCGAGGAGGGCCTGGTCCGTGGCGTTGGAGAGGACCAGCGTCGCGTACACGGTCTGCTCCACGGACGGCACGCACAGGTACTCCGTGCGCAGCCCGACCGGGATCTCGCCGACGGTGACGGTGTGCCACGTGCCGTCCGACGGGATGTCGGCGCGGGCGGCGGCGTCGAAGCGGTGGTCGAAGGAACCCGCCGACTCGCGGGGACGCACGGCGTGTCCGGGCAGCGCGAGCGCCGACACCGACTCGGCGCGGCGACGGTACTCCGAGGCCACCGGATCGAACGGCGCCCCGGGGAACAGTCGGCCGCGGCGGCCACCCTGCTCGTCGGGGCCGCGCAGCACGAGGGCGGCGTAGTCGAGTTCGCCGTTGCCGGGCCGCGGCGGACCCGCGGGCGGCGCCACGGGGCGCGGCGCCGTCGGCGCGGGGCCCGAGGGGGCGGACGGTGCGGACGGGGCCACTGCGGAGCCGCCCGCGAAGGGGCCGCCGCCGGGCCGTGCGCCCGTACGGGCCCGGACCGACGGCGCGACGTGCGCGGCCCCGCCGGGGGCGGCGCCCGGAGCCCGGGGCGCGGGCGGCGGCGCCCCGTAGGCCTGGGGGGCCGGCGGTGGCGTCGGCGCCACGGGAGCGGACACGGGGAGCGGTACGGGGCCGGCCGCGACGGGCGCGCCGCCGGGGAGCGCGCCGCCGGGGAGCGGGCCCGGGCGGGGGCCGGCCGCCTCGTAGCCCGCGAACAGGTCCGCGAGTCCGGCGGGGGGCTCGCGCCAGCCGGACGGCGCGGGGTCGGGCTGACGGCGTCCGACGCGCACCGAGCGGAGCCTCGGCAGGTCGGTGCGGCGCCGCAGGTCGGCGGTGGCCAGGGCGACGCGCACGCCGCTCCAGTCCTCCCCGGTGCGCTGCGCGACCGAGGCGCGGAGCACCAGCCGCCCGGTGTCGTCGCCCTGACGGTGGCCCAGGCGGTACGTCGGCACCCAGACGGCGCCCGGCACCCCGTACTCCAGCTCCAGTTCCAGCTCCCGCTCCGGCTCGGCACCGTCGGTATCGGTGGCCGCGTCGGTCCCGGTGACGGCGTCGAGGGTCACGACCGCGCAGACGGTGGTCTCCACGTGCGGGGCGGGCGCGTCGGTGGAGGCGCGGGCGAGCCGGTCGCTCGCGACGGCGCGCTCGTGCTCCAGAACGCGCAGCTCCTCTTCCAGCTCGACGAGTCGCACGTGTAGCCGCTCCAGCCGCTCGTCGACGAACCCGGCGAGGTCCAGCCAGGCGTCGACCGGGGTGCGACGGTGCCGCGCGTCCTCGCGCTTGCGCGGAGGCGGCACCGGGCGCAGGGCCTGGACCTCCTCGATCACGCCCAGTTGCCGGTCCCGTCGGCCCCGCGCCGCAGCGTACGCCTCGTCCAGCCGCTCGACCTCGCGCCGCAGCGCGTCGGGGGCGTCCGCGCCGGCCAGTTCGGCCTCCACCTCGACACGCGCTTCGGTAACACGTGTTACGGAGCCGCCCAGGACGTTGACCCGCAGCGAACCCGGATCCAGGGAACGGGGCAGCCCCGTCACCCGCACCCGTCCGTCCGCCGGCACCCTGCCCCGGGCCAGGCGACGACACAGCGCCCCCTGCGCGTACACCACGACCGAATCGAGGGTCGAGTCCCACCTCTGTGCCGCATCGGCCGCCATGCGTTCCGCCCCCTTGCCTCCGTACCTGGGCGAAGCCTACGCCGACGCCCGCCCGACCCCCCAGGCCGGGCACCACCCACCCCCCGGTGAGGGGTGCCCGGGCGCGACCCACGACGGTCCGCGATGTCCTACGGGCTCACGCGGCGCACTCGGGCGGGCCCGACCGACCGGGATCACGACGTAGGGCACGCCGGTCGACTCCCGTGCCCCGTCGGGATTCCGGCCACGTGGCGGGCCCCGCGCGCCGGCCCCGGCGCGCCCGGGCCGCCGGGGTCACGGACGCATACCGGCGAGGAGGGCCGCGGTGGTGACGTGATCGACGGTCCCGGTGTTCCAGTCGGCGCTCATCGGGCTGACGGCGATCCGGCCGGCGCCCACCGCCTCCACGTCGCCGCCCTTCGCGGCCGGACGCAGGTCCACCTTCACCTCGACCTTCCAGGTGCCGTCCCCGGAGTCGGTGAAGTCCGGTCGCAGGAGGGTCTGGGGGTCCTGGAAGGTGGTGGACACCCCGGCCGCGGTCCCCTTGCCGTCGGCGCCGACGACGGGGTGGTTCACGTTCAGGCCCACCCCCTCGGGCAGCAGCGGGCCGGTGCGCGCCCGGGTCCGCAGCCGGTCGATGAGCTTGACCGCGAAGTCGAGCGTCGGGCCCATGGCGTTGACGGTGGTGACCGGGTCGGGCACCGAGAGGCCGCCCGTGCTCAGCGCGATGGCGGGGACCCCGGACTCCAGCGCCGTGACGGCGCCGCCGACGGTGCCGGAGTGGGTGGCGAGACCGGCGACGTTCGGGCCGAAGTTGGTGCCGGACACCACCAGGTCGGGGGCGCGTCCCGCGAACACCTCGGCGAGACCGAAGGACACCGAGTCGCCGGGAGTGCCGTCGACGGCCCACACCTTGGGCTCGGGGTGCTTCACCGTGACCGTGGGGGCGCTCGTGATCTTGGTCCCCGTACCGCTCTGGTTGGTGAGCGGGGCGACGATGGTCACGTCGTGCCCGGCGGCCGTCAGCCGCTCGAAGGCCTTGCGGATGCCGGGAGCGTCGTAGCCGTCGTCGTTGGTGAGCAGGATCCGCAGCGGAGCCGTCGGCCGCGCGGACCTCGCGGACGCGGCGGGGGTGGAGTCGGGGGCGCCGGCGGTCCCGGGCGAGGCGACCGCGGGGGCGGTGCCCACCAGGGCCGCGGTGCACACGAGCAACAGGGCGGGCGGCAGTACGCGGTGGTGTCTCACGGAAGGCTCCTTGGAGGTGGGAAAAGGGGGAGTGGAGGGGGAGGGGTGAGGGTCCCGCGGTGCCGCGGGACCGGCGGGCGCGCGACCCTCGGCACGCACCCGCCGGAGTCGGAAGGGATCAGCGCACGCCGCGGATCGGCAGGATGGCGAGCGCGCCGATCAGCGACAGGGCGCCGCCGACCAGGAACAGGGACGTGTAACCGCCCAGCGCGGTGACCACGGCGGACGCGACGAACGGCGCGACGATCTGGGGTCCGGCGTTCGCGATGTTGAGGACGCCCATGTCCCGCGCCGCGTCCTCGGCGCGGGGGAGGACCAGGGTGACGAGCGCGGTGTCGACGGCCATGAAGCAACCGAAGGCGAGACCGTTCAACGCGCTGAAGACGAGCATGCCGGTCCAGGTCGGGCTGACGACGGGGACCACCATCACCAGCCCCGCGAGGGCGGCCGATACGCCGACGAACACCTTGCGGCGGTTCCAACGGTCCGACAGCAGACCGCCGATGACGGTGGACAGGGCCACGGCGACCATCGAGACCGGTGTCAGGATCGCGAGGGCGGCGGGCGGGGTCAGCCCGTCGGGCAGCGTGATGTGGTCGCCCAGGATGTACAGCTGGTAGCCGACGACGGAGAAGTAGCCCAACACCATCAGGGCACGGCCGATGAAGGCCCAACGGAAGTCCTGGTTCGCCAACGAGGAGAGGAAGGAGCGCAGTTGGCCGGCCGGTGAGGTGCGCGGCGCGGGCTCGGCGCGGACGGTGTCACGGCAGAGGAGGGACAGCAGGAGGGCGGACGCGGCGACGATCGCGCCGAGGACCAGATAGCCGGTACGCGGGTGCGCCGCGGTCTGTGAGGCGATGAGGACGCCGGCGGTGCCGCCGATGGGCATGCCCAGCCCCACCAGGGCGGAGGCCGTGCCGCGACGGGCCGCGGGGACGCGGTCGGGCACGATCGCGGTGACGGCGGCCTGGAAGGTGTTCATCGTCGCCTGGACCAGGCACCAGCCGATGCCGACGAGCAGGGCGGTGGTGACGTTGCCGAGGAGGGCCAGCGCGAGGAGGGCGCCGAAGGCTCCGCCGAGGATCCAGGGGTTGCGGCGGCCGCTGCGGTCGGAGAGGGCGCCGGCGATCGGGTTGAAGGCGGTCGCGAAGACGGCGCTGACGCCGCCGACGATGCCGAGGACGGCGACCTTGTCGTCGGGGGCGATCGCGGCGACCTGGGTGGGCAGGAGGACGGAGCCGACTCCCATGTACACGGCCATCATCGCGGAGTTGGCGAGCAACAGCAGGAGCAGGAGCCCGCGTTGGCGAGGTGCGTCCGGCTCCGTGGCGGTGGCGGTGGTGGTCTTGGGGTCCGCCGTGGGGGAATCGCGGACGGCTGCGGGCGCGGGGGGCGGGTGGGGCGGGTCGAGTGGGTCGAGGGGACCCGTGAGCTCGTGCGTGGCCATGAACGACTCCTCGGGGACGGAGCGGGGAGGTGGTGGGGCACGGGGCGGCGGCACACTCGTTCCGCTTCGCGGGTGGGGCGGAACGAGGGGAGGGGTGGGGAGACGCCGTGCGAGCGGGAGCGGGGACGGCAGGGGTGGCCGGTACCGCGGCGCGCAGTGGTGCCGGCGGGGTGTTGTTACACGTGTCACCGACGGCGCTAGGTCATTGTGTAGCACCCATTTCCGGCCCCCGCCAGGGTTCGCGCACGCCCATTCGCGCATTGTGACCGAGAAAGTAATCGCACGTGGAACACGTGTAACCAATCGACGGTCGCCCTGACGGGCGCGATCGTCGCGCGTGTCGTTGTTGCCCTTGTGTCGGCGGTGACGCATCCGCGATACTCCGTGCCGTCAGTGCGACGCTCCCGGAGCTTCCGGCCTCGGCCGGCTCGTCATGCCCGCGTGCCCGGCGCGGTCGCAGGGCGCCCCGCGCCCTTCCGCTTCTGCCCGTCGGCTGCCCGTGGTGGGCACCCGGTCGCCGCCCACTGCCCCGAACGCCCCGGT
Source organism: Streptomyces sp. NPDC048606 (assembly GCF_040650855.1). Lineage (NCBI taxonomy): Bacteria > Bacillati > Actinomycetota > Actinomycetes > Kitasatosporales > Streptomycetaceae > Streptomyces > Streptomyces sp. NPDC048606. The sequence continues at coordinate 441 of NZ_JBEZIB010000029.1, read as the reverse complement.
GTCCACGTCGACTCCGACCGCCGAGGAGTCCGCGCCCTGCACGGTTCGCGCCCTGCCCGGTCCGCCACGGCCCGGCGCGGCAGGGCGCGCCCTCCCCCGTGCGACCGCCGACCGGGACCGGATCGTGTGCGTGCCGATCCACGTCACGGGGTGCCGTACGGGGCGGGTCCGCGTACGAAGATGCCGCCGCGAGCCGGTGGTGGGCGTGTCGGCGTCGGGGCCCGGTGGGCCCGCAGCGAAGCCCTCGGCGGTTACTCGCGTTACCCGCCGGGAAGCCCTGGGTGGTTACTCGCGTTACCCGCATACGGCGCGGGGGCGTGTGGCCTCCCCCCGTCGTCATCGCCGGCCCGGCCGAGCTCCTCTTCTACCTGGGCAGCGACACCCTCGCGGCGGGCGGGCCGGGCGACTACCGGACCACCCGGATCAACGCCTTCGCACAGG
>NZ_JBEZIB010000028.1:0-119045 GCF_040650855.1 Streptomyces sp. NPDC048606 | reverse complement strand
ACCTCGGTCGCGGCCTCGCACACCGCGTACGAGCTCACCACGATCATGAGCCGTCAGATCGCGGCGGCGAAGGCGACGCCCCACAGGACCCGCGCCCGCGCTCAGGTCTCGTCCTCGATGCCGATCGCCTTGCGCAGGTCGCGCGCCGCCGGCCCGGGTTCGCCCCGTTCCATCTCCAGGAGGGCGGCGGCGATGGCGTCGAGCTTGCGCTGGATGGCGTGTTCGGCCCGGCGTTCGCTGTTCTTCAGCAGGGCCAGGAGCAGCAGCGTCACCGCCGCCATCGACTCTCCGACCAGCAGCGCCCACGACAGGGGCACCTTCAGCACGTGCACCGTGACGACGCCGGCGATCAGGAGCAGGCAGAGGAAGAAGAAGAGGGGGCTGCTCGTGAAGTTGGAGGCCCGCTCCGCCAGTCTGGCGAAGGGGTCCTGTCCTTCTCCGCCCCGCTTCGCGGGGTGTTCCAGGCTCATACCCCGCTTCTACCCGTCGGGTCGCGGCGCGCGGGCGCGCCACGGTCGCGGAATCGGGTGAAAAGGGATGCGCCCCGCCCGCGCCGACACGCCCGCGCCGGCCGTCCCGGCCGCTGCCCCGGCCGTCGCCCCGCCCGCGGGCCTCGATCAGGACGCCGCCGTGGCGCGGGCCAGGTCGTCGACCACGTCCGACAACCGGCCCCGGCGCCCGTACGAGGCCCGCTGGCGCGAGGCTCCGCCGCCGGCCCGGTACAGCCGGTCCACGAGGACCTCCGCGGCGACGCGTTCCCCCGCCGCCTCCAGACCGGGGGCGGCCTCCTCCACGAGCCGGTCCAGCAGCCGGCGGGCCGGTACGAGCCGGCCGTGCGGGAGGTCCAGACCCGCCCCGTCCAGGCCGCCCAGGGCGGCCAGTCGGTGTGCCTCGCGGACGGCCCGCGTCCCCGCCGGGGCGCCGGGCGCGGGCGCCGCGAGCCCGGTCAGGAAGGTGGCGGCCAGTCCCCGTACGAGGATCGCGAGCAGGACCACGACGTCGAGGTCGGCGTTGGTGTCGGCGACCCGGATCTCCAGGGTCGGCACGTGCTCGGAGGGCCGGGCGTACCAGTAGATCATCCGCCGGTCGAGCAGCCCGGCCCTGCGGACCAGGGCGTCGGCGACCAGGTCGTAGCCGCGCTCGTCCAGCAGCGGAGCGGGGCCCACCGTGGGCCACCGGGCGTGCTCCACCGCGCGCCAATCGGCCCAGCCGGAGTCGAGTCCCCGGTCGAACGGCGAGTTCGCCGCCAGGGACTGCAACACGGGCAGCCACGGCCGCATCCGGTTCGCCAGCGCCAGCGCCTGCGCCTTGCCGTCGACCCCGACGTGGACGTGGCACCCGCACACCACCTGGTCGCGGTCCCCGATGGCGCCGGCGAAGCGCCGTGCCATGACGAGGTAGCGCTCCTGCGGGGTGATCGTCATCGGCCGCTCGGGCGGGATCACCGGGGTGCCGGTGGCCACCAGCAGGCAGCCCACCTCCCGCGCGGCGGTGACCAGCAGCGCGCGCAGCCCGGCCAGCTCGGCCCGCAGGGCCCCCGCGTCCCGGACGGGACGGGTGCACACCTCGATCTGCGTGGTGTAGAACTCGCACTGCACCTGCGGACCCAGCACCGGAGCCAGCGCCGCGATCAGCTGCGGGGCCCGGCCCACCGGGGCCCGGGTCACGCGGTCGACCAGGAGGAATTCCTCCTCGACCCCGAGGGTGAGCCGCCGGCACGCGGTCGCCGACCGGGCCGCCCCGGGCGCGGCACGGGCGGAACGCGGGGTGGTGAGCGACATGGGCCCTCCCTCGGGGGAGCGGTGGACGGTGCGCGGGAGGTTCAGTGCCGCCGGCGTCCGTGCCGCGGCGGGTCGGCGGTGAAGGCGATGCATTCGACGTCGATGCCGTCCGCGAGGCGTTCGAGGACGCCCGCGAGCTCGCGCACGGTCCGCGGATCCGCGGCGCCCCCGTCCTCCTCCAGGGCGTCCAGCCAGTCGGCCGAGATCTGCCGCAGCAGGGCCGTGACCTCGTCTGCGGGGATGAGCGGACCTCCCTGCGAGGTCGGGATCAGGGGAATGGTCACCTGGATCATGGGGCCGCCTTCCGGAGCGGGAGTGCCGGGCTGCTGGTCGGTGCGGGGGCGGGGCGGGTCAGTCGGGGGGCTCCTGTACGACGGGACGACGGGTCGCACGCCCGTCGTCCGGCTCCGTACCGGTTCCGGCACCGGGGCCGGGGCCCGGGCCGGAGGCCCTCGACGGGTCGGACGGGTCCGGGGGGCGGGTGTCGCGGGCGCCCGTGTCCGGCTCCCGGGGGACACCCGGTCGCCGCTCGGGCACCGGCTCGGGGCCCTCGGACCCCTCGGGCCTCGGACGGGGTTTCGGTCGCATGGACGCCACCTCCACGGTACGGCGGCTCCCGTCCGGCGCACGCGTTCGCGCACGAGGGGCCGTACGGGGGCCAGGTGTAGCGCACCTGCCCGGTGGGCGGCGGCTCAACCGTCACTCGTTCGCGGGTACCGGGGACCGCCTCGGGCAGGCGCCCCGGACGGGCCCGCGCGCCCGCGCACCGACCGGCCCGGGGCGCGCCGGGCGCAGCGTTCCCGATCGGAGGCCCGGCCCCGGACCGGGCGGCCCCCCTCCGGCCCACCGCACACCGGCCCCGGGGCGACCTCACGGCCCGGGGGCGACCTCACGGCGTGGGCGGGCCGGGCGAGGGGAGGCGGAGCACCAGCCGGGCGCCCACCGGGGCCTCCTCCGCCGTCAGCGTTCCTCCGTGGTGGGCCGCCAGGTCACGGGCGATGGCCAGCCCCAGCCCGGCGCCGCCGTGGTCGCGGCTGCGGGAGTCGTCGAGCCGCGTGAACCGTTCGAAGATCCGCTCCCGGTCCTCGGCCGGCACCCCCGGACCGTCGTCGAGCACCTCCAGCACGGCCGTGCGTCCCCCGCGCCCGTCCGCCGTCGAGCGCAGCACCAGCTCCACGCGCCGGTCGGCGAACCGCTGCGCGTTGTCGAGCAGGTTCGTCACCACCCGGGCCAGCCACAGCTCGCCGCCCTCCACCCACACCCCCTCCGCCGGCCGCTGCCGTACGGGCACCCGGTCGCCCGACCTGGTCCCCACGACGTCGCGCACCACCGCCCCCAGGTCCAACCGGGTCGACGCCATCGGCTGCGCGGCGTCGAGGCGGGCGAGGAGCAGCAGGTCGGCGCAGAGGTGCTGGAGGCGTTCGACGTCCTCCAGCGCACCGCCGATCAGCTCCGGCCACAGCTCCGGGTCGCGGACGGCCAGGGCCACCTCCAGTTGGGTGCGCAGCACGGTGACGGGGCTGCGCAGTTCGTGCGAGGCGTCGGCGATGAACCTGCGGTGCCGGATCCCGGAGGACTCCAGCCGGTCCAGCGTGGCGTTCATCGTCAGGGCCAGCCGGGCCACCTCGTCACGGGTGGGGGGTACGGGGACCCGCCGGTGCAGGTCGCGGTCGGTGATCTCGGCGACCTCGGCGCGGATCGCCTCGACCGGTGCGAGGGCGCGGCCGGTGACCCGCCAGGTCACCAGCGCCACGGTGGCGAGGAGCAGGGGCCCGCCGACCGCGAGCGCGGCGGCGGTGGTGTCGTCGGCGGCGTCCACGTCGCGCAGGGAGGTGCCGACGAAGACGGTGACGATGCCCTGCGGGGTGTCGGTGGTGAGCTCCACGACCCGCAGGCGGTGTTCGCCGCCCAGCGGGCGGATCCGCCAGGTGTGCAGGGCGGTGCCGGGGCGCACGGGTCGTACGGGCGCGAGCGGCGGCACCCCGGTCAGGTTCGGGGTGGCCCGCAGCACCCGGCCGCGCGCGTTGACCACCTGCACGAAGTCCACCCCGTCCAGTGGCGCCCGCATCCGGTCGAGCTGCCCGGACGCCGCCAGCCCGGCCACGGTCACGGCCTGCTGCCGCGCGTCCCGTTCGGCGTTGCGCAGCAGGTCGGCCTCCAACAGCCGCAGCAGGGCGAAGGAGGCGACCGCCAGCGCGGCCGCGACCACCAGAGAGGCCCCGACGGTGGCGCGGGCGCGGACGGTGGTGGGCCACAGGCGCCGCAGCGGGCGCCACGGCCGTCGCCCCGGCGGGGGCCACGGCGACATCCGGGCCAGGGCGCGCAGCCGCCCGGCGGAGCGGCGCGGGCGGCCGGGGCGGCCGGTCGGTCGGGACCCCCGGGGGCGGGGCACGTGGGGGAGCCGGCGGGCGCGGGGGATCCGGGGGACCCGCGTCGTCCACCGGGAGGTCGGGTCAGCCACCGTCGGCCGCCAGTCGGTAGCCGACACCGCGTACGGTCTCCAGCGCGGCCCGGCCGAACGGCGCGTCGATCTTCCGGCGCACGGCGCTCACGTGCACCTCGACCACGTTGGGATCGCCGGCGAAGGCGGTGTCCCACACCTGCTCCAGGATCTCCCGCTTGGGCACGACCTCGCCGGGCCGCCGGGCCAGGTACGCCAGCACCGCGAACTCGCGTGCCGTCAGCCGTATCTGCGTGGAGCCCCGCGCGCACGTGTGCCGGGCCGGGTCCAGCCGCAGGTCGCCGCACTCCAGGACCCGCGGGCCGCGTCGGCCCGTACGCCGTCCCAGGGCGCGCAGTCGGGCCACGAGGACCAGGTAGGAGAAGGGCTTCGACAGGAAGTCGTCCGCGCCGGTGTCCAGCGCCTCGGCCTCGTCGTACTCGCCGTCCTTCGCGGTCAGCATCAGGATCCCCGACTCGTTGCCGGCCGCGCGCAGCCGGGAGCAGACCCGGTAGCCGTTCAGACCGGGCAGCATGATGTCGAGCACGATCAGGTCGTAGTCGTGTTCGGTCGCCATCCACAGCCCCGTCGGCCCGTCGTGGGCCACGTCCACCGTGAACCCCTCCGACCGCAGGCCGCGTTGCAGGGCCACGGCCAGGCGTCGTTCGTCCTCCACCACCAGTACGCGCATGGCGCCCAGGGTCTCAGGCCCGGCCGGCGGCCGGCTGAAGGGGTCTTCAGCCGGCTTCAGGTGGGCTTCAGCATGGCCTCGGCATGCTCGGGGTCGAGCCGGGCGCGGTGCCCGGTGGTGTCCGAGGAGTCCCCGCATGCCCGAGCCCCTGCCGCCGAAGTCCGACCCGTCCTCCCCGTCAGCCCCGTCCGAGTCGTCCGTGTCGGCAGCCCCGTCCGACCCGGCCGCCGCCGCGGCTCCCGAACCGTCCGGCACCGCGCCGCGGGGCGCCGCCCCGCGCGCGGGCCTCGCCCGCCTGGTACCGCGCGGTCGGGGCGCCCGCCGGCTCGCGGTGGGCGCCGCCGCGGTGGTCGTGGGCGGCGCCGCGGTGGTGGCCGTGGCCGCGGCCGAACACCACCGCGACCGGCACGAACGCGCGGCCCGCTTCGTCTGGTCCGAGCCCGGTGCGCCCGGCGGTCCCCGGGCCGCCCACCCGGCCGGACCCGGGGAGCGGCGCGCCGCCGAGGGCCCCGGGGAGCGTCGCGGCGCCCCGGGGGAGCGGCAGGCGCGCCGACTCGACGACGGGGACCGGATCGGCAAGGCCCCGGCACCCCTGCCGTCCCTGCCGATCGGCCAGGCGGCGGAGAAGGCCGCCGCCGCGGTTCCCGGCGGCAGGGTGGAGTCCGTGCGGACGGTCGCCCAGGAGGGCGGCGGCAGCGCCTGGCGCGCGGTGGTCGTGGGCCCGGACGGGGTCCGCCACGCCGTCACCGTCTCCGGCACGGACGGCGCCGTCACCGGCAACACCGTCCTCGACACCCCCCGCCGGGCCGCCGGCGGCTGACCGACCCGGTCCCACCGGGCCGTGTCCCCCGGATCCTGTCCGCCCCGCCGCGCCCGGCGCCACGGGGTCGCACCGGGCCCGCGGTGCCGGGCGGTCGCCCGCGCTCCGCGATGGCTCCCGCCTCGGCCTCCCGAGACACGACACCGGACGTCTCCCCGCCCGGATCGGTGAGCGCCCGCGGGGGTCGGCCCGGGCGCGCGGGGGGTGGGTCCCGGCCGCAGAATGAAGGCAGGCCCTCCGCCCCGCCCGGGCGGATACGGCCACCCGCGCGCCCCGCGCGAAGGAGGCCTGTGGTGCCATCGGACCGACCGGAGGACGCTCAGGGCCCCGGTCCGATCCGGTCCGAGCCCGGCTCGCTGCTGGAGCACGTCCCCGTCGCCGTGTTCGGCCTCGACGACCTCGGCCGCGTCCGTTACTGGGGTCCGGGCGCCCGACACCTCTTCGGACACCCCGCCGACGCCGTCCTCGGACACCCCGCCGCCACCCTGTTCCCCGACCCGCCGGCCGGCGGGCCCGACGGCGCGGGCCTGCTCGTCGAACGCGCCCGCGCGCTCGGCTACTGGCGGGTCCGGATGCGGGCCCTGCACCGCGACGGCACCGTCTTCGACTGCGGGTTCCGGGTCTTCCCCGTCGCCGGCGACGCCGGGGAGGGCGTCGTCATGGCCCTGGCCAGCCGCAGCGACGAGCTCGACCGGGTCAAGACGAACCTCGCCTTCGTCGACACCCTCTTCGAGACCTGCCCCATCGGCCTGGTCATGCTCGACGAGCACCTGCGCTACGCCCACCTCAACCAGGCCCTCGCCGACATGGACGGACTGCCCCTGCGCGACCACCTCGGGCGCCGCAGCGCCGACGTCATGCTCACCTCCGACGGCGGGGAGTTCCAACGCGTCCTGCGCACCGTCGCCGACGGCGGCGCGCCCGTGGTCGGCCTCCTCGTCGGACTGCGCACCCCCGGTCGCCCCGACCGCGACCAGGTCCGCTCGGTCAGCTTCTTCCCGCTCAGCGGAGCCGTCGGCACCCGGCCCGGGGTGGGCGGCATGATGGTCGACGTCACCGACCGGGAACGGGCCCTGCTGGAGGCCACCGAGGCCCGCCAACGCCTCGCCCTGCTGGACCGGGCCGCCGCCCGCGTCGGCACCACCCTGGACACCGGCACCACCGCCCGGGAACTGGTCGACGTCGCCGTACCGGACTTCTGCGACGCCTCCGTCGTGGAACTCGTCGAGTGGCTGCACCCCTCCGAGGCCTTCGACCCCCTGCTGCCCCTGTACACGCGCAGGATCGCGGCCGGCACCACCCTCCCGCCGCCCGCCGACGAACTCGTCGGCGGCCTGGAGCGGGTGACCTACCCGCCCGGCTCCGACATCCACCGCACCCTGGAGACCGGCCGGCCCCTGTGCGTACCCGTGGACGAGGACTTCGCCGCCTCCACGGTCCTGCACCCCGACCGCGCCCGCCTGTTGCTCGACAGCGGACTGACGTCCCTGCTCATCGCCCCCCTCGTCGCCCGCGACACCGTCCAGGGCGTCGCCGTCTTCGGCCGCTCCGCCGCCCGCCCGGCCTTCACGGGACAGGACCTCAGCCTCGCCGCCGAACTCGCCTCCCGCGCCGCCCTCTGCCTGGACAACGCCCGCCTCTACAGCCACGTCCAGGACATCGCGCTCACCCTGCAACGCGCCCTGCTGCCGAGCGCGTTGACCACCGGCCCGTACGTGGACGTCGCCCACCGCTACCTCCCCGGCAGTCGGGTCACCGAGGTCGGCGGCGACTGGTACGACGTGATCGACCTGTCCGACGGGCGCGTCGCCCTCCTGGTCGGCGACGTCATGGGACACGGCGTGCCGGCCGCCGCGTCGATGGGCCGGCTGCGCATCACCGCGAAGGCGCTGGCCCGCCACAGCCCGGACCCGGCGGCCCTGCTCGCCGAACTCGACCGGTGCGCCCAGGAGGCGGGGATCGAGCTCGCCACCTGCCTGTGCCTGCTCTACGACCCCCGCACCGGCCGCGCCCTCCTCGCGAACGCGGGACACCCGCCGCCCCTGCTCCGCCGCCCCGACGGCGCCGTCGAGACCGTCGCCGGGGCGCCGGGCGTCCCCCTGGGGGTCGGCGGGGTCGCCTTCGGCTCCACCGAGGTCGAGCTGCCGGACGGGGCCGTACTGGCCCTGTACACCGACGGCCTCATCGAGGCCCGGGACCGGGACATCGACGCGGGCCTCGACGCCCTGCGCCGGCGACTCGCCGCCGTCGAGGGGCCGTTGGAGGACTGCGCCGACCGGATCGTCGCCACCCTGCTGCCCGACCCGCCGAACGACGACACCGTCCTCCTCCTGGCCCGCGTCCGCCGCGCCCCCGACCCGGGGGACGGGATCTAGTCCAGGCCGAGCAGTCGGGTGGCCATCGCCCGCATCTCGACCTTGCGGATCTTTCCGGTGACCGTCATGGGGAACTCGTCCACCACGTGGACGTAGCGCGGGATCTTGAAGTGGGCCAGCCGGCCCGCGCAGTACGCGCGCACCGCGTCCGCCGTGAGCGGCGCCGCCCCCTCCCGCATCCGCACCCAGGCCATCAGCTCCTCCCCGTACTTCGGGTCGGGGACGCCGATGACCTGTACGTCCAGGACGTCGGGGTGGGAGTACAGGAACTCCTCGATCTCGCGCGGGTAGAGGTTCTCGCCGCCCCGGATCACCATGTCCTTGATCCGGCCCGTGATGGCGAGGTAGCCCTCCTCGTCCATGACCGCGAGGTCGCCGGTGTGCATCCACCCGCCGGGGTCGACGGCCTCGGCGGTCTTCTCCGGCTCCCCCCAGTAGCCGAGCATCACCGAGTACCCGCGCGTGCACAGTTCGCCGGGGGTGCCGCGCGGGACGGTCTCGCCGGTGCGCGGATCGATGACCTTGACCTGGAGGTGCGGTCCGACCCGGCCGACGGTGGAGACCCGGCGCTCGACCGGATCGCCCGGCAGGGTCTGCGTGGACACCGGCGAGGTCTCCGTCATCCCGTAGCAGATGGACACCTCCGTCATCCCCATCCGCCCGATCACCTCGTTCATCACCTCCACCGGGCAGGGCGAGCCCGCCATGATCCCGGTCCGCAGGCTCGACAGGTCGTAGGTGTCGAAGTCTGCGACGGCCAGTTCGGCGATGAACATCGTCGGGACGCCGTACAACGAGGTGCAGGCCTCCGCCTCGACGGCCGCCAGCGTGGCCACCGGGTCGAAGGCCGGCGCCGGGATCACGATCGCCGCGCCGTGGCTCGTGCACGCGAGGTTGCCCATGACCATCCCGAAGCAGTGGTAGAAGGGCACCGGGACGCAGACCCGGTCCGCCTCCGTGTACCCGAGCGACTCCCCGACGAAGAACCCGTTGTCGAGGATGTTGTGGTGGGACAGGGTGGCCCCCTTGGGGAACCCCGTGGTCCCCGACGTGTACTGGATGTTGATCGGGTCGTCCGGTTCCAGCGCGGCCTGCGCCCGGACCAGTTCGGCCGGGTCGCGCTCCCGCCCCCGGCGTGCCAGGCCGTCCCACAGCGGACCGTCCAGCAGGGCGGTGAACTCCAGCTCCGGACAGCGCGGCCGGACCTCCTCGATCATCGCCGCGTAGTCGGAGGTCTTGAAGCGCGGCGCGGCCACGAGCAGCCGCGCGCCGGACTGCCGCAGCACGTACTCCAGCTCGTGCGAACGGTAGGCGGGGTTCACGGTGACCAGGATCGCCCCGATCTTCGCGGTGGCGTACTGGACCAGCACCCACTCGGCCCGGTTCGGCGCCCAGATGCCGACGCGGTCGCCCTTGACGATCCCGAGGTCCAGCAACCCCAGCGCCAGCGCGTCCACGTCCGCCGCCAGCTCGGCGTACGTCCACCGACGGCCCGCCGCGAGGTCGACGAGGGCGTCGCGGTCGGGGAACCGTCCCACCGTCCGGTCGAGGTTGTCCCCGATCGTCTCGCGCAACAGCGGGACCTCGGAACTGCCGGACGCACGACTCGACGCGACGGACACGCTTGCCTCCCGGGGGAACAGGATGATCAGGTCACGACCGAGGTTGCCGGGGGACCGGGGCCCCGGCAACCCTCCCGGCCGGGCCGGGCCGACCCGAACCCATCGAATCGAGCACATGTTCGGATTCGGGGTTACGGTGGAGCCATGCACGCACTCCAGGGTTCGCTCTTCGACCAGACCGACGAGATCCGGCTCGGCCCGCTCGCGCCGCTCCGACGCACCGTCCTGGGGGCCGGAGCCTGGGTCGACCACCTCCCCGGCTGGCTCACCGGCGCCGACGCCCTCTTCGAACACCTCGCCGCCGAGGTGCCCTGGTACGCCGAGCGCCGCCGCATGTACGACCGCGACGTGCCCGTACCGCGCCTGCTCGCCCACTACGGGCAGGGCGAACCCCTCCCGCACCCCGTGCTCACCGAAGCCCGCACGGCCCTCGACCGGCACTACGCCGCCGAACTCGGCGAACCCTTCGTCACCGCCGGCCTGTGCCTCTACCGCGACGGCCGCGACAGCGTCGCCTGGCACGGGGACCGCACCGGCCGCTCCGCCACCGAGGACACCATGGTCGCGATCCTCTCCGTCGGAGACCCCCGCGACCTCCTCCTGCGCCCCCGCGACGGCGGCCCCACCCTCCTGCGGCTGCCGCTCGGTCACGGCGACCTCGTCGTCATGGGGGGCTCCTGCCAGCGCACCATGGAACACGCCGTCCCCAAGACGACCCGCGCCGTCGGCCCCCGCGTCAGCGTCCAGTTCCGCCCGCGCGGCGTGCGCTGACCACGAAAGCGCGCCCCGCCCGGCACGATGCCCCGTATGAGTCGCGCACCCCTGCGGAACCGGTGGTCCGCACTGTCGCCCGCCGCGGGCGCCGCCGTCATGGCCCCCGGCATCCTCTCGACGGGCCTGGAACTCATCGGCCGCACCCTCCTGTCACGGGCCGCGCTGGCCCTCGCCGCCGCCCTCTGGTTCGTCCTCGCCGCCGAATTCCTCGCCCGGCTCGTCGGCGACCGCGAGCGCTTCCGGGCCGAGGCCGACACCCCCGCCGCCCTCACCGCCGTCGCCGCGACCACCGTCCTCGGCGCCCGCCTCGTCCCCCTCGGGATGCACCGCGCCGCCGCCGGTCTGCTGCTGCTCGCCGCCGTGCTCTGGCCCGTCCTGCTGTACTGCGTCGTACGCCACTGGCACCGCCGCATGCCCGGCGCCGCATTCCTCGTCTGCGTCGCCACCCAGGGACTGGCCAACCTCGCCGCCACCCTCGCCGCCGCCCACCACCTCGACCACCTCGCCGAGGCCGCCCTCGCCCTCTTCTGCCTCGGCCTGCCGCTCTACCTCTTCGCCCTGCGCAGCTTCGACCTCCACGAGGTCACCGGCGGCGCGGGCGACCACTGGGTGGCGGGCGGCGCCCTGTCCATCACCGCCCTCACCGGCGCCGGCCTCACCGCCTCCCCCCTGTGGACCGGCGCCGCCCACACCGCCCTGCGCGCCACCACCCTCGTGGCCCTCGGCCTCTCCCTCGTCTGGTACGTCGTCCTGCTCGTCGCCGAAGCCCGCTGCCCCCGCCCGCACTACGACATCCGCCGCTGGTCCACCGTCTTCCCGCTGGGCATGACCGCCACCGCCTGCCTGTCCGCCGCCACCGCGACCGGCGTGCCCCCACTGCGCCCCCTGGGGGAGGTCCTGCTGTGGATCGCCGCCGGCGCCTGGCTGCTCACCTGCGCCGCCTGGTGCCTGGCCTGTCGCCCCCGCGCCCGGACGGCCGGCCGGTAGGGTCCCGCCATGGCCTACACGTTCCAGGTGACCTTCGACTCCACCGACCCGCACACCCTCGCCGACTGGTGGGCGGACGCCCTCGGTTGGGAAGTGGAACCGACCGACGAGGCCTTCGTCCGCCGCATGGTCGCCGAGGGCCAGGCCACCGAGGAGGACACCACCACCCACCGCGGCGCCCTCGTCTGGAAGGCCGGCACCGCCATCCGCCACCCCGGGGGCCTCGCCGGCGCCCCCCGCGTCCTGTTCCAGCTCGTCCCGGAGGACAAGCGGGTCAAGAACCGCGTCCACCTCGACGTCCGCACCGGTGACGAGGACCCGGCCCCGCTCGTCGAACGCCTCCTCGCCCGGGGCGCCACCCACCTCCACGAGGGCCGACAGGGCCCCTACCGGTGGACCACCCTCACCGACCCGCAGGGCAACGAACTCTGCGTCTCCCACTAGGGCCTGTCGTCAAACTCCCGTCTGCGGGCGACGACGGGAGTTTGACGACAGGCCCTGGGAAACCCCCGGTCACCGCCGTGAGAGCGGCCATAATCGCTACCGGTGAGCTCCTCCCGCAGGCGAAGATGAGCCATCTCGAACCGGGAGGAACCCATGAGCCAGGACCACCTGACTCTGCACGACCTGCTGCCCGCCCAGGACCTGGCGGCGGCCATCGACGCGGGCCACGTGACCCGCAAGCGCCACCCCGAACTGCCCCTTTCCATCTACACGTACACGCGCGCCGCGCAGTACGGGCAGGTCTGGAACGAGGTCACCACGCGCTGCCGCGGACTCGTCGCCGACGACGCCACCGGCGCGGTCGTGGCCCTGCCGCTGCCGAAGTTCTTCAACGTCGGCGAGCACGAGGCGCGGATGCCGTACGCGCCCGCCCTGCCCGACGAACCGTTCGAGGTGTACGACAAGGTCGACGGCAGCCTCGCCGTCGTCTTCCACTACGCGGACCGCTGGCACGTCGCCTCCAAGGCCTCCTTCACCAGCACGCAGGCGACCTGGGCGCAGCGCCGCCTGGCCGGCAGCGACACCGCGGCCCTGATACCGGGCGTGACCTACCTCGCCGAGATCCTCTTCCCGCAGAACCGGATCGTCGTCAACTACGGCGACCGCCGCGACCTCGTCCTGCTCGCCGCCTTCGGCCCCGACGGCGCCGAGGTCCCGCTCACCGAGGCCGCCGAACACTGGCGGGGCATCGGGTCCGTCGTCACCGTCTGGCCCGCCATGCCGCTTCCCGAACTGCTCGCCCTCGCCGAATCGAACACCCTGCCCGGCGGGTCCCCGACCACCGGCACCGAGGCCGAGGGCTTCGTCCTGCGCTTCGCCTCGGGCGTCCGCGCCAAGGCCAAGCTGGCCGAGTACGTCCGCCTGCACAAGGTCGTCACCGGTGTCACCGAGCGCGACATCTGGCGCGGCCACGGCATCCAGCGCTTCGCCGACCGGCCCGTCAAGCTGGTCGCCCAGGCCCTGAACTGCACCGTCGCCGAGATCGAGGCCGCGGGCGGCAAGCCGCTCGACGCCCTCCTGGAGCAGGTGCCGGACGAGTTCGACCAGTGGGTGCGCGAGGTCGTCGAAGGCCTGGAGGAGGCGGCCGCCCGTCACGAGCGGGCGATCGACGAGGCCTACGCGGGCCTCGCGCACCTGTCCGGGGACCGGGCCGCCTTCGCGCACGCCGTCAAGACGCTGGACGACCGCCGGATCCGACCCGCGATGTTCACCCGGTTCGAGGGTCGGTCGACCGAACTCACCACCTGGCGGCAGCTGCGCCCGGAGACGGCCAACCCCTTCCTGGGCGAGGAGGAGGACGGCCCGGACGCGCCCGGAGGACACCGCGCGCCCGCGCCGGCCCCCGCCCCCCGACCCGCCCCCGCGCCGAAGCGGACGGCCTCCGCGGCCCCCGCCCGCGCCGCGGCGCCGTCCCCGGCCGCCGATGCCGTCCCGGACGGCGAACCGCGCCCCGACCTGCCCGTCGTGCACCTGATGACCGGGCTGCCCGCCTCCGGCAAGACCACCGAGGCCCGCGCCCTCCAGGCCCGGTCCGGCGGCCGGATGCGTCGCGTCAACCTGGACGACCTGCGCGCGATGCTCGACCTGCCCGATCCGGCACGGGGCCGCTCCTGGGAGCACGAACAGACCGTGCTGAGCGTCCAGGACGCGGCGGTGCGCGCGGCCGTCGAGGGCGGCTTCGACGTGGTGGTCGACAACACCCACCTGACCAAGCACATCCCGAAGCGGCTCAAGGCAGCCGTGGGCGGGCGCGCCACCTTCGTCGTGCACGACTTCACCGACGTCCCGCTGGAGGAGTGCCTGCGCCGGGACGCGGCCCGGGCCAACCCGGTGGGCGAGGAGATCATCCGGATCCTCGCCGACAAGCACCGCCAGGCGCGCAAGGGCGGCTGGCGACTGACGGCGCAGTGGCTCAACGGCTCCGGCTCCGGGACGACGCCCGAGGTGACGCCGTACGTGCCCGACCCCGCGCTGCCCGCCGCCGTGATGTGCGACATCGACGGCACCCTCGCGCTCACCGGGGACCGGGGCCCGTACGACTTCTCGCGCTGCGAACTCGACCTGCTGAACGAGTCGGTCAAGCACGCCCTGGACGCCTTCCGCCGGGCCGACGGAGACGTGATCGTCCTGCTGTCGGGCCGGAGCGAGGAACACCGGCCGCAGACCGAGTCCTGGCTGCGCCGGCACGGGGTGCCCTACGACGAGCTGTGGATGCGGGCCGCCGGCGACACCCGGCGCGACGACGTCGTGAAGGCCGAACTGTTCGACGCGCACGTACGCGACCGCTTCGCGGTGCGGGTGTCGCTCGACGACCGGGACCGGGTGGTCGCGGTCTGGCGCCGGATGGGCCTGCCCACGTGGCAGGTCAACTACGGGGACTTCTGAGCGCCGTGCAAGGGGACGAGCCCGGTCGCGGGGCGACCCTGCTGATCGTGGACGGAGCGAACGTCGTCGGCTCCGTCCCCGACGGCTGGTGGCGCGACCGGCGCGGCGCCGCCGAGCGGCTGCGCGACCGGCTCGCGGAGCGCGGGCGCGGGGAGGAGATCGTGCTCGTCGTCGAGGGCGCCGCCCGGGGCGTCGACTCCGTGCCCGGCGTGCGGGTGGAGGAGGCGCCGGGCAGCGGGGACGACCGGATCGTGGAACTGGTGGCGGCGGCCGGCGAGGGCCGCCGCCGGGTCGTCGTCACGGCGGACCGGGAACTGCGGGCCCGGGTGGAGGCGTACGGCGGCGAGTGCGTGGGTCCCCGTACCGTACGCCCCGTCGACCGACCGGGCCGCTAGTTCGCCTTCCGGATCAGCCGGGCCGGCGGTGGGTCAGAAGCGGCACCACTTCACCGGGGTGAGGTTCTTGACGTAGCGGGCGGAGACCCAGGCGCCGCGGTGCTCCGCGTGGCCCTTGTGGCCCTCGGCGGCGCTCCGGGAGGCGTCGCCGTCCTGAGACTCCCGCATTCCGTCGAGCGGCTCCGTGCCGTTGTCGCCGTTCTCGTGACGCTTGAGGTCCAGGAGGTACCAGAGGTCGTTGCCGTCGACCTTCTGCCCGCGGGTCTTGCACTCCAGCGCCAGCTTCCGGTGCGGGTGCACCTTGCCCAGCAGGTAGGAGTGCGTGGTGGGGTGGCTGCGGACGCTGAGCGGTCCCTTCGAGACCACCTTGCCGTAGGCGCGGTGGTAGCCCTCGGAGTCGTACTCGTCCCCGCCGGGGTGCCCGGCGGCGAGCCCGACCGAGGCGGGTCCCTCGTCGACGGGGGCGGTGTCGGCGGCGGAGACGCCCGCACCGAGCAGGCCGAGCGTCAGGGTGCCGGCCGCGAGGGCGAGAACGGTCCGGGTGGGTTGCAGCATGAGCCGGCTCCTCTACGAAGACGTCCGTCCGGGCGCGCCACACGTCCGGGGCGGCGACCGGGCGGTCGCCACGGACGACTATGGCGAGGGGGCACGGGCCCGTCCCGGCGGCGCACCGGCCTTTAGCCCGAAATGCCCAACCCTTTCGAGGGACTTCCAGGCGCCCGGGGGCCGGCTAGCATGCTGAGGAGTGCTTGTCATGCCATCCCACCGGGGGTGGCCGATGAGGAGGGGCAGGGTCATGCGGTTACACAATGGCGTCGCGGCGAGCGGGATTCCGGGCGCGGTCTGGGTGAAGAGCAGTGCCAGCGTGGGCAACGGGAACTGTGTGGAGGTCGCCGCGTTGGAGGGCGGAGAGGTGGCGGTGCGCAACTCCCGCCATCCGGACGGACCGGCGCTGGTGTTCACGGCGGCCGAGATGGAGGCCTTCATCGACGGCGCCAAGCGATCCGAGTTCGACCGACTGACTTCGACCGACTGAGTCGAACCGACTGACCGGATGACATTCATATCGTAGGCCAAAGCTTGGATGGCAGGGGCTGACACTCCATTCTGAGGACCGGGACCCGTCCCCGTCGCATTGGAGTCCGTATGTCCGCCCTCCCCGAGCCGACGTCCGAGCCGTCACCCGATCCCCTCGCCTCCGTACTGCCGTTGGAGCGTGAACCGGGTCGGGCGGCGGCCGGGCGCGTGCTGGGCCAGGCCCTGCGGGGGCACCGCGAGGACCGGGGGCTCACCCTGAGACAGGTGGCGGCGGTGATCCGCGGCTCCGTCTCCAAGGTCAGCCGTCTGGAGCGCGGGGAGAGCCCGCCCAAGGCCCGGGACGTCCACGACCTCGTCCACCACTACGGCCTCGACGCCGAGGAGCGGCGGACGATCGAGCGCCTCCTGGAGTTCGCCCAGGACCGCGAGTGGTACGAGCAGTACAGCGACGTGACCCCCGGCTTCCTCAGGCGCCTGATCCAACTGGAGGGCGAGGCCGAGGAGATCTGCGTCTACGAGAACCTCGTCGTCCCCGGCATCCTCCAACTGCCCTCCTACGCACGGCACATGGTCAGGGCCGTCATGCCCAGCGCCCCCGCCGAGGAGATCGAGCGGGTCGTGCAGCTGCGCACCCAACGCCGACTGCGCCTGATGGACGGCGACGTCCCCCGGCTGACGGCGCTGCTGGACCAGGGGATCCTCAAGCGCCGCTGCGGCAACGCGCAGGTGATGCGCGAGCAGCTCACGTACCTGCTGGAGGCGGGCGACACCGCCCGGGTCAACATCCGCATCCTCGACATGACCTCCGGCTACGTCGCCGCCCCGCCGTACCCGATCACGCACCTCACCTTCCGCGACGGCGGCCCCGGCGAACTCGCCTACGTCGAGCACATCAACGGCGCCAACTACGTGACCCGGCCCCGCGCCCTGGACGACCACCGCAACGCGCTGAGCAACCTGCGGGTCGCCGCGGCCTCCCGGGACCGCAGCAGGGAGATGATCCTGGAGGCGCGGGACGCCTTCGCGAGCGAGTGAGCGACCGCCCGCGCGGGGCGGTCGCCGGCAGTGCTCAGCGCGACAGGCGCCCGACGCCGCCCCACTCGACCCAGTCCTTCGGACGGCGTTCGGGCGGCGGCGGCGCGGAGTCCGGCCGCCAGTCGACCACGTCGACGAGGCGGGGCTCCAGGATCTCCAGACCGTCGAAGTAGCGCGCCACCTCGTGCGGCTCGCGCACCCGGCCCCAGTTCCCGTGGGTGCTGACGTCCATGAGCCGGGTGACCTGCTCGCGCACCTCGGCGTCGTCGCTCACGAGTTGGCAGATCACCATGAAGCTGCCCGGCGGCAGCAGTTCCGCCGTGCGGCGCACGACGGCGGCGGGGGAGCGGTCGTCCTCGGTGTCCGGGATGCAGTGCAGCACCGACACGAACAGGGCGGCCATGGGCTGCCCCCAGTCGAGGAAGCGGTCCGTGGCCCGGCGGATCCGCTCGGTCTCGCGCATGTCCTCGGAGATGACCAGCGTGCCGGCGTTGTCGTGCAGGGTGGTCTGGGCGTGCGCGAGGACCATCGGGTCGTTGTCGACGTACGCGACCCGGCAGGCGGGGTGGGCGCGCTGGGCCACCTCGTGGACGTTGTCCTGGGTGGGCAGGCCGGAACCGTGGTCGAGGAACTGGCGGATGCCGTAGTCCTCGACGAGCGTGCGCACGACCCGGGTGAGGAAGGCCCGGTTGTTGCGGGCCAGCAGCTGCGTGCTCGGTGCTATCTCCAGCAGCTTCGCACACGCCTCCCGGTCGCTGGCGTAGTTCTCCACGCCGCCCAGGAGCCAGTCGTACATCCTGGCCACGCTCGGGGTGTGCATGTCGATGAGGGGTGGCGGGGGATCCTGGGGTTCGTGACGCAATTGCATGTGCCCTCCTCCGTGCGGTCGGCCCATGCTAGGGAGTGGCCCCGAAACCGGGCAATCACCCGGGGACGTTCCGGCCACATTCCCCACGCCCTCCCGGCGCGCGCGTCGGCCCGGGCGCCGCCTGCGGATGCGGGCGGGCGCGCGCGGGGCCACAGTGGCCGCATGGGTATCGAAGACTACGGCGGCGGCCCCGGAGCCCAGCGGACCGGTGTTCTCGTCGTGACCACCAATGACGTTCCCGGGTACCGCGTCGAACAGGTCATCGGCGAGGTCTTCGGGCTCACGGTGCGTTCGCGCCACCTCGGCAGCCAGATCGGAGCCGGCCTGAAGTCCATGATCGGCGGCGAGCTCAAGGGGCTGACCAAGACCCTGGTGGAGACCCGCAACCAGGCCATGGACCGGCTCATCGAACAGGCGAAGGCGCGCGGAGCCAACGCCGTGCTGATGATGCGCTTCGACGTCACGGACGCCGCGGACGTCGGCACCGAGGTGTGCGCGTACGGGACGGCCGTGGTCCTGGTCCCCGCCGCCGGCTGACCGCGCCGACCCCCGGGTCGTGTAGCCGCCCCGGGCGCGTCCCCGGCCCCCGGCCCTCGGCCCGCCTCCCCGGCCCGCGTCGCGCGCCGGCGCCCGGAGGGGCCGCCCGGGGGCTCACTCCCGCAGTCCCAGAGCGAGTCCGGCGATCACCACGGCGAGCCCCAGCCACACCGCCGCCCCCGGTACGCCGCCCCCCGACAGCACCCCGCCGCCCGCCGCCGCGAGCGGCGCGACCCCCGTCAGCAGCCCCGCCCGGCCGGATCCCACGGCCGCCACCGTGCGGTACCAGAGCAGGAACGCCACCGCCGTCACCAGGACCGCGAGGTACCCGACGGCCGCCCACTGCCCCCCCGACAGCCGCCCCGCGGCAGCCGGTCCCTCCACGCACACCGCCGCCACCGCGAACATCACGGCCCCCATCCACACCGCGTGCAGGGACACCCCCCACGCGCCGTGCCGCCCCAGCACCGGCACCGCCAGCAGCGTGAAGCCCGCCTCGCAGGCCAGGGCCAGCGCCGCCCAGGCCACCCCGGCCGCGTCGGTGCGGCCCGTCCCCTCGACCAGGACGGCCCCCGCCACCACGACCGGTGCGGCCCACAGCACCCGACGGCTCGGCGCGCGCCGCTCCAGCAGCGGGCCCATCACCCCCAGCACGATCGGCACGGAGGCCACCGCGACGGCGATGACGGCCGGTTCCGCGTGCGCGACGCCCCGTACGACCGCGATGTTGAACAGCACCAGCCCGGTGGCGGCGATCCCGCCCAGCCACCACCACTCCGCGCCACGGGGCAGGGACAGCCGTACCCCGGCGGCGCGGGCGAGGCCCACCAGGATCAGGGCGGCGGCCAGGTACCGGACGGCCTGCGCGGTGAACAGCGGGGCGTCGACGAGCGTGCGCGAGACGGTGACGCTGCTGCCGACCAGCGCCATGCCCACGACCCCCGGGGCCAGGGCGGCGAGGGAGGACGCGGGGCGCGGGGCCGGGGCGCCGGCCCCGGCGGCCGTGGGTGTGGAAGACGCGGAGGCCGTGGAGGGTGTGGAAGGCGTGGAAGGCGTGGAAGTGCTCATGCCGTCCAGGCTGCGGGCACAATGGTCCGGTGAGCAGGTCCAAACGAGGCGCCACCGAGGGGTCCAAAACCGTCGACGCCGGCCCGCCCGGCGCCGCCGGCGGAGCGGACTTCCTCCAGCTCGACCTCACGGACGCCCCGGCCGGCGGACGCACCGAATGGCTCGCCGACCGGCTGCGCGCCGCGATCGCGGACGGCACCCTCCCGATCGGCAGCCGACTGCCCGCCGGCCGGGTGCTCGCCGCCGAACTCGGCGTCTCCCGGGGCCTGGTGACCGAGGCCTACCAGCGGCTCGCGGAGACGGGCCAGGTCGCCGGCCGGGGCCGCGCCGGCACCGTGGTCGTCGCCGCACCGCCCCCGCCGCCCGCCGCCGGCGCCGCCGAGGCCGATCGCGGGGGGCCGGTGGACGCCCTGCGCGCCGTGTCCTGCCGCATCGACCTCTCGCCCGGCGTGCCCGACCTCACCGCCTTCCCCCGCACCGCCTGGCTCCAGGCCGAACGCCGGGTCCTGTCCGCCCTCACCCCCGCCGACTTCGGCTACGGCAACCCCCAGGGGGCGCCCGCCCTGCGGGAGGCCGTCGCCGGTTGGCTCGCCCGCAACCGGGGCGTCCGCGCGGACCCCGCCGAGGTCGTCGTGGTCGCCGGCGTCGCCCAGGCCCTGTGGCTGCTCGCCCAGGTCCTGCCCGCACAGGGCGTGCGCCGGATCGCGGTGGAGGACCCGGGTTCGCTGGGAGCGCGCGGGCAGCTCGAACACGCCGGGCTGGACGTCGTCGGCGTACCGGTGGACGGGGCCGGGCTGGACGTGGCCGCACTGCGCGCGAGCGGGGCCCCGGCAGTGCTGCTGACGCCCGCGCACCAGTTCCCGACCGGGGTCGTGCTCGACGGGGAGCGCCGCCGGGACCTGCTGGACTGGGCCGCGGCCGGGGGACTGGTCGTCGAGGACGACTACGACGCCGAGCACCGCTACGACCGCGCTCCCGTCCCCGCGCTGCGGGCCATGCTGCCCGAGTCCGTCGCCTACGCGGGCAGCGTCTCCAAGCTGCTCGCCCCCGCCCTGCGGCTGGGCTGGTTGCTGGTCCCGACCCGGCTGCGCGACGCGGTGGTCGCCGCCAAACGCCACGCCGACCTCGGCAACCCCGTCCTCGCGCAACTGGTCCTCGCCCGGCTGATGGAGTCCGGGGAACTGGAGCGCCACCTGCGCTTCGTCCGCCGCCGCCACCGCCGCCGCCGGGACGCGATGCTGCGGGCCGTCGCCGCCGAGCTCCCCGGCGCCCGGGTCCACGGCGCGGCGGCGGGCCTGCACCTGATGGTCACCTTCGACGGCGCCCCCTTCGCGGACACGGACCTCGCGGCGGCCGCCCTCGCCCTCGGGGTCAAGACCCACCCCCTGTCCTGGCACCGCATGCGCCCCGGACCTCCCGGCCTGATCCTCGGGTACGCCGCCGGCCCGGCGGGCGAGATCGAGGAGGGCGTCGCCCTGTTGGGCCGCGCCCTGCGCACCTGCGCCCGCGCGCAACGGAGTTGACAGCGCGGCGCCGGCTGCGTGTAATGGGCAACGGTGTCGCGTGGCGCCGGCCACAGAGCAGTGGGCCGGCCGGCGATCGGGCGAACACCCTTCTTTCAGGAGAACACCATGAGTTCTTCGCTCTCTTCTTCCCCGCACCGCGGTTGACGCGCGGCGGCGCCGGAGATCCGGCCCCGCCCCCGCACCGACCCCCTCGGCACCTCCGTCGTGCCCGTGCGTCGTCCTTCCCCTTTCCACACCCTTCGCCACCCGGGCTTCCCCTGCCCCGCCGCGCACGCCGCGCGCCTCCGCCACGCCGTGGCGGCGCCGTCGGCCGCCGACGGCGCGCACGGGCCCGCCCGGAGAGAGAGACCACCCGTGCCCACGTCCTTCAACCAGTCCGTCATCGAGGAGTTCCGTGCCCACCGGGGCAAGGTCGGCGGCCCCTTCGAGGGGTCCGACCTCCTCCTGCTGACCACCACCGGCGCCCGGTCCGCCGCCCGGACCACCACCCCCCTCGGCTACGTCCGCCACGCGGGCGCGCTGCTGGTCGTCGCCTCCAACCTCGGGGCGCCCCGCCACCCGGACTGGTACCACAACCTGGTCGCCCACCCCTTGGTCGAGGTGGAACTCGGCGAGGAGACCTTCGAGGCGCTCGCCGTCCCCACCGAGGGGGAGCTGCGCGAGGAACTCTTCGCCGAGGTGGTCCGCGCGGCCCCCGGCTACGCCGACTACCAGGCCCGCACCACCCGCCTCCTGCCCGTCGTCCGCCTGGAGCCGGCCGAACCCGACGGCTGGGAGCCCCCGGCCGAGGTGCGCGACCTCGCCGGGAAGCTCCTGGAGACCCACACCTGGCTGCGGGCCCAACTGCGCCACGTGAGCGTCGAGACCGAGGAACACTTCGCCGCCCGGGCCTCCCACACGGGGCCGGGGGAGCCGCCCGCGCCCGGTCTCGGCATCCAGATCCGCCAGCGCTGCCTGGCCTTCTGCCGCGCCCTGGAGTTCCACCACACCAGCGAGGACGCGCACCTGTTTCCCGGGATCGCGATCCACCACCCGCACCTGGCGGACACGTTCGAGCGGCTGCGGGTCGAACACGCCGTCCTGGCCGGGATCCAGGACGAGCTGGTCGCCCTGCTGGACGGTCTCGCGATCGCCGACCCCGTCCGCTTCCGCGCGGAGCTGCAACGGATGACGGAGCGGCTCACGCGCCACCTCGACCACGAGGAGCGGACGCTGCTGCCGCTGTTGGCGGAGGTCCCCTGGCCACCGGTGGCGCCGCCCGCCCGCGACTGACCGGGGCGCGGGCGGCGGGGCGGCCCACGGGGAGTTCCACGGGGCCGTCCGCAGGGCCGGGCCACGGGCCCGGCCACGGGGCCGGCCCGGCCGTTTCGGCGGGCGCGGAAAGTTTTTCGAAATCGGCGGCAACCGATCGGGGACTCGCGCGTCGTGCGGGGGTGAAGGGCGGGACACACACGCCCTCGTACCGACCGACCCGACCGTGGAGAACCACCGTGAAGAACCTGAAGCGCCTTCCCCTGTCCGCCCACCGGGCGGCCGTCGTCGTCGCGGCCGCCGGTGTGGCCGTCGCGCTCGGCGGGCCGGCCTTCGCCGCGCAGGGGACCTCGCCCGTGCCGACCGCGCCCGCCTCCGCGACCCCGAGCGCCGCTCCCAGCGCGGTCCCGACGAGCCCGGCCGGCAGCGCCACCCCGAGCCCGGCCCCGACCTCGGGCACCGGCAAGCCGAGCCCGGTTCCGACCACCCCGGCCGGCAGCGCCACTCCGAGCCCGGCCCCGACCGGCCCGGCGGGTGCCAAGCCGAGCCCGTCGGCGTCCCACCCGGCGGGCGCGACCCCGACCGCCGAGCCCTCCGCCCCGGCCGGAACGGAACTCGCGCATACTGGCTCTTCCGCCACGACCATCGCACTGGGCACCGGCGCCGCCGGCCTCATCGCCGTCGGCGCGGGCGCCCTGTACACCGTGCGGCGCCGCACCAGCAGCTGAGGACCTCCGTGCTCGACCTCGCACCAGCCTCCGGCCCCCTCATGCCCGGGTTCTCCCGGGCGTGGCGGGGCCTTCGGTGGTGGTTCGCGCGCCGGGACCGGTCGGCCACGCCGGCGGGTCCCGGCCCGTACGCGTACGCGTACACCCACGACCGAGACCGCGACCGTGACCGCACGACCGCCGGTGGCGGCGCCGGCGCGCCCCCGACCGCCGGCGCACCCACCGTCAGCGAGCTGTACCACGCGCACCGCCTGGGCATGGTCCGCCTGGCGGTGCTCCTCGTCGACGACCTGGCCACCGCCGAGGACGTGGTGCAGGACGCCTTCACCGCGCTGTACCGCCGCCACGGGGAACGGATCGCGGAGGTGGACAACGCGCTCGGCTACCTGCGCACGGCCGTCGTCAACACCTCCCGTTCCGTCCTGCGGCGCCGGCGCACCGCACGCGCCTGGATCCCGCCGCGCACGGCGGACGTCCCCTCCGCCGAGGCCGCGGTCGTCCTGGGGGAGGCGCACCGCGAAGTGCTGGCGGCGTTGGGCGCGTTGACCCCGCGCCGCCGCCAGGTCCTGGTGCTGCGGTACTGGGCCGACATGAGCGAGGCGGAGATCGCCGAGACGCTCGGCATCAGCCGGGGCGCCGTGAAGTCGAACGCCAGCCGCGCCCTGGACGCGCTGGAGAAGATTCTGGAGGGACGGGTATGACCGGATCCACGGCTACGCCGCCGGGCGGCGACCGCCCCGTGGAGCGGCTCCTGCGCGACGCCCTCTCCGCCCGGGCGGACGAGATCACGGTCCGCGTGCTGCGCCCGGCGGACCCGCCGGGCCCGCACCTGCGCCGGCTGTCCGTGCGGGCCCTGTGGCGGCGTCGCTCGACGTGGGCGCTGGCCGGGTTGTCCGGGCTGGCCGCGGCGGCCGTGGCCGGCTACCTCTTCCTCGGTTCCGGTCCGGTCGGCGAGCGGCACGAGCCGCCCGCCACCCCGCCGGAGCTGACCTCGCCCACCCCGTCGCCGAGCCGCCCGTCCGGCACCCCGTCGCCGAGCCCGTCCGCGGTGCCGTCGCCGCCGCCGACCCGGCCCGGTTCCTCCCTCGGGCCGACGCCCCGGCTCTCGACCGCCGGGGCCACGCCGTCCGCGGCGCCGCCCGCCACCCGGGCGGGCGCGTTCCCCTCGGCGACCCCGACCCCGCCGCCGCCCGCGGGCGGGGCGACGCCGACGCCCGTCCCCTCGGCGTCGCCGCCGGCCGCCCCGAAGGGGTAGCGCTGCGGGGCGCCCGCGCGGGGGCGGTAGACCCCCGGTCAGGACCCCGCGGATCTCAGACGTGGGCGGGGCGGGAGTTCTCGACCGCCGCGACCAGGGGCGCGAGCTGCGGGTTCAGGGCGGCCTCGTCCAGCGCCTCGCGCAGGGCCGCGTCGTTCGTGGGGCGGGCCTCGGCCAGCAGGGCCAGGCCCGCCTCGCTCACGTCGGTGTAGATGCCCCGACGGTCCGTGTCGCACAGGTACCGGTTCAGCAGTCCGCGGTCCTCCAGCCGGGTCACCAGCCGCGTCGTCGCGCTCTGGCTGAGCACCACCGAGTCCGCGACCTGGTGCATCCGCAGGTGGCCGCCGACGCCGGAGTGCTGCCGGCTGAGCACGTCGAGCAGGGAGTACTCGCGCACGCTCAGGCCGTGCCCGCTCTGCAGGGCCCGTTCGATGTGGGCCTCGATGCGGCCGTGGAGGAGGGAAAGGGCGCACCAGCCCTGGGCGAGTGCGGTCAGGGCGCCGTCCGTGGCCGTCATGGGCTCCTCCGTGTTCGTCGATCGTCGTACCGCCAGGATAGGTCACGCGCGAAATAGTCGGCGTTTGCAAATATCCCGCGTCTGCAATTAATGTGGACGCAGGCAATCGGCGAGCGCCACAGCGCGCTGTCCGCCCGGTTCCCCCACCTCCCCCTCCTCGCCCCCGCACCTCTGAAGGGCTGCTCCGTCATGCCTCTCGCGCTCCTCGCCCTCGCCATCGGGGCCTTCGGGATCGGCACCACCGAATTCGTGATCATGGGCCTGCTCCCCGAGGTCGCCGCCGACTACGGCGTCACCATCCCCACCGCGGGCCTGCTCGTCACCGGCTACGCCCTCGGCGTGGTCCTCGGCGCCCCGCTCATGACCGTCCTCGGCACCCGCGTCCCGCGCAAGCGCATGCTGATGCTCCTCATGGGCCTGTTCGTCGTCGGCAACGTGCTCTCCGCCCTGGCCCCCGCCCTCGGCGTGATGCTCGCCGGCCGGGTCGTCGCCTCCCTCGCGCACGGCGCCTTCTTCGGCATCGGCTCCGTCGTCGCCGCCGGCCTCGTGGCCCCCGCGAAGAAGGCCGGCGCCATCGCCATGATGTTCACCGGCCTGACCGTGGCCAACGTCGTCGGCGTGCCGCTCGGCACCCTCGTCGGCCAGCACCTCGGCTGGCGCGTCACCTTCCTGATCGTCGCCGCCCTCGGCGTCGTCGGCCTGCTCGGCATCGCCCGGCTCGTCCCCGACCTGCCCCGCCCCGAAGGGGTGCGGATCCGCCACGAGCTGGCCGCCTTCCGCAACGTCCAGGTGCTGCTGGCCATGGCCATGACCGTCCTCGGCTTCGGGGGCGTCTTCGCGGCCATCACGTACATCACCCCGATGCTCACGAACGTCGCCGGCTTCGCCGACACCTCCGTCACCTGGCTGCTCGTCCTCTTCGGCCTCGGCATGGTCGCGGGCAACCTGATCGGCGGCCGGTTCGCCGACCGCGCCCTGATGCCGATGCTCTACGTCTCCCTGGGCGCCCTCGCCGTCGTCCTGGCCCTGTTCACCCTCACCGCCCACAGCAAGACCGGCGCCGCCGTCACCGTCACGCTCATCGGCGCCCTCGGCTTCGCCACCGTCCCGCCGCTCCAGAAGCGGGTCCTCGACCAGGCCGCCGGAGCCCCCACGCTGGCCTCCGCCGTCAACATCGGCGCCTTCAACCTGGGCAACGCCCTCGCCGCCTGGCTCGGCGGCCTCGTGATCGCCGCCGGACTGGGCTGGACCGCCCCGAACTGGGTCGGCGCCGCCCTCGCCGCCTCCGCGCTCGTCCTCGCCGTCGTCTCCGGGGCCCTGGAGCGGCGTACGGGCCGGCGCGCGCCGGAGGCGGGCCGCCTCGTGGCGACGGGCACCCCCGCCGCCGCCCCCGCCCCCGCCGTCACCCGTTCCTGACCTCCCCCTCTCCCCACACCCGAACCCAGATCCACAGGAGTAACCGTGAGCACCACCCGTACCGCCGTCGCCCCCCTGACCACCGAGGACGCCGAGCTGCTCGTCGGCGCCGCCCACGCCGCCGCCGAGGAGGCCGGGGCCACCGTCAGCGTCTCCGTCCTCGACGCGGGCGGCCACCCGCTGGCCTTCCGCCGCGACGACCGGGCCGTGCTGATCTCCGGCGAGACCGCCACCCGCAAGGCCTTCACCGCCCTCCAGCTCGACGCCCCCACGGCCGACCTCGTCGACGCCGTCCGGCCCGACGGCCCCTTCCACACCCTGCCCACGGCCCTGGACCGGCCGCTGCTGTTCATCGCGGGCGGTCTGCCCGTCCACCGCGACGGCCGTCTGATCGGGGCCGTCGGCGTCGGCGGCGGCGCGCCCGAGCAGGACCATGCCTTCGCGACCGCGGCCCTGGAGACCCTGGCCGCGCTGCGCTGACCCGCGCCCGCCGACCCCTTCCGGTCGCGCGCCCGTGTCCCCCGTGCCAGGTTGGTACGGGGGACACGGATGCACCATGAGGACGGCGACCGGGCGGATACGCGGGCGGGCCATCGCGACGGCAGTGGCCGCCGCCGTGGTCACCCTCGCCGTGCCCTCCTGCTCCGCCGGCGCCCAGGACACCCGGGACACCCGGGGCGCCCCCACCACCTCCCCGCCCGCCGACCCCACCCCCGGCGGCCCCACCCCGACCGCGACCCCGCCGCCGTCGACGTACGCGCTGTCCAGCGCCCCGCGCACCGTCCCGGCCGTACGGGAACACGAGCCCGCCCGGGGACCCGGCTGGAAACCGGCACCGGCCGCGCGGGTCCTCGTGGCACCCGCGAACAGCGCGGCCCTGGCCGACGAGGGCAAACTGCTCGCCGGTGAGCTGCGGATGGGCTACGCCGAGTCGAACGACGCCCGGCCCGGGGACGTGAGCCTCGCCCTCGGCGCCCGCGGCTCGGGACCGGCGGAGTCCTACACCCTCAAGGTCGGGGGCGGCCGGGTCACGATCACCGCCCCCGACGAGGCGGGAGTCTTCTACGGCACCCGGACCCTCAAGCAGGCGGTGCGCGGGGCCGGCTCGGCCCCCGAGGGCACCGTCCGCGACGCCCCGGCCAAACCGCAGCGCGGACTCAACCTCGACATCGCCCGCAAGCACTTCACCGCCGAGTGGATCCAGGCCCGGATGCGCGAGATGGCGGACATGAAGCTCAACCAGCTCGGCCTGCACTTCTCCGACGACCAGGCCTTCCGGATCCAGTCCGACAGCCACCCGGAGATCGTGTCCACCCCGCACCTGACCAAGGCGGAGGTGCGCGGGATCACCGCCCTCGCGGCGCGGCTCCACATCGCGGTCGTCCCCGAGATCGACTCGCCCGGACACCTCGGCGCCGTCCTGCGCGCCCACCCGGACCTGCAACTGCGCGACGTCGGGGGCCGGGCGGTCAAGGGCGCCGTGGACATATCCAACCCGGCCGCCGCCAAGCTCGTCGACGAACTGCTGCGCGAGTACCTGCCGCTCTTCCCCGCCGGCGCCTGGCACCTGGGGGCCGACGAGTACCAGGCCCTGGTCGTGCGCGACCCGCAGGCCTCCTTCCCGCAACTCGCCGCCGCCGCCCGGGCCCGCTACGGGGCGGGCGCGAAGGTCCAGGACCTGGCGACGGGCTGGCTCGACGACCGCGCGGCCGTGGTCCGTCCCTCGGGCAAGGCCCTCAAGGCGTGGAACGACGGCTTCTTCGCCGGGGGAGTGGCCAAGGCCGCCCCGGACCTCCAGGTCGAGTACTGGACGGGCAAGGAGATCGGGGCGCGGCCCCCGCTCGCCTACCTGGACGAGGGCCGCAAGGTGGTCAACCTCAACGACGAGTACCTGTACTACGTCCTCGGCGAGCCCAACGCGTTCACGTACCCGACCGGCAAGCGGATCTACGAGCAGTGGACCCCGCTCGTCCTGCGCGGCACGACCGCCGTCCCGGCCCGCTACGATCCGCAGATCCTCGGCGCCCGGCTCGCCGTCTGGTGCGACCTCGCCGGAGCCCAGACCCCCGCGCAGGTGGCGGCGGGAATCAGGCTCCCGCTGGCCGCGCTCGCGCAGAAGACCTGGGACCCGCGTCCCCCGCAGGCGCCCTGGGCGGACTTCAGCGCCCTCGCCGGGCGCCTGGGGGGATGAAACCGGGGTCCGACCGGTCCGAGCGGCCTACCAGATCGAGGCGACCCACTCCGGGTGGTCGATGAACGGGTTCCGGTTGTGCTGGTAGGTGTCGAATATGACCTGGTTGCGGCGCTGCTCGAAGGCGTCCGGCGGGTCCTGCTGGTGCCACTGCTTCAGCACGCTGATCCGACCCATCGCCGGGGCGCTGCCGTTGTTGACCTTGTCGTTCATCTCCAGGTTGGCGAAGCCGTCACCGCCGTCGTAACGCACCGCCATGTAGAGCAGCATGCGCGCGACGTCGCCCTTGACCGCGTCGCGGGGCTCGAAGGAATCGCCGTCGGTGAAGCTGCCGGGAGCCTCCGAGACGGGGCTGCCGCCCTTGTCGAAGTCCTTGTTGCCGCGCGTGCTGTTGACCGTCACGTCCTCGGGGCGCAGGTGGTGCAGGTCGGTGCCCGGGCCGGTGGCGGTGCCGAAGTCGCCGTGGCTCTTGGCCCAGACGTGCTCGCGGTTCCAGTCGTTGGCTCCGCCGCCGTTGGTGGACTTGGACTGGGAGCGGCCGGAGTAGAGCAGGATGACGTTGTTCGGGTTGGCCGGGTCCTGGTCGGTGACCTTCAGCGCGTTCCACACGCCGTCGTAGTTCACCTTGGACTGGGTCTTGATGATGGTGTGCAGCGCCGTCTTCAGCGCGGCGCCGGTCTTGCCCTCGGCGGCGGCGTAGTACGCGTCCACGCTCGTGGCCGAGGGGCCGGACGGGGCTGACGGGGCGGACGCGGGGGACTGGGCGGCGACGTCGGCGTGGGGATGCGCCGTCTCCCGCTGACCCGCGGATGCGGTGGCCGGCAGGACCAGGAGCGCGCCGGCGGCGAGGGCGGCCGCCCAGGAGGATTTACCGGAGATTCTCATGGCGTGGGGGACCTCTTCGTATGCACCGTGCCCGCCATGGCAGTTGGCGGGGTGTCAGGTGGCAGTGCGAGGGTCACATTGTCATGTGCCGAACAGGTAAAGGCCATGTGTCGGCACGCGGACCACGGCGTTTGCCGTCCGTTGGGTCTGGGCACGGTTGCGGTGGCCTCGGCGGGGCCGGGCCCACCGTGATGAACAGCCTTGTCTGGAGCAGCCCATGGCAGTGAAGATCCTCATCGTGACCGGCGACGCGGCCGAGTCGCTGGAGGTGCTCTACCCCTACCAGCGCCTGCGGGAGGAGGGGTACGAGGTGCACATCGCCGCGCCCTCGCGCAAGAAACTGCGTTTCGTGGTGCACGACTTCGAGGAGGGCTTCGACACCTACACGGAGAAGCCCGGTTACACCTGGCCCGCGGACCTCGCCTTCGCCGAGGTCGTCCCCGAGGAGTACGCGGCCGTCGTGGTCCCGGGCGGACGCGCGCCCGAGTACCTGCGCAACGATCCCGAGGTGCGGCGGATCCTGGCGTCGTTCGCCGGCGCCGACAAGCCCATCGCGCAGATCTGCCACGGCCCGCTGATCACCGCCGCGAGCGGGGCCCTGGAGGGGCGTCGGGTCACGGCGTACCCCGCGCTGGAGCCGGACATGAAGGCCGCGGGGGCCGCGTTCGAGGACTCCGAGGCGGTGGTCGACGGCACCCTGGTCTCGGCCCGGGCCTGGCCCGACCACTCCGCCTGGATGCGGGAGTTCCTGACCGTGCTGCGCGGCAAGGCCCCGACGGCGTAGGGGTGCGGCCGGGCGCCCGGCCCGGCGGGACCGGGCGCCCGGCCCGGCGGGACCGGGCGCCCGGCCGCAGCGGCGGGCCCGCGGGGCCGACGTCCCGCGTTTCGACGTCGACCGGCGGGCTCCGCCGCGCGGTCCGTCAGCCGCTGGTGGTGACCTGCGGCGCCGGCTCGTACTTGTAGTTGGCCGGGCCGAAGTTCTTCTTCACGGCCGCTTCCCAGGAGCCGTCGGCGACCATCTTGGTCAGGGCCGTGTTGATCTTCCGCTGGAGATCGCCGTCGCCCTTCTTCAGGCCGATGCCGTAGTTCTCGTTGCTCAGGTTCAGCCCGACCAGCTTGAACTTGCCCTCGTTGCCCTTCCTGGCCGCGTACCCCGCCAGAATGGAGTTGTCGGTGGTCATGGCGTCGACCAGGTTGTCCTGGAGGGCGACCAGGCACTCCGAGTAGCCGCCCAGCTCCAGCACGCTCGCCTTCGGCGCGAGGTTCTTGCGGACGTTCTCGGCGGAGGTGGAGCCGGTCACCGAGCACAGTCGCTTGGTGTTGAGGTCCTCGGCCTTGGTGATCGAGGCGTCGTCGGCCCGGACCAGCAGGTCCTGGTGGGCGATGAAGTAGGGGCCGGCGAAGTCGACCTTCTCGCGACGCTTGTCGTTGATCGTATAACTGGCGGCGACGAACTCGACCTCGTTGTACTGGATCAGCAGTTCCCGGTCGGAGCTGTAGACCTGCTTGAACTCGATCTCGTTCGGCTTGTAGCCGAGCTCCTTGCCGATGTACCTGGCCACGTCGACGTCGAAACCGGTGAAGGTGCCGTCGCTCTCGCGCATGCCGATGCCGGGCTGGTCGAACTTGATGCCGACGGAGAGGGGCTCCTTCGGGGCTTCGCCAGCACAGCCGGAGGCGGTGGCGGCGAGGGCGATCACTGCGGCGACCGCACCGGCCTTGGGAACCTTCATGCTGCACTCTTTCCTCGGGAACGCGTAACCACGTGGGGGTGCGCGGGAACGGGGCACGTGCGTCGCCGATCGGGCGTGAAGGCACGTGTACGAGGAAGCTAGGAAGCCGACGGGAGCGGCGTCACTAGATCTGAGTAAAACTTGAGGATAACGATCCGGTTCAGTCGAAGGATCTTCGGCCGACGCGGAGCGGCACGGGAGAAGGGGCGCGGGCACCCTCCGCGGGGCGGACGGACGCGGCGCCCGCCGGGCCGCTCAGCCGCCCTCGGCGGAGAAGTGCTGGTAGTCGGGCGGGCTCCAGCGGCCACCCCAGTACCAGCCCTCCTCCCGGAAGGCCCGGGTCACGACCCCGTCCGGGGTGATCATCCCGGGGCGGACCCGCTCGCGGTCGAGGTGGGAGCGGCCGTTCGGGGGATGGCTGGTGCCCCGGACGTCGACGTACGGGTTCTCGACCGGGTTGATGTCGACCGCGTCGCCCCAGGCGTGCCGCGAGCGCCGGCCCGGGTCGCCGGTGACCTGCCGGCAGTTGAAGGCGGAGGTGTTGTCGTCCGCCATCGCCGCGAGGTCGTCGCCGCCGTACGCGGCCATCACCCGCATGCGACGGATCGGGAAGCCCTCGGCGAAGGCCTTCCCGAAGACCCGCAGCACGGGGGCGACCACGTCCTCGCGCACCACCAGCTCGCCCCGGTGCACCGCGCCGTCGAAGCCCCAGTGGTTCATCGTCACGAGCCTGAGCCGCTCCGGCGGCACCGGGCAACCGGCGCGGTGGGTCGCGCCCAGCTTGTCCGGGGGGACGGCCGTGACGTGGGCGGACAGGGTCTTCACGGCGGGCCGGGGGGCGACCTGGGCGCGGAGGGCGGACTGCGGGGTCGTGGTCGTACAGGACGACGCGGTCGCGCACAGGACGGCGGTGAGGACGACGCGTACGAGGCGATGGCTCACGGATCCACCGTAGGCAAGGCCCCGACCCCCCGCCGGCGGGGACGCGGGCGGGTCGCGACCGCGTCCCCCCCGCCACCGAGGGCCCCCGACCGCGCCCCCGCTCAAACTGGTGATCGATTCTGGAGCGTCGGGCCGCTATGATCACCGCAGCAAGGCCGTAGCGCAGAGGTCGTCGCGCCCGAGCATCGAGCTGGAGGACGTCGGTTCGAATCCGACCGGTCTTGCCCCGACCGCCCGTCGCGACCAGCCGTACCGGTGCCCCGTCCCGCCGCTGCGGCTCCGTCCACGTCGTTGACGTCCTTGTGATCGCCGGACACCGGCGAGGAACCGGTGGAGTGGTGATGACACGGCCGACGCCCGTACGGTGCCCCGCGATCGAGCACCCCGACCTGCCGCTCGCCGACCCGGCCGACCTCGCCCCGCTCCTCGCGCGCCTCGCCCGGGACCTGCCCCTCGAAGCCGACGAGACCTTCCCGCTCGGCACCCTGCGCCCCGACGGCCGCGTCGACCTGTGCAAGCAGGGACTCGGCCCGGCGGGCGCGGCCCGCCTGCTGCCCGTCGCCGTCGCCTCCCCGCACGCCGCGCACCTGCTCCTCGGCACCAACGCCCTGACGGACGAAGGCGCGCGCACCCTGGCCGACGCGCTCGCGGCCGCGGACTCCCACGGGATCCACACCCTCTACCTCGGCTGCAACCGCATCGGCGCCGACGGGGTCCTCGCCCTGGCCGCCGCCCTCGCCGAGGACACCACCGTCCGCGCCCTGTGGCTCAAGCGCAACCCCCTCTTCGAGGACGGCGCCCGCACCCTCGCGGCCCTCCTGCGCCGCAACACCGCGCTGCGCACCCTCGACCTGGTCAACACCGGCATCGGCGCCGACGGCGTACGCCTGCTCCTCGACGCCCTCCTGACCCGCGAAGCACCCCTGGAGCGGATCTTCCTCGGCGGCAACGGCCTCACCCCCGAGGCCGCACCGCTGCTCGCCGCCCTCGTCCGCGACGCCGGGGTCCGCGAGCTGTACGCCCCCGCCAACCACCTCGGCGACGAGGGCGTCGCCGTCCTCGCCGAGGCGGCCGCCGCGGCGGGACCCGCGCGCCCGGTCCGACTCGGTCTCGGCGGCAACGGCATCGGCCCCGCCGGCGCCCGCGCCCTGGCCGAAGCGCTCGGCGGCATCGAAGCCCTGGACCTCGGGCGGGCCCCGTCCGAGCGCAGCCTCGGCTCCGCCGGCAACGACACCGGCGACGAAGGGGCGTACGCCCTGGCCGCCGCACTCCCCGGCAGCCCGCTGCGCCGCCTGGAACTGAGCCACACCGGCCTCACCGGGCGCGGCGCCAAGGGGCTGTTGGCCGCGCTGCCCGACGACTGCCCCCTGGAGCACGTGGGCCTCGGCCCCGGACTGCCCCGCCGGGTGAAACGCTCCTTCACCGAGCGCCTGCGCCCCGCCGGCGCCTCCCACCCCGACCTGCGGGCCATCGGGAGCGTGTACCGGTGACCCGTCGCCCCGCCCCGCCCGGCACCCCCTCGTCCGAGGAACTCGGCAGCGTGCGCCGCGTGCGCCGCTACGCCGTGCCCGGCTGGATGATCGAAGCGGCCGGCGCGCACCGGGAGGCCGGGGACTGGCGCGCCGCCTGCGCGGCCGCCGCCGTGGACGTGGCCCTGGAACCGGCCGCCCTCGCCGCCCGCCACGGGCGCGCCGTCGCCGACGCGGTCCTGGAGGACCTGCGCCACCTCGCCCCCGACCTGCTGCGCTGGCACCTGCCCCGGGTCCTGGGCGGACGTACGACCCTGGTCCCGGACCAGCGGATCCTGCTCGCCCACTACGGGCCGGACGGCGGCCCCGGCCGGCCGGGCCGGGGCGTACCGTCCCTGTACGTGCGCACCTACGGCATGGTGGACGGCCCCCAGCGGCTGCGGCTGGAGTGCGGCCCCTTCGTCCCCGTCCCCGACGCCAACCCCTACGCCCGCGTGACCACCGTGGACTGGAGCACCGCCCGGCACCTGTGGGACGTCCGCCACGCGCCCGACCTGCGCACCCGCGCCGCGGGCGGCGGCGCGGACCGGCTGCCCTTCTTCGCCCCCGACGGGACCCCGCTCCCCGCCGACGCCCTGGCCACAGGCGACCCCGGCCCCGGGGACCCGGCCGCCAGGACCGAGTGGATCGCGGTCCTCCAGTCCCGCGCCGGCTCCCGCGCCCACCTCGTGGAGGCCTTCGCCGCGGCCGGGATCGAGGCCGACCTGGACAAGCCCGCGGACGAGTGGCGCTCGTACGGCGTCGTGCACCTGGAGGACGCGCTCGCCTCGGGCCGCGTGGACCTGTCCCGCCTGGCCCACGAGGCGCGCCTGCTCGCCGCGGCCGGTCTGGGCGACCGGTTCCGCCTCGCCCCGGACTGGCGCGACGGACTGCTCGTGGAGGTCACCGGACCCGGCGCGGGCGACACGGTCCGCGCCCGCACCGCCGGATCCGAGGAGCTGCGCGCGCTCGCGCCGCTGCCCGAGCACGCCTGGCGTCCGCTGCCCGACCTCCAGCTGGTGCGGGCCGGCCGCCTCGCCCCCACCGAGCTGCACCCGCTCGTCGCCGCCTCCCTCTTCCCGGGTTCCGGCCCCGCCACGGGTCCGGCGGGGCCCACCGCGCCCCGGCCCGTCCGGGTGCGCTGCCTCGGCGTCTGGCACGAGGTACGGGCCCGGGCCGACGGCCTCGCCATCCCGCACACCGACGAGGAGCGGCGGCGCGAGCGCGCCCTGCGGGCCTTCGGCGGGGTCGTCGCCGGCTGCTTCGCCGCCGAGCGGGCCTGGACCTCGGGCGAGGGCAGGCTGCCGCGCGCCCTGCGCGAGGAGCGGCAGGACCTGTTCGAGCGCGCCCAGCACGGCGACGCCCCCGGCGTACTGGCCCTGCTGGACGCGGGCGTCGACCCGCGCGTGCGCAACGGACGCGGCCAGGGCCTGTTGCACGTCCTGTACCTCCTCGACCACGAGGAACTGCTGCCCAGGCTGCTGGGGGTCGGCCTCGGCCTGGAGGACCACGACCGCGCCGGCCGCACCCCGCTGCTGTCCGCCGTCCACCACGGCGGCGCCCCCGCCCTGGTCCGCGCGCTGATCGACGCCGGCGCCCGTGTCGACGTCACCGACGAGGAGGGCCTCAGCCTGCCCCAGATCGCCCGCCGCTACCGGCGCACCGATCTGGCCTTCCTGCGGGAGCTGGTGGAGGCCGGGCACCCGGACATCGGATCCCCCGACTTCGACGAGTACATGGACGAACGAGACGACGAGTACCGGCGCGAGAACGAGAGCGACGGCTACGAACCGGAACCGGAGGAGGAGCTGTGGGAGGAGGGCTGACGGGCGGCACCACGACGGCGGGAGCCGCGGGGCCGGCGGGGGCGCTGGCCGCCGCCGACGCCCTCAACGCCCGCCTGGGCGAGACCCGTACCGAACCGGCCGAGAACCCCCGACTGGAGGCTCTGGCGCTCGCGGTGACGGCCAATCAGCCCGTCCTGCTGTGGGGCGAGCCCGGCATCGGCAAGTCCGCCGGGATGGAGCGGCTCGCCGCCGCCCTCGGCGTCGGACTGGAGACGGTGATCGCCAGTGTCCACGAGCCCTCCGACTTCGCGGGGCTCCCCGTCGTCGGCGACGACCCGGCCACGACCGGCGTCCCCATGGCCCCGCCGGACTGGGCGGTGCGCCTGGCCCGCACCGGGCACGGACTGCTGTTCTTCGACGAACTGTCCTCCGCCCCGCCCGCCGTCCAGGCCGCCCTGCTGCGCGTGGTGCTCGAACGACGCGTCGGCAGCCTCGAACTGCCCGCCTCCGTACGCATCGTCGCGGCGGCCAACCCGCCGTCGAGCGCGGCCGACGGCTGGCACCTCAGCCCGCCGCTCGCCAACCGCTTCGTCCACCTCGAATGGACGCACGACCCGCGCACGGTCGCCCGCGGCATGGCCGGGACCTGGCCCGAGGTCGCCCTGCCCACCGTCGACCCGCGCCGCGCCGCCGGCGCCGCCGCCCGCGCCCGGGGCGTGGTCTCCGGCTTCCTCTCCGCCCGCCCCGGCCTGGTCCACCACCTGCCGAACGACGCCGAGGGACGCGGCCGGGCCTGGCCCTCCCCGCGCACCTGGGAGATGGCGCTGCGCCTGCTGGCCACCGGTTACGCCGCCGGCGCGAGCGGCGAGGCCCTGTCCGCCGCCCTCACCGGGGCCGTCGGCGACGGAGCGGGCCTGGAGCTGCTCACCTACCTGGAGCACCTCGACCTGCCCGACCCCGAGAAGGTGCTGGCCGACCCGGACGCCTTCGCCCTGCCCACGCGCGGCGACCGTCAACTGGCCTTCCTCATCGCGGTGGTGGCCG
The DNA here is from genome assembly GCF_040650855.1 of Streptomyces sp. NPDC048606. Classification (NCBI taxonomy): domain Bacteria; kingdom Bacillati; phylum Actinomycetota; class Actinomycetes; order Kitasatosporales; family Streptomycetaceae; genus Streptomyces; species Streptomyces sp. NPDC048606. The sequence continues at coordinate 82,942 of NZ_JBEZIB010000028.1, read as the reverse complement.
CCGTCCAGGCCGACCCGACGCGCTCCCGGTGGGAGGCCGGCTGGGTGGTCCTCGCCAAGGCCGTCGACGCGGGCGTACCGGACGTGGCCGCACGGGCCGCCGCCGACCTCGCCGCGCTGCGCGAACCGGCCTGGGCGGTGCCCGCGGGCATCGACGCGTTCGTCGAAATCCTGAGTCTGGCCGGGTCCCTGCCCGGCCCCCGCTGAGGGACCGGACGCCGTGCCGGGCGACGAACCGCCCCCCGTTTTCGACCGGGCCAAGCTGCTCGCCGCCCGCTACGCGGCGGCCGAGGCCCGCCCGTACCTGGCCTCGGCCCTGTACGCGCTCACGGTGGTGCCCTCCCCGGGCCCCGGCGGCGTGGGGACCATGGGCGTCGACCGGCACTGGCGCTGCTACGTCTCGCCGGCGTTCGTCGCCCGCACCCCGGTCGTCGAGCTCAGCGGGGTGTGGATCCACGAGGTCGCGCACCTGCTGCGCGACCACCACGCCCGCGCCGACCGCCTCCCGGCGGCCGACCAGGGAGATCCGGTCCGCGTCAACATCGCCCAGGACTGCGAGATCAACGACGACCTCCTGGCCGACGGGCTGGCGCTGCCCGCCGGCCGGATGGAGCCGCGGCTGTTCGGCCTGCCCGCGGGCGGCCTGTTCGAGGGCTACCTCCCGGCCGTCCCCCGCACCCCGCCGCACGGCGTCGACTGCGGGTCGGGCGCGCACGGGATCGCCGCCCCGTGGGAGCTCGGCGATGGCGCGCCCGGGGACCGGAGCGGGGATCCGCCGCGGCTGGGACCCGCGGAGGCGCAGGCGCTGCGCCGGCAGACCGCCCAGGCGATGCGCGCCCACCGGCGTTCCCGGGGCAGCCTCCCGGCCGGGTGGCTGCGCTGGGCGGAGGAGGTGCTGGAGCCCGTCGTCGACTGGCGCCGCGCGCTGTCCGGGGCGGTGCGGGAGGCCGCCGCCTGGTCCGCCGGCGCGGTCGACTACACCTACCGGCGCCCCTCGCGCCGTACGCCCGCCCTCGGCGGCCGGGTGGTGCTGCCGAGCCTGCGCAGGCCGCTGCCGCGGGTCGCGATCGTCGTCGACACCTCCGGGTCCATGGGCGAAGCCGAGCTGGCCGCTGCACTGGGCGAGGTGACCGGCGTCCTGCGCGAGGTCGGGGTACGGGGCAACCGGGTCGCGGTGCTGGCCTGCGACGCCGACGTACGGGCCGTGAGGCGGGTGACCAGCGCCGCGGAGGTGCGTCTCGCCGGGGGCGGCGGCACCGACATGCGCGTGGGCATCGCCGCGGCGCTGGCCGTCCCCGACCGGCCGAACATCGTGGTCGTGCTGACCGACGGGCACACGCCCTGGCCGGACGAGCCCGCCTCCTGCCGCCTGATCGCCGCCCTGATCGGGGCGGACGCCCCGGCGCCGCCGGCGTGGGTGGAGACCGTGCGCGTGACCCCCGGCGCGTGACCCCCGGCGCGTGATGCCCGGTGCGTGAGCGCGGACCGGTGAGCGCGGCGCGATGAGCGGCGCGCGGTTCCGGCCCCCGGCCGGCGGAGCCGGGTACGAGCCGGCCGGGATCGTACGGTGATCCGCCCGCCCGTCCCGGGGTCGTGACAGCATGGCCGGGCGAGGCGGCCGGAACCGGCCGCGGTGGAGGGGGAGTTCGGTGAGTGGAGTACGCAAGGGCCTGACCAGGGTGGAGATCGCTTTGCGCTGGGACCCCAGCGCGGCCGGCGAGCCCCCGCACGACCTGGACCTCGTCGCCGCGGTGTACGCGAGCGCCGACCCGCACGGCGAGCCCGTCCACCTCGTGCACTTCGGCAGCCGGTCCCCGGACGGCACCATCACCCTGAGCCGGGACAGTCGGACCGGGCAGGGCTTCGGCTTCGACGAGGTGATGGTGATCGAGCTGGACCGGATGGCGTCCGGGGCGGGCCGGGTCGTCGTCGGCGTGGTGATACAGGACGCGGGGGCCGGCGGGCCGGCGCCGCGGCGCAAGCCGTTCGCGGCCGTGCCCGGCACGGGGTTGCGCGTCCGCGCCGGCTACGAGGACCTCGCGACGACGGACTTCGCCGAGGTGGCGGACGCCACGGCGGCCACCGTCGCCGAGTTCACGCGCGAGGACTCGGGCGGCTGGACGCTGGAGGAGGCGCGCCCCCGGGGCTTCGAGGCGGACGCGCACGAGTTCACCCGGGTCATGGGCGCCGCCCGCGCCTGATCCCGGGACCGGCCTCGGGGTCGGCTTTGCCGGGGAGGAAGCCGTCCGGACCGGGCGGCGGTCACCCTGCTCGGGAGTGACCGCCACCCCGTCCGGTGGCGCGCTGCCGCCGTCCCCACGAGGCAGCGCGAGCGGGTCGCCGTCCGGTCATCGTGGACGGCGGCCCACCGGTTCAGGTGGCCCGTACGGCCTCGGGCGTGATGCCGAGGGCGGGCAACAGGGCCACGTCGACGAACCTGACCAGGTAGTCGGTGTCCGCGTAGCGGCCCTCCAGCACGGGGCGGATCCGCAGGACGCCCATCAGCTGCGCCGGGAGGAACTCCACCGCCGGATGGTCCGCGGTGATCTCACCCCGGGCCACGGCCCGCGCCACGATCGCGGCGAACGCGGTCAGTTCGGGCTCCACCAGCGCCTCGCGCAGCGCGCCCTGGAGTTCCTCGTCGCTGAGCACGGCGTGCCCGAGGGCCTGCGTCAGCCGGGTGTCGCGCCCCGAGGTGCAGGCCGCGATCCGGGCCGCCTCCCGCAGGTCGCCCACGAGGCTGCCGGTGTCCACGTCGGCCAGCGAACGATCGCTGCGGCTCGCGCGCAGGGCGGCCGCGACCAGCCGGGGCTTGGTCTTCCACTGCCGGTAGAGCGTCGACTTGCCGCAGCTGGCGCGGGCGGCGACGCCCTCCATCGTGAGCGCCTCGTACCCGTGCTCGCGCAACTGCTCCAGGACGGCGTCGTAGAACTCCTGCTCGCGCTCCGGCGAGATCTTGGAGCGGCGCGCGGTGACCTGCGGCGTCGACGTCATGGGCGGGGGCACTCCTCGGGCTCCGGGACGGGGTGGGTCCGTGCTCCGAGTGTACGGCCAACCGGAGCTCATCGGTACACGCGCGTATCGATACGGGAATGTATCGATACACTGGCGTGTCGATGGAGAGGTGATCCGGACCGACGGCCTCGCCGGCGGACCACCCCGAAGCAGCCGCACCGAAAGAAGTGAGACCGGGGGATGACCACCTCCCACACCACACCGGACCGACCGGCCGCCGGAGCCGGGCGCCGGGACGCCCGCCGCCGGCTCCTGCGCGAGCTGCTGCTCGTCGGGGGCCTGTTCGCCGTCTACAAGGCGGGCCGGGCGTTCTCCACGGGCCGTACCGAAGAGGCGTTCCGCAACGCCGCCCGCGTCTGGGACGCCGAACGGACCCTGCGCCTGCCGGGGGAGGGCGCCGTCCAACGGCTGCTGCTCCACTCCGACGCCCTCGTCCACACCGCGAACACCTACTACGCGGCCGTGCACTTCCCGGCGACCGCCCTGTTCCTGATCTGGCTCTACCTGCGCCGACCCCGCCACTACCTGTGGACCCGCAGGGTGCTCACCGCCCTCACCGGCGTAGCCCTCGCCCTCCACCTGGCCTTCCCGCTCGCACCCCCGCGGATGCTGGACGCCGCCCACCTGATCGACACCGGACAGGTCTACGGGCCCACCGTCTACCAGGCCGCCCCGGACGCCGACCGGCTCGCCAACCAGTTCGCCGCCATGCCCTCGCTGCACTTCGGCTGGGCGCTGATGCTGGCGCTCGGCATGATCGCGGCGACGCGCTCCCGCCTGCGCCTCCTGTGGCTGCTGCACCCCCTGGTGACCCTGCTCGTGGTCGTCGGCACCGCCAACCACTACTGGCTCGACGCGATCGTGGCCGGCCTGCTGCTGGGCGCGGCCCTCCTGCTGGTGCCGCGCCCGACCAGCGCGCCGCCGCGCGACCCGTTTGGCCCGCGACCGCCCGCGGACCGCGCCCCGGTACCGGTCGCGGCCCCGAGGGTGCCGCCGCCGGTCGCGGTCGGGGATCCTTACGCGGACCCGGACCCGGACCCGGACCCGGTCGCGGTCGGGGATCCGGCCCGGGCCGCGGATCCGGCGTCCCGCCTCGCCTCCTCCGCCGGAGCCGGCCGATGAACGCCACCGTCCTCGCCGTGGCCCTCTGCCTCGCCTCCGCCGTCACCTACGCGGCGGCCGCCGTCGCCCAGGAGCGGCTCGCCCGCCGCGCCACCGCCCGCAGCGCCCGCGCCCTCCTCGGCAACGGAGCCTGGTGGTGGTCCGCCGGACTGAACGCCGCCGCGGCCCTGCTGCACGCCGCGGCCCTGCGCTACGGCCCGCTGACCCTGGTCCAGCCCCTCGGCGCGCTCACCCTCGTCGCCGCCGTCCCGCTGGGCGCGCGCGGCGCCGGGCGACGGGTCGCGGCCACCGAGTGGCGCGGCACCCTGGCCACCGTCGTCGGCCTCGGCCTGCTCCTGCTGCCCGCCTCCGGCCCCGCCCCCGACGACACCCTCACCCTGGCCGAGGCCCTCGCCGTGTCCGGAGCCACCGTCGCCGCGATCCTGCTCCTCACAGCCCGCAAGGACCCCCGCTCCGGACTGCGCCACGCCACCGCCTCCGGGCTGGCCTCCGCCGTCGCCTCCGCCCTGACCCAGACCGTCGCCGTCGCGGGCGGCCGGGGCGGCTCGCTGTTCAGCGTCCGGGTGGTCTCCGTGGCCCTGCTCGTGGTCGTGTTCGCCGTCGGCGGGATGCTGCTCTCGCAGCGCGCCTACCGGGGCGGGCTCGGGGCCCCGCTCGCCGTCGTCAACCTCGCCAACCCGCTGGCCGCCGCCGCCATCGGCATGATCCTGCTCGGGGAACGCCTCCACGGGGGCGCGCTCGGGATCCTGCTCGCCGTGGCCGGCGCCCTCGCGGCGACCCGGGGGGTCCTGCTGCTCACCCGTACGCCGACCGGTTCCCCGACGGGGCCGGCGCCGGTCGCCGCCCGATCCGCCGTGCCGGTTCCGTCGGGAGCGCCCGTACCGGCCGGCCGTGTGACAGCCTGATCGACATGGCTCACTACCGCGACCCGTCGTTCCTCTCCCTGTGGTCCAAGGACTCCGTGCTCTCGATCGGCTCGGTGGGCTCGGTCCTGTCCATCGGCTCGGTGGGCTCCGCCCTGTCCGTGGGCTCCGTCGGCAGCGTGCTCTCCGCCGTCTCCGTCGGATCCGGCCTCTCCGTCGCCTCCGTGGGCTCCTGGCTGAGCCTCGCGTCCGGGTTCTCCGTGCAGTCCTCGCGCTCGTTCCTCTCCTGCCGTTCCCGGGGCGGCTTCGCCACCACCGGGGCCGTCGCCGCCGGGGCGGTCGCCGTCACGCTCCTGCTCCGCGCGGCGTCCACCCGCCGCGCGTAGCCGACGGGGGAGGCCCTCCGGGCACCGCCCCAGAACCGTTTCGCCCCCTGCCGGCGTCCTGATCGGTGACAGAAGGACGCGAAGGACGCGCACGAGCGAACGGAACGGAACACCATGGGCATCATCGGCTGGATCATCCTCGGACTCCTCGCGGGAGCCATAGCCAAGCTCCTGCTGCCCGGCCGCGACCCGGGCGGCGCCATCGGCACCACCCTCATCGGAGTCGCCGGCTCCTTCCTCGGCGGCTGGCTCTCCGCGAAGTTCCTCGACCGCCCCGTCCAGACCCAGTTCTTCGACCTGGCCACCTGGGGCTCGGCCATCGCGGGCTCACTCGTCCTGCTCATCGGCTACCGGATCCTCTTCGGCAACTCCCGCGACTGAGCCCGCCCCCGTCTGCCCCCGTCCGGCCCCGCCCGCCCCCCGCCACCTGCGGATCCACCCCTCCCCGTACCGCCGGCCGCGCCCCGCACCGCCTACGCTGGGCCGCGGCGCGACGTACCAGCCGGGAGGATCCCGAACCATGAGCACCACCCCCGTCCCCACCGCCGACCTCTACGACGAGTACGGCGAGGACCTCGGCATCTGCGCCACCGCCTTCCGGACCATCGGCGGCCGCCGGCTGTTCGCCGGACCCGTGCGCACCGTCCGCTGCCACGAGGACAACGCCCTGCTGCGCGAACTCCTCCACACCCCCGGCGACGGCGCCGTCCTCGTCGTCGACGGCGGCGGCTCGCTGCGCACCGCCCTGGTCGGCGACCTCATCGCCGGCGCCGCCCTGCGCTCCGGCTGGGCCGGGCTGATCGTCAACGGAGCCGTCCGCGACAGCGTCGCCCTCGGCGGGCTCGACCTGGGCGTCCAGGCGCTCGGCACCTGCCCCCGCAAGAGCGGCAAGACCGGCGCGGGCACCGTCGACGAACCCGTCACCATCGGCGGGGTCACCTTCCGCCCCGGCGACACCGTGTACGCGGACGAGGACGGCGTCGTGGTGCTGCCCGCCGGCCACTGACGCGGCGCGGCGCGCCGACGTCGGCGGGGCGCGGAACGGCGCCGGGACGGGACCTGGCGGGGTCGAGAACCCGCCAGGTCCCCCTGCCGGGCCCTGGCGGCGGCCGCCCCCGCCGGGCTTCACTGCGGGCCCATGAGACGACACAGGATCACGGGCCTGCTCGGCGCGCTCACCCTCGCCGCGGGCGCCCTGACCGCCGGCGCGGCACCGGCGGCGGCCGGCGCGCACGACGGCCCGACCCCCCGGGCGGCCGTCCAGGGCGAGCGCGCCACGGGCGGGCCCGTTCCGGAAGCCCCCGTCCCCGGCGAGCGCGCCGCCGGCGCCCCCGCCGCGGGCGACCCCGTACCGCCCGCCGAGTTCGGCACCGACTGGCACGACCCCCTCACCGCGGCCCCGCCCGTGACCCGGCCCGCGACGCGTTCCTGCACGCTCACCCTGGCCCGCGCGAGCTTCCGCGACTTCACCCCCTACCGGGGCGAGTACGCGCCGCCCGCCGACTGCGCCGCGGGACCCTGGGCCAAGGTCGTCCTGCGCCTCGACGGCAACGTCAAGGGCCGCCAGTACGACCGACTGGGCAACCTCACCCTCGGCGGGGTGGAGATCCTGCGCACCTCCACCCCGCAGCCCTCCCCGGACGGCATCACCTGGTCCGTCGAGAAGGACGTCACCCGCTACCGCGACACCCTCAGCCGCCCGCAGCCGGTGGAGATGCTGATCGGCAACGTCGTCGACGCCACCTACACGGGCGTGATCGACGTCACGGTCACCCTCACCTTCTTCGCCGCCGAGGGACCCGTCGGCCCCGCCGACACCCCCGACCTGGTCATCCCGCTCACCGGACCCACCGTCACCACCCCGCGCAACACCGAGCGGATCGTCGCCGAGGTGTACGCCACCGGATCCGGCGGCGGCTGCGAGGAGTACTGGTACATGACCGTCCCCGACGCCGCCCCCTACTCCTGCAAGGCGGCCGACGGACCCCACCGCGAGGTCCGCGTCCACGTGGACGGCCGGCTCGCCGGCATCGCCGCGCCCTTCCCCACCGTCTGGACCGGAGGCTGGTCCAACCCCTTCCTCTGGTACGTCACCCCCGGCCCGCGCGCCTTCGACGTCCGGCCGATCCGCTACGACCTCACCCCCTACGCCGCCCTCCTCAACGACGGCCGCCCCCACCGCGTCGAGGTGACCGTCGCCGGAGTACCCGCCGGACAGAGCGGCTGGAGCACCCCCACCAACCTGCTGATCGACCGGGACCCCGGACGCCGGATCGTCACCGGAGCCCTGACCCGCCACGAGGAGACCGCTCCGAGCGGCCACTCCCGCTGGACCCCCGGCACCGAGCACCGCCTCGACACCGAGGGGGCCCACCGACTCACCACCGCCGGGTACCTGAACACCTCCCGGGGCCGGGTCACCACCACCGTCACCCGCGAGGTCCGCGCCGACTCCACCCACCGCTGGACCGACGGCGAGACCCGCGACGCCCTCGCCGCCGAGTGGACCGACGGCGAGGAGGTCACCCGGGGCAACACCACCACCCGCACCGCGCGCACGTACACGATGGACGGCGAGACCACCCTCGGCGCCGGCGACCGCCTGCGCACCGTGCTGTCCCTGGGCGACCGGGCCGAGACCGTCACCCTGCGCGGCGGCAGGCCCCTGGACCGCACCCGCCTCGACGACCGGTACACGGGCGACGCCACCTACACCACGAACGTCCCCCGCGACCAGCGGCACGCCGTCGGCACCACCACCGCTCGCCACCAGGAGTACGGCTCCGAGGCGGGCGGCGGCTGTTACGACCGTACGGTGACCACCGCCCAGGGCACGGTGACGGCGGACCGCCGTCGTTGCTGACACAGGCGGCGCCTACGATGACCGCCCATGGACACGAGTGAGGCCGACAGACGGCTGGTCGACGGACGTTTCGAACTGATCGCTCCGCTGGGGAGCGGCGGTATGGGCACGGTGTGGCGTGCCCGCGACATCGCACTGCACCGCGAGGTCGCCCTCAAGGAGGTGCGCCCTCCGGACCCCGCCACCGCCGCCGCCCAACCCGAACTCGCCGTCCAACTGCGCGAACGGGCCGTCCGCGAAGCCCGCGCCCTCGCCCGCCTGGCCCACCCGAACGTGGTGACCATCCACCACATCGTCGAACCCCCCGCCGAGGCCGACGGGCACCCCTGGATCGTGATGGAACTGGTCAAGGGCGGCTCCCTCGCCGACCGGCTCGCCGAGGGGCCGATGCCCCCGGCCGAGGTGGTGCGGCTGGGACTCGACGTGCTGTCGGCGCTGCGCGCCGCGCACGCCGAGGGCGTGCTCCACCGGGACGTGAAACCGGCCAACGTCCTGCTGCGTCCCGACGGGGCGGCGGTGCTCACCGACTTCGGCATCGCCGCCCTGCACGGCTCCACCGCCCTCACCTCCACCGGCGTGCTGATCGGCTCCCCGGAGTACATCGCGCCCGAACGCGCCCGGGGCGAGGAGGGACTCGCCGCCTCCGACCTGTGGTCGCTCGGGATGATGCTGTACGTGGCCGCGGAGGGGACCCACCCGCTGCGCCGCGCCACCAGCCTGGCGACCGTGGTGGCCATCCTCGACGAGCCGATCCCGGCCCCGGTGCGTTCGGGCCCGCTGGGGCCCGTACTGGAGCGGGTCCTCGTACGGGACACGGACGCGCGACCCGACGGCGCCGCGCTGGAGGCGCTGCTCCGGGAGGCGGGCGCCGCTCTCGGCGGGACCGCCCCGCCCGGCGGGTACGGGTACCCGCCGCCGGCGGCGACCCCGTACGCCCCGTCCACCCCGTACGCCGTCCCCGCGTACGGCCCGACGTACGCCCCGACCTCGGTCCTGGGCCAGGGGGCCGCCCCGGGCGCGGGCACCCTCGTCGGCGCGTCGGCGCCGGCGCGCGCCTCCCGGCCCCGGAAGGCGGCCCTGTGGGCCGCGGTGGCCGTCCTCGTGCTCGCCGGCGGCGTCACGGGGCTCCTGCGCCTGCTGCCCGACGGGGGAGCGGACACGGACGACGAGGCGAAGCCGGGCCGCACCGCGTCCGCCCCGCCGGCCGCGTCGGCCACGCCCTCCTCCGCCGTGCGCACCGGGGTCCCCGGCACGGGCGCGGGCGCCGTCGCCGCGGCCGACACGGACCTCCTCACCCCGGCCGGGGTCCGCGACGCCCTCGACGCCCTGCGCCGGGCGACCGGCACCACCACCTTCGCCGACCTGCGGATCTACCCCGGCTACGTGCTGGCCAAGGTGCCCACCGCCCCCGGGGCCCGCACCCTCGACGGCTGGGAGTACCGGGGCGGCGCGACCCGCCGCACCGGGCCCGACGGGACCGTCGACGAGGACGATCCCGTCATCGACATGTCCACCGTCGACTGGAACGCACTGCCCGGGCTCCTGGAAGCGGCGCGCACGGAGCTCGGGGTGGAGCGGCCGACCTCGCGGTACGTGATCGTCGACCCCTGGATGATGGACAACCTCCCCGCCATGCGGGCCTACCTGAGCGACGCGTACGGACAGGGCGGCTACGTCCTCGCCGGAACCGACGGCAAGGTGAGGAAGACCTACAAGTCCTGATCCCACGAGGCCCACAGAGACCACGAGCCCGCAGGGACCCCGGAGCCCACCGGGACCACGGGCCCACGGGCCCGCAACGACCCACACCGTGCGAGGAGCAGCCCACCGTGCCCACCTGGCGCACCACCCTCACCCGCGCCGGCATATCGGCGCCCGGGTTGCGCGAGGACTACACGCGCGCCGCGCGTCGCGTCCTGCGCAGGGACCCGGCCCCCTACGTCACCCTGCGCCTGCTGGCCGAGCCCTCGCTGGTGCCGTGGCTCGCGGCCGGGCTGGCCTTCATGAACCTGGTCGACGACGTGGCCGAGACCGGCACCCCCGCGCAGCGGGCCGCCGGACTCGCGGAGTTGACCGAACGGACCGAGGCGGCCCTGGCCACCGGGGACAGCCCGGACCCGCTGCTGCGGGCCTACGCGCACGCCGTGGCCACCAGGGGACTTCCGCACCGGTGGGTCACCCGGTTCCTGGAGGGCGCCGCCGGAGCCGAGGCGGCCTTCGACGGCTTCGCCGACGAGGCGGACTTCCAGGCGTACCTCGACGCCTACGCCTGGCCGGGGGTGCTCGTCTTCACCGGTCTGCAGTACCGGGGAGGCCCCGACGCCGCGCAGGCGCGGGGATGGCGCGCCTTCGTGGACGCCGCCCAGCGGGTGGACTTCCTCGCCGACCTCGCCGGGGACCTCGCCGAGGGGCGGTTGTGCCTTCCGCGTGCCCGCCTCGACGAGCACGCGGTGACCCGCGCGGACCTGGAGGGGGGCCGTGACACCCCCGCCGTACGGGGGCTGTTGGCGGCGGAGTGCGGGCGGGCCCGGACGGCCCTGGCGGCCGGTGCGGGGATCCTGGACCTCACCGAACCGGGACTGCGGCCGGTGGTCCGGGCCATGACCGAGCTGATGGAGCACCAGCTGACGGCCGTGGAGAAGGCTGGCGCGGGCGCGCTGCGCGAGGACGTCGGCTACGGGCTGGTGGCGCCGTTGCGGACCCTCCTGCGCGCCCGGACCGGGCGGAGTGCCGCTGCGGTCAGTACGGCCCGTTGACGTTGTCGATCGAGCCGTAGCGGGCCGCGGCGTAATTGCAGGCCGCCGTGATGTTGGCGACGGGATCGTAGGAGTCCATCGGCGTTCCGGGGACGTGATAGGCGCGGAACGTCGGGTCGATCACCTGGAGGAGGCCCTTGGAGGGAATTCCGGCGGCCGCGTTGGAGTCCCAGTTGTTGATCGCCATCGGGTTGCCCGAGGACTCGCGCATCACGTTGCGGTGGATTCCGTTGTAGCTTCCGGGAATTCCGTGCCGGCTCATCACGTCGAGGGACTCGCGGATCCAGCCGTCGAGGTTGTCGGGGTAGGCGTCGGCGGGCTTCGCGGCCGCCTGCGCCGCACCGGCGGCCTTCGCGGCGGTACCGAGCGCCAGCTTGATCCCGGGGCGGATCACCGACGGATTGTCCCCGACCACGCCCTTGTTGGCGGCGTACAGCCCCTGCCAGCCGCCGGAGACGGAGTGCTCCGCCGCGATCTTCGAGAGGGTGTCTCCCGCGACCACGGAATAGGTGGTGGGCGCCGCCGCGGCCTCCACCGCTCCGGCCGGGTTCGCGCCGATCAACGGGAGGGCGAGGGCGGCTCCACCCGTTCCGGCGAGAGCCAGGCGGCGGGCGATCGGGTTCTGCTTCGGCCGGCGGTGCTTACCCTTTGCGGGCATGGCGCAGCTCCTCACGTGGGGGTACGGGAGAGCCCGGCGGCGGCCGGATTCGGCAATCGGCCGCCGGGAGTGAGGTGACCGTAGGCGAGTGTTCCGGGCCGGAACAAGACACGAATTCCACCGGGAGATCGACTTCCCGTGGATGCCCCTTCAAATGACCTTGGGGCGGTCCGCGCGAAAAAGCCGATTCCCTTTCCGGTGAAAGGGAATCGGCCTTTTCGACGAAATGATGTTGACTGCTTCGGTGTGACCCACATCATGGGTTCGGCGGGTTTGGCGAAGAGGGCCCGCAATAGGGTCAATTCACCCCCCGATGCGCCCGATTCGGGCTACCGGTGCGATCGGATCAAAACGCCCATCATGCACCATTCCGCTCGACCGTGCCGACCTCGTGGGCATCACGAACCTCGCGGACCTCACGGCCCTCGCCTGCTTCCAGGACTTCCAGGACCTCCAGGGCCGCCGTCACGGCCGCCCCCGAGGCCGGCAGCAGCGGCAGGCGGACGTCCGGGGTCGGGATCAGGCCCCGCGCGTGCAGCACCCCCTTCGTCACCGCCGGGTTCGGCTCCGCGAAGGCCGCCGCCGACAGCCGGGCCAGCGCGTGCCCCAGGGGTCGGGCCCGGGGGAGGTCGCCGACCCGCCAGGCCTCCACCAACTCCACGAACCGCCGGGTCGCCAGGTGCGCCGAGGCGAGGATCCCGCCGCTCGCGCCCATCGCCAGCAACGGGGACAGGTAGGCGTCGTCACCGGCCAGCACCGCGAAGTCGTCCGGCAGGTCACCGAGCAGCGCCACCGTGTCCGCGTCGATCCCGCCGCCCGCGTACTTCATTCCCACGACCCCGGGCAGGGCCCCCAGCGCCCGCAGGGTCGTCGCGTCCAGCGACCGCGCCGTCCGGTAGGGGATGTGATAGACGATCAGCGGTACGGGGCTCACCTCCGCCAGCCGCGCGAAATGGGCCAGCACCCCCGCCTCCGAGGGCCGCACGAACGACGGCACCGTCACCAGAGCCGCCCGTACCTCCGGCCGGCGCGCCAGCCGCGCGAGGGCCGCCTCACCCGCCGCCGTCGAGGCGGCCCCCGCGCCCACGACGAGCGGGGCGTCCCGCTCCCGGCAGACGCGGGCGCAGACCTCCGTCACCGCCTCCCGCTCCGCCTCCTCCAGCGCGGCGCTCTCGGCGGTGGTCCCGAGCGCCACGATCCCGGACGCGCCCGCGTCGAGGACCCGGTGGGCGAGCGCCTCCAGCGCGTCGACGGCCACGCTCCCGTCGGCGGCGAAGGGGGTGACGAGGGGGACGTGGATCCCGTCGAGGACCGGTGCGCCCGCCCGGCGGTTCCTGGCGTGCCGTGCGGGTCGGGCGTCGCGGGTGTCCCGTGCCTTCCGGGTGTCGCGGGTCTCTCGGGTGTCTCGGGGGGTTCGGGTCTGCTGTGTGTCCTGTCGCATGGGACGAGCCTCGTCGCTGCCGAGCGTCGAATCCAGTTCGCTTTCCTTCACCGAACCGTAAGCTGAGCCGATGCTCGACGTACGCCGCCTGCGGCTCCTGCGGGAACTCTCCCGCCGCGGCACCATCGCCGCCGTGGCCGAGGCCCTTGCCTTCAGCCCCTCCGCCGTCTCCCAACAGCTCTCCGCCCTGGAGCGCGAGGCCGGTCTGCCCCTGTTGGAACGCACCGGCCGCACGGTCCGGCTCACCCCGGCCGGGCTGCACCTGGTCGGGCACGCCGAGGTCGTGCTGGAGCGGCTGGAGCGGGCCGAGGCCGAACTCGCGCAGGCGCGCAGCGGCCTGGCCGGGGTGCTGCGCGTCGGCGCCTTCCCCACCGCGACCCGGGCCATCGTTCCCGCGGCCCTCACCCACCTGGCCCGCCGCCACCCGGGGCTGGAGCCGATGGTCCGCGAGATCGACCCGGCGGGGGTGGCGCACGCGCTGCGGGCCGGGGAACTGGACGTGGCCCTGGTCCACGAGTACGACTTCGTGCCCACGCCGCCGGAGCCTGGGCTGGCCACCCGCCCGCTCTACGTGGAGGCGATGTACCTCGCCGAGCCCGCGGGTGCCCCGTTCGACGGCACGCCGGCCGACGGCGCACCGCTCCCCGACCTCCCCGACCTCCCCACCGACCCGCCGGAGCGGGACCCCGCCCCCGACCCCGACCCCGCCCCCCTCCACCAGGACGCGGTGCTGCGCGCCCGGCGCGACGCTCCGTGGATCACCGCCACCACCGGCACGCTCTGCCACGCCATGACCGTACGGGCCTGCCAGGCGGCCGGGTTCACCCCCCGCGTGCGCCACCAGGTCGACGAGTTCGCCACCGTCCTCGCCCTGGTCGCCGCCGGGCAGGGCGTGGCCGTCGTACCGCGCCTGGGGGTGACGGACCCGGCGGATCCCGCCGTCACCCTCACCCGCCTGCGCATGGAGCGCCGTACGAAGATCGCCTGCCGCGCGGGGTCCGGCGGACACCCCGCCGTGGCCGCCTTCGCGCGCGCCCTGCGGGCCGTCCTGCCACCCGATCCGGCCACGCCGCGCCCCGAGGCGTGACGCGACTCCCGCCCGGCGCGACGTCCGTGTACGTTCGATGATCCAGACCGATTCCGAACCTTCAGAGTGGGGAACGACGTGACACATCGCGTACGGGGCGTCATCGCGCGGAGCAAGGGCGCACCGGTGGAGACGACGACCATCCTCGTGCCCGATCCGGGCCCGGGCGAAGCCCTCGTCAAGATCCAGGCCTGCGGGGTCTGTCACACCGACCTGCACTACCGCGAGGGCGGCATCAACGACGAGTTCCCCTTCCTCCTCGGCCACGAGGCGGCCGGTGTCGTCGAGTCCGTCGGCCCGGACGTCACCTCGGTCGCCCCGGGCGACTTCGTCGTCCTCAACTGGCGCGCGGTGTGCGGCACCTGTCGGGCGTGTCGCAGGGGCCGTCCCTGGTACTGCTTCGCCACGCACAACGCCGTGCAGCCCATGACCCTGGAGGACGGCACGCCGCTCTCCCCGGCGCTGGGCATCGGGGCCTTCGCCGAGAAGACGCTGGTCGCCGCCGGGCAGTGCACCAAGGTGGACCCGGCGGCCTCGCCGGCCGCCGCCGGACTCCTCGGCTGCGGGGTGATGGCCGGCCTCGGTGCCGCCCTGAACACGGGCAACGTCGGCCGCGGTGACTCGGTGGCCGTGATCGGCTGCGGGGGCGTGGGCAACGCGGCGGTCGCCGGCGCGCGGCTCGCGGGCGCTTCGAAGATCATCGCCGTCGACCTGGACGAGCGGAAGCTGGAGTGGGCGCGCGGCCTGGGCGCCACCGACACGGTGAACGCGCGCACCGAGGACGTGGTCAAGGCGATCCAGGCCCTGACCGGCGGCAACGGCGCCGACGTGGTCATCG
Organism: Streptomyces sp. NPDC048606; assembly: GCF_040650855.1. Taxonomy (NCBI): domain Bacteria; kingdom Bacillati; phylum Actinomycetota; class Actinomycetes; order Kitasatosporales; family Streptomycetaceae; genus Streptomyces; species Streptomyces sp. NPDC048606. The sequence goes on along the minus strand of NZ_JBEZIB010000028.1, from coordinate 67,914 downwards.
AGGCCGTCGGCCGGCCCGAGACCTACCGGCAGGCCTTCTACGCCCGCGACCTGGCGGGCACGGTGGTCCTGGTCGGCGTCCCCACGCCGGACATGAAGCTCGAACTCCCCCTCCTCGACGTCTTCGGACGCGGCGGCGCGCTGAAGTCCTCCTGGTACGGGGACTGTCTGCCCGAGCGGGACTTCCCGCTGCTGGTCGACCTCTACCTCCAGGGTCGCCTCGACCTGGACGCGTTCGTCTCGGAGACCATCCCCCTCGACGGGGTCGAGGAGGCCTTCGCCCGCATGGAGCGCGGCGAGGTGCTCCGTTCGGTCGTCACCTTCTGAGAGCGCTGCGCCGGGGCCGCCGGCCGGACCGGGGTCGGGCGGGGGCGTCGCCCGTCCCCGTCCGCCCGGTCGCCTATTGTGCGGTTCATGAGTGAAAGAGCTGACGAGCAGGCCCCCTTGCAGCCGATGCCCACCGACTGGGAGCGCGCCCTCGCGGTGGTGGCCCACCCCGACGACCTGGAGTACGGCTGCGCGGCGGCCGTCGCCGACTGGACCGACGGCGGCCGCGAGGTCGTCTACGTCCTCGCCACCCGGGGCGAGGCCGGCATCGACACCGTCGACCCGGCGGCCTGCGCCCCGCTGCGCGAGGCCGAACAGCGCGCGAGCGCGGCGGTCGTCGGGGTGTCCACGGTGGAGTTCCTCGACCACCGCGACGGGATCGTCGAGTACGGTCTCGACCTGCGCCGGGACATCGCGGCCGCCATCCGGCGCCACCGTCCCGAGCTGGTCGTCACCCTGAACCACCGTGACACCTGGGGCGGTCAGGGGGGCGGCGGGGCCTGGAACACCCCCGACCACCGCGCCGTCGGCCGCGCCACCCTGGACGCGGCGGCCGACGCCGGCAACCGGTGGATCTTCCCCGAGCTGATCTCCGAGCAGGGCCTCCAGCCGTGGAACGGGGTGCGCTGGGTCGCGGTCGCGGGCTCCTCCACCCCCACGCACGCCGCCGACGCCGGGCCCGGCCTGGAACGGTCGGTGAAGTCCCTGCTGGAACACAAGGCCTACATCGAGGTGCTGACCGACCAGGACCCCGAGGAGTACGTACGGACCTTCCTGACGGGCAACGCGCAGCAGGCCGCGGCCCGCTTCGGCGGCCGTCCGGCGGTGCCGTTCGAGGTCTTCCCCCGCTGACCGGCCCGCCCTAGGCTGACGGTCCGTCAATTCCGGTTCGGGGGGCACGCGATGATCGACACGGTCACCACGGAGATCGCCGAGGGCGAGGAACGCCTGCGCCTGGAGGTCGCGGACGGGATCGCCGTCCTCACCCTGTGCCGCCCGGAGAAGCTCAACGGGTGGAGCTGGGAGTCCACCCGCCAGCTCGGCCTGCTGGCCGACCGGATCCGCTTCGACCCCTCCGCGCGCGTGGTGCTGCTGCGCGCGGAGGGGCGGTCCTTCTGTGCGGGCATCGACGTGACCGCGCCCGGCGGGGCCATCACGGGCGACTCCGCCGCGCAGCGGACCCGCAACTACTACGAGGGCATCCGCTGGGTCCACGAACGCTTCGCGGTCCTCTCCCGCTTGCCCCAACCCGTCGTCGCCGCGGTGCAGGGCCACTGCCTCGGCTTCGGCTTCGAGCTGGCTCTGATGGCTGACGTCCGCGTCGCCGCCGAGGACGCCGTCTTCGCCCTGCCCGAGGCCCGGCTCGGGGTGGCCGTGGACGCGGGCGGTGACCTGCGCGTCGCCCGGGAGGCGGGCGCCGGCTGGGCCAAGCTGCTGGCCCTGACCGGCCGCAGGATCGACGCCGCGACCGCGGAGCGACTGGGCCTCGTCCAACTGCGCGTACCCGGAGCCGAGCTGGACGCCACCGCGCGCGCCCTCGCGGCCGAGATCGCGGCGAACGCCCCCCTCGCGGTGCAGGGCATCAAGAGGGCCGTCGACTCCTACGTCGACGCCGCCCTGCCCGCCGCCCTCGACGGGGTCGCCATGAACGCCGCCCTCACCCTCACCTCCGAGGACTGCCGGGAGGGGTACGGCGCCGGCGCGAGCCGCAGGACACCCCGCTTCAAGGGGGCCTGAGCACCCCCGGCGAGGGCCTACGGGGTGAACCGGCCGCGCCCCAGCTGCTCGCGCACCGGCACCACCTCGGGCTGGACCAGCGCCCTGCGCTGCCAGTTCGCCCCGTCGACGACCAGGGTGTGCCCGGTGACGAACCGGGCGTAGGGGGAGGCCAGGAAGGTCGCGGCCCAGCCCAACTCGCGCGGTACGCCGACCCGCAGGGCGGGCTGTCGGGCGGCGTGGTCCCCGCCGGGAGCGCGGGCGAGGCCGCCGCGGATGTCCTCGGTCATGTCGTCGTGCGGGAACAGCCCGGGCACCAGTGCGTTGATCCGGATCCCGTACGGGCCCCACTCGACGGCGAGCGTCTCCACCAGGTTCTTCACGCCGGCCTTGGCGGCGGCGCTGTGGGCGAAGCCGGGGCCGCCGGTCCACGCGTACGAGGCGCCCACGCTGACGATCGCCCCCGGCGTGCCGGCCGCGAGGTGGCGGCGGCCGAACTCGCGGGTGGCGAACCAGGTTCCGGTGAGCGTGGTGTCCACCACCGCCCGCCAGGCGTTGGGGGACAGGTCCTCCGCCGGGCAGGGGAAGTTGGCCGCCGCGTTGTTCACCAGGACGTCGGGACGCCCGAGCGCGCCCTCGGCGGCGTCGAAGACCTCCGCGACCCGCTCCGGGTCGCGGACGTCGCAGACGGCGGCGGCGACCGGGCCCGCGCCCGGCACCGCCGCCAACTCCGCGCGGGCGCGCTCCAGCCGCTCCGCCCGGCGGCCCGCGACGACCACGCCCGCGCCGAGCCGGGCGAACTCGGCGGCGATGGCCTTGCCCAGCCCGGTGCCACCGCCGGTCACCAGGACCACCTGTCCCGCGTAGGTACCGGCGGGCAGGGCGGTGGCGCCGAGCGGGGGCGGCGCGGGCAGCCCGCGCGGGGTGTCGTCCGTCATGGGGCATCGATAGCGCGTGGAGGCCGAGATCTCCATGCCCCGGTCGGGATCAGCCCTGCGGGGCGTACGCCTGCCGGCTCGCGCAGTTCCAGACGAGGGGGCCGCCGGAGACCGTGCTCATGTCCCAGTAGGTGCCGCCGACGCGGTCGTCGTCGCTGACGGTGCGCGCGCTGCTGCGCGCGTACCGGTCCGCGCCGGCCGGGTGGGGCAGCGCGAGCGGGGCGCCCTTGCCCGACCAGAGGGCGGCCTGCGTGTACTGGGCGAAGCCCTCCTCGAAGGTCATGGCGGTGCCGACGCTCACGTTGGTGCTCGGGCTGATCGCCTCCAGCGTGAGCTGCTTGTAGCCCGCGACCTTGCCGGGGCTGGTGGGCAGGGCGTCGTAGGGCTTCTTCCACAGGGCGGGGGTGCGCTGCTGGTCGTCGCGCCAGCCGTAGTGCTCGTAGCCGACGACGCGGCCGTTGTTGTCGATGTCCCGCGCGTACGAGGCCCACGACCAGTGGCCCTCGTTCCAGATCTGGAGGCTGTAGGGCGGGTAGCCGCCGCCGGCGGGCCAGACGACGGGGAAGGTCTTGCTGACCGTCTCGTCGTTCGCGGCGTCGTAGTACTCCGAGTGCGCCGTGCCGACGATGTCGCCGCGCTTGTTGATGCCGCTCACGGAGACGATCCTGGCGCTCGGGTGCGCGTCCGCGGGGACGGGCAGCTCCCGGACCACCTTCCCGTCGACCCACTCCTTGGCGACGCCGTCGTCCAGGGCCACCACGTGGCCGGCGTCGTTGACGTTCGCCGCGCCGCTGCGCGTGGAGACGGCCGTGATCAGCTGCACCGCGGCCGCGCCCTGCCGGTAGGTGAAGGCGGCGGTGGCGCCGTCCGAGGTGCGGGTGACCGAACCCACCATCAGACCCTTGGCGTTGACGTCCGTGACCAGGCCCTCCTGGAAGCCCTCCGGGAGCGGTACGGCGTGCGGGGTGTGCTCGGGGCCGGTCCAGTAGACGGGCAGCCGTCCGCTGTCGCCCGCGACGAGCGCGTTCGCGCCGAAGGCGCGGGCCTCGCCGCCGCTGCGGCCCGGGAGGGAGGGCAGGACGTCGACGGACGGGGTGCACGCGGCGGGCGCGCCCGGCGTGGCCGCGGAGGCGGGGCCGGCGGCGGTGACGATCCCGGCGAGGACGACGGCCGCGGCGGCCGTGACGGCGGCCCGGCGGCCGAGGGTGTGGGTCATGGTGTGGATCCCCCTGAGAAGTGCGGGGGGCGCGCGTTCGTGCACCCGGAGCGGTGGTCGGCTCCGGGCGTGCTGTGACCCCCCGTGTCATGTCATATGCCCTGTGGCAGCGGCTTGTTGATGTTATCCCCACGTTCCCGTGTTCACCCCTGGTTCACGCGTCCGATTTTCGAGCCCGGCGGCGTGCGGGAGCCGCCGCCCGGGCCGACCTCCGTCCCGTCCCCGTCTCCAGGGTTCCCAACGGGGCAAGCGACCGCTTAGTATGCCGCCGAGCGTGGTCCCTCGACGGCGGCTGGAGGCCCCGGATGCAGGCATGGCGAGTACACACCCTGGGAGAACCCCGAGAGGCCATGCGCCTGGAGGAGGTCCCCGAACCGGTGCCCGGCGAGGGCGAGGTGAGGATCAGGGTGCTCGCGGCGAACCTCAACTTCCCCGACGCCCTCCTCGTACGGGGCCAGTACCAGATCCGGCCGCCGCTGCCCTTCACCCCCGGCGTGGAGGTCTGCGGCCTCACCGACGACGGCCGCCGCGTCATCGCCAACCCCAGCCTGCCCCACGGCGGCTTCGCCGAGCACGTCGTCGCCCCCGAACGGGCGCTGCTCCCCGCACCCGAGTCCCTGGACGACGCCGAGGCCGCCGCCCTGCACATCGGCTACCAGACCGGCTGGTTCGGCCTGCACCGCCGCGCCCGCCTCCGGGCCGGCGAGACCCTCCTCGTGCACGCCGCGGCCGGCGGCGTCGGAAGCGCCGCCGTCCAGCTCGGCAAGGCCGCCGGAGCCACCGTCATCGGGGTCGTCGGGGGCAAGGCCAAGGCGCGCACCGCCGAGGAACTCGGCTGCGACCTGGTCGTCGACCGCACGACCGAGGACGTCGTCTCCCGGGTGAAGGAGTTCACCGGCGGCCGCGGCGCCGACGTCGTGTACGACCCCGTCGGCGGCGACTCCTACACCGCCTCCGCCAAGTGCGTGGCCTTCGAGGGGCGCATCGTCGTCGTCGGCTTCGCCGGCGGCACCGTCCCCACCCCCGCCCTGAACCACGCCCTCGTCAAGAACTACTCCATCCTCGGCCTGCACTGGGGCCTCTACGCCGCCAAGGAACCGGCCGCCATCGCCGCCTGCCACGGCGAACTGACCCGCCTCGCCGCCGAAGGGGCGATCAAACCCCTGATCAGCGAGACCATCGCGCTGCCCGCCGTCGCCGACGCCGTACAGCGCCTCGCCGACGGCGCCACCACCGGCCGACTGGTCCTCGTCCTGCCCCGGGAGCGGGGGAGCGCCCGATGACCGCGACCACCCCCGAGGCCCTCCTCGCCCGCGTACGGGACCTGCTCGCCGCGCACCCGCCCGCGACCACCCCCCGCGCCGACTTCCTGCGGGCGCGCTTCGACGCCGGACTCGCCTGGGTGCACTTCCCCGAGGGCCTCGGCGGGCTCGACGCCCCCCGCACCCTCCAGGCCGTCGTGGACGCCGAACTGGAGGCCGCCGAGGCCCCCGACAACGACCCGCGCCGCATCGGCATCGGCCTCGGCATGGCCGCGCCGACGATCCTCGCCTACGGCACCGAGGAGCAGAAGCGCCGCTTCCTGCGCCCCCTGTGGACGGGGGAGGAGGTCTGGTGCCAGCTCTTCAGCGAACCGGGCGCCGGATCCGACCTCGCGGCCCTCGCCACCCGCGCCGTCCGCGACGAGGACGACGGCGACTGGGTCGTCGACGGACAGAAGGTGTGGACCTCCAGCGCGCACACCGCCCGCTGGGCCATCCTCATCGCCCGCACCGACCCCACCCTGCCCAAGCACCAGGGCATCACCTACTTCCTGTGCGACATGCACGCCCCCGGCGTCGAGGTCCGCCCCCTGCGCCAGATCACCGGCGAGGCCGAGTTCAACGAGGTCTTCCTCACCGGCGTCCGCGTTCCCGACGCCCACCGCCTCGGTGCCGTGGGCCAGGGCTGGGCCGTCGCCCGCACCACCCTGATGAACGAACGCGTCGCGATCGGCGGCATGCGCGTCCCCCGCGAGGGCGGCATGATCGCCCCCCTCGCCGCCACCTGGCGCGAACGCCCCGAACTGCGCACCCACGCCCTGCACCAGCGCCTGCTGGAACTGTGGGTCGAGGCCGAGGTGGCCCGCCTCACCGGCGAGCGGCTGCGCCAACAGCTCGCCGCCGGCCGACCGGGCCCCGAGGGCAGCGGCATGAAGCTGACCTTCGCCCGCCTGAACCAGGAGATCAGCTCCCTGGAGGTCGAACTCCTCGCCGAGGAGGGCCTGCTGTACGAGGACTGGACGATGCGCCGCCCGGAGATCGTCGACTTCACCGGCCGCGACGCCGGGTACCGCTACCTGCGGGCCAAGGGCAACAGCATCGAGGGCGGCACCAGCGAGATCCTCCTCAACATCGTCGCCGAACGCGTCCTCGGCCTGCCCGCCGAACCCCGCGACGACAAGGACACCCCGTGGAAGGACCTCCTGCGATGACGGCACCGGTCGACCTGCTCTACTCCGAGACCGAGGAGGAACTGCGCTCCGCCGTACGGTCCCTGCTCGCGGACCGCTGCGCCCCCGCGGACGTGCTCGCCCGCGCCGAGACCGGCGACCCCTACGACGCCGCCCTCTCGCGCACCCTCGGCGCCGACATCGGCGCCGCCGGGCTCCTCGTGCCCGAGAAGCTCGGCGGCGCGGGCGCCGGCCACCGGGAGGCCGCCGTGGTCCTGGAGGAACTGGGGCGGGCCGTGGCCCCCGTCCCGTACCTGACGGGCTCCGTCCTGGCCGTCGAGATCCTGCTGGGCTGTGACACCACCGCCCCCGACACGGCCGCCCTGCTCCGCGAGATCGCCGCCGGCCGCCTTACGTGCGTCCCCGCCGTCCCCCTCACCCTGGCCCCCGGCGCGCCCCTGCCGCACCCCGTCCACGACACCGGCGACGGACTGCTGACCGGCACGGTGACCTCCGTCGCCGACGCGCGCGCCGCCGACGTCCTGCTGGTCCTCGCCGACACCGGACTGCACGCCGTCCCCGCCGAGGCGCTCACCCTCACGCCCGCCGTCCCGCTCGACCTGACCCGCCCGCTCGCCCGCGTCACCCTCGACGGGGCCCCCGGCACCCGGCTGGCGGACGCCGCCACCGCCCGTGCCGCCCTCGCCGGAGCACTGCTGTCCGCCGCCGGGCTGCTCGCCTCGGAACAGCTGGGCATCGCCGAGTGGTGCCTCACCGAGACCGTCACCCACCTGCGCGCCCGCCACCAGTTCAACCGCCCCCTCGGCTCCTTCCAGGCCCTCAAGCACCGGCTGGCCCGCCTCTGGCTCGACGTGGCCTCCGCCCGCGCCGCGGCCCGCGCGGCGGCCGACGCCCTCGCGACCGGAGCCCCGGACGCTCCGCTCACCGTCGCGGTCGCCCAGGCCCACTGCTCCGGGGTCGCGGTCCGCGCGGCCGAGGAGTGCGTACAGCTCCACGGCGGCATCGGCATGACCTGGGAACACCCCGCGCACCTGTACCTCAAGCGGGCCAAGGCCGACTCCCTGGCCCTGGGCACCACCGGCCACCACCGCGGCCTGGTCGCGGACTTCGCGGAGCTCCCCGCCCCGTAGACGACAAGCACCCCGCCCCGCGGAGGTGACCTCGCCCCGTACCCCGCGTTAGACCCCGTAGCGCGGACCAATCGAGCGAGGGAGACCGTATGCGCACCGCATCCGTCGTCGCACCACCGACCCGTCGCGCGGTCCTGCGGGCGGCCTTCACCGCGGCCGTGCTCGCCGGCACGGCCGCGACCCTGGGCCCCGTCCTGCGGGCCCGGCGGCCCCGGCAGACGCTCACCCCGGCCCCGCTCGCCGAGGAGAGCTACCGGGGCCGGCACATCAGCGTCGACCTCGCGACCGCGGCGGTCCGCATCGACGGCCGTCCCCTGCACGTCATGCGCCGCGCCGACGGCAGCTACCTCAGCGGGATCAACCACTTCGAGTCCTACGCGACCCCCATGGAGCTGGCCCGCGCCGCCGTCGACGAACTCGGCACCACACAGCTGGCCCTCGCGGCCCCCCACCACGGCTGACGGACCGGCCGACCGGCCGGGAGGCCGGCCGGCGGGCCCGCACGGGAGGAGCCCCGCCTTGTACACCCGGCAGAACCAGCGGAACCTGACCAGCGCCCAGAAGAAGCGCTTCACGGCGGCCGTCCTCGCACTCAAGCGCGACGGCACGTACGACGCCTTCGTGCGCACCCACGACAGGTACTTCGTCCCCGACCGGGACCGCAAACTGCGCGTGGGCCACATGTCCCCGTCGTTCTTCCCCTGGCACCGGCGCTACCTGCTGGAGTTCGAGAAGCTGCTGCGGGCCGTCGACCCCGGGGTGTCCATCCCCTACTGGGACTGGACCGCCGACCAGAGCCCGGTCTCCTCCCTGTGGGCCGAGGACTTCCTCGGCGGCACCGGCCGGGCGAGCGACCGCAAGGTCATGACCGGCCCCTTCGCCCACGACACCGGCAACTGGACGATCACCGTGGGCGTCTCGGAGGCCCGCTTCCTCACCCGCAACCTGGGCCGGCCCGCCAACCCCATCGCCCTGCCCACCGCCGCCGAACTCCAGTGGGCCCTCGACGACCCGGTCTACGACGTCTCGCCCTGGGACTCCACCGCCACGGCCGGGGGCTTCCGCAACCGGTTGGAGGGCTGGGCCGCGCCCAAGAGCGAACGCTGGCGCAACCACAACAAGGTCCACCAGTGGATCGGCGGCCACATGACGGGCGGCACCGCCCCCAACGACCCGGCCTTCTGGCTGCACCACGCCTTCGTCGACCTGCTCTGGGACCGCTGGCAGCAACGGCACCCCGACTCCGGCTACCTGCCCGCCGCGCCCCTGGCCTACGGAGACCTCCAGCGCGGCCGGGTGATCGCCCTCGACGAGCCGATGCCCCCGTGGGACGTCACCCCGCGCGAGATGCTCGGACACCAGGGCGTCTACCGCTACGAGGCGTAGCCCCCGGTCCCCCCGGCCCCACCGGTCCTCGGGTCCGCCCGGGGCCCATGGGCACGCGGGAACGGGCACGCGGAAAGGCCCCCGCCACAGGGCGGGGGCCTCGTGCCCGCAGGCGTGCGGTCGATCAGCCGCCGTAGCCCTCGGTGTGGTGGTCGCCGCCGTGGCCCGAGGCGTTCACGCAGGTGTTGCCGAACGCGGGGTTCAGCAGGCCGATCACGTTCACGGTGTTGCCGCAGACGTTGACCGGGACGTGGACCGGAACCTGGACCAGGTTGCCGGACAGGACACCGGGGGAGCCGACCGCCGCACCGTGCGCTCCGGCATCGGCAGCCGCCAGACCCGCACCGGCCGCCAGGGCGCTACCGGCGGCAGCGGTGATGACGAATGCCTTCGCGATACGCGACATCAAGATCTCCTCCTGAGACGTGGGCGCCGCACTCTTCTGCGGCGTTCGACATGGCATACAACGCGGGGACCGCCGAGTGGTCACGGCCCGTGCGCCTACCCGGTGAATCGGATCGAGGCGAAGTACGGCCGCACCTGCGCGACCGACCCCGGCGCCAGCCGCGCCACGGCCGGGCCCGCGCAGCGCGGCTCGCGGTGGAAGGTGGCCGTGGCCCGGGTCTTGTTGGTGACGGCACGGGTACCGCCGCCCTCGGCCTCGACGCAGCCCTTCGGGGAGGTCACCCCGTGGACCCGGTCGTCCTGGCCGACGTACTGGAACGCCGGCCCGCCGGCCGGGGCGGGGCCCGCGGCGCCGACGGCGCCGGCCGCCAGCAGCAGGACGGACAGGCCCCGCAGCGCGCGCGGTACGGGGCGGGAGAAGAGAGTGGCTCGCATGCCGGTCCAACCCGGCCCGCCCCCGAGGGGGTCACGCCTTGTCACCCCCGGCACGGCTGTGCGAACGTGCCGGGGAGGCGCCGGCCGCGCGCGGCCGCCCCGCCCCGTACGACCGGCACCGGATCCAGGAGCACAGGCATGAGCGCAGCGGGCGGCGACCGCCCCCGGGTCGACACCCGGTACGGCACGGTCGAAGGCCGGTGGGGCGCCGACGGGAGCGCCGTCTTCCGGGGCATCCCCTACGCCGCCGCGCCGGTCGGCGCCCGCCTCTTCGCGGCGCCCGCGCCCCCGGCCGCCCGGGACGACGTACGCGACGCGGGCGCCTTCGGGCCCACCGCGCCCAAGGTGCCCTATCCGCCGACCTTCGCCGCGCTGCTGCCCGACCCGGTGGTCGAGGGCGACGACTGCCTGAACCTCAACGTGTGGACCCCCGCCCCGGACCCCGGGGCCCGCCGGCCCGTCATGGTGTGGATCCACGGCGGCGCCCACACCCGGGGCTCCTCCGCCGTCCCCGTCTACGACGGCGCGGCCTTCGCCCGCGACGGCGTCGTGCTCGTCTCGATCAACTTCCGGCTCGGCATCCTCGGCTACGGCCTCTTCCCCGACGCGCCCGCCAACCGGGGCCTGCTCGACCAGATCGCCGCCCTCGAATGGGTCCGCGACAACATCGCGGCCTTCGGCGGGGACCCCGGGCGGGTCACCGTCTTCGGCGAGTCCGCCGGAGCGATCAGCGTCGGCGCCCTCCTGGCCGCCCCCCGCGCCGCCGGCCTCTTCCACCGGGCCGTCCTGCAGAGCGGCGCCCCCGAGGCGCTGCCCCGCCGGGGGGTGCGGGCCATGGTCCGCAGGATGGCCGCCCTGCTCAAGGTACCCGCCACCGCCACCGCCTTCGCCGCCGCCGGCACCGGGGCGCTGCTCACCGCCCAGGCGGCGGTGCTGCGCCGGTCCTCCCCGCTGCTCGGCACGGCCGCCTTCGGCCTGGTCGAAGACCCCGACACGCTGCCCGTCGACCCGCTGCGGGCGGCCGCGCGGTCCCGGGTGCCGCTGCTGGTCGGCTGGACCTCCGAGGAGTACCGGCTGTGGCTCGCGCCCACCGGCGGGATGCGGACCATGGACCGGCTCGGCCCGCTGACCGTGGAGCTGGCCCGCGCCCGCAGCGGCAAGGACCGGGCCGCCGTACGGGACCTGCGGGCCGCCCTGCCCGACGCCGGACCGGCGGACCTCGCCGGACACCTGATCACCGACCGGCTGTTGCGCGACCCGCTGCGCCGGCTCGCGGGAGCCCCGCGGTCGGCGCCGAGCCACCTCTACGAGTTCCGGTGGCCCAGCGGCGTACCGGGTCTCGGGGCCTGCCACGCCCTGGAGTTGGGCTTCGTCTTCGACACCCTCCGGGTGCCCGAGGCGTCCTGGCTCGCCGGACCCGACGCCCCGCAGTGGCTCGCCGACGAGATGCACGCGGCCTGGGTGGCCTTCGCCGTGGACGGCGACCCGGGTTGGGCCCCCTGGGACGGCGCCGGCCCGCCGAAGGCGTTCGGCGGGCCGGGGCACGAGGGGGGACCGGGGCGGCGGTCGCAGGCGGGGACGCCGCTTCCTACTCGACGGGGCCTTCCATCACCTGGCTGATGAACTGGATGGGCCCCTCACCCATGTTCGGCACGTAGGTCTTGGCGTTGTGCTGGCCGCCCGGGATCACGCGCAGGCTGGTGTGGACCGGGCCCTTGGTGAAGGTCTGGACGAACTTCTGCACGTCCGGGAGCGTCTTCTTGTTGTTCTCGTTGTCACCGACCTGGAAGGCCAGGTAGACGTCCGGGCCCTTCTTGTCGATGAGTTGCTTGGCCAGCAGCTCGGGGTTGTTCTCGGCCTTCTCCTTCTCGTGGCCCTTCCACAGGGAGGAGTCCGGGACGATGTCCGGGCCGGAGGCGATCACGGCCTTGAACTTGTCCGGGTGCTTCAGCACGGCCTTCAGACCCGCGAACCCGCCCGTGGAGGAGCCCATGAAGGCCCAGCCGTCACGGGACTTGACGGTGCGGAAGTTCTCCCGCATCAGGTCGGGGACGTCCTCGGTGAGCCAGGTGCCCATCTTGGGCTGGCCGGGGATGTCCGAGCCGTCCCAGTAGACGCCCTTGTCGTCGGGGGCCGGGTTCAGTACGGGCATGGCGAGGATGAAGGGCTTGCTCTTGCCCTCGGCGTACCACTTGCTGATGCTGGTCTGGAGACCGAGGTCGGTGCCCATCCAGTAGTTGTTGGGGAAGCCCGCGCCGCCCGGCAGGGCGATCATGACCGGGAAGCCGCTCTTGGCGAACTTCGGGTCGTTGTACTCCTTGGGGGCCCACACCCAGACCTTGCCGGTGAAGCCGGACTTCTTGCCGGTGATCGTGGTGACGGCCACGTGGGTGCCGTCGTTCAGGGTCATCGAATTCTTGAAGTCGGCCTGCGGGCCGGTCGGCATGAGCATCTTCGAGTTGGGCGCGGACTTGGCCGCGCCGCCCTTGCCGTCGGGCGTCTTGCCGAAGGACACGGCCTTGCCCTTGTCGGTGAACGGCGGTATCTCGAAGTGGTTCATCACGAGCGCGGCGGCGCCCGCCAGGGCCAGCACGGTGCCGCCGGCTATGAGCCAACGCTTGACCTTGGACTTGCGGCGCGGCGGCTCCTGCCCGTACGGGTCGTAGGGCTCGTACGGCTGCTGCTGCGCGTCGTGGGGCCGGTACTGCTCGTGCTCCCGCGGGTCGAAGAGCGGCTGCTGCTGCGTGGCCTGCTCACCGCGCTGCTCCCGGTAGGAGTCCGACTGCGGCGGGCGGGGCGGCTGTCCGTACGGCGGCGGGGCCTGCTGCGGCTGCCGGCCGTAGGGGCCCGGCGGCGGGGGCGGCGGCTGGCCCTGCGGCGCGTAGGGGGGTCGCCCCTGCGCCGGTCCGGACGGTCGGTCCTGCGGGCGGCCGTGGGGCGGCTGCTGAGGGTACTGCCCTTCCGGCCGGCGCGGCGGCTGGTACTGCCCTTCGGGTGAGTGAGACATGTGCGGTGGCTCTCCGGCTGTTGCCGCCCCGTCGGGCGTGTGGACTGCTTCCGTTCGAATGATGAACGAAACGCCCTTCGGGTTCCCAATTTTTCCTTCTCTTGGGATCTCGTAGGGGAGCCCATGACCCGAGCGCCGAACGGCGGTCCGCGCCGCACCGCCCGCGACCGTCTCCCCGGCCCGCGACCCCCCGCCCCGGTCCTCCTGGCCGGGCGCCAGGGGCGCCGGGCAGGACCGGGGCGGGGGGTCGGTGGAGGGCCTGGTGGGGGGCCGCAGGACCGTTACGCCGGGATCAGCGTCTTGCGTCGCCGCCTGCGGGGCGCGGCGGCCGAGAGGCGCAGTTCGATGAGGGAGCGCACGGTGGGCCACTCCTCGTCGAGCACCGAGTAGAAGGCCGTGCTGCGCACCGCTCCGTCCAGCCCTCTGGAATGGGCCCGGCGGACCCCTTCGCAGGTGAAGCCGAGACGTTCCATCGCGGCCCTGGAGCGGCCGTTGCGGGCGTCCGCGCGCAACGAGATGCGGCGTACGCCCCAGGTCTCGAAGGCGTGGCGGAGCATGAGCAGCTTGGCCTCGGTGTTGATCCCGGTGCCCTGGGCGCTCGGGGACAGCCAGGTGTTCCCGATCTCGGCGGCGTCGGGGATGGCGGTCGCCGGATCCCCGAAGGGGACGCCGGGCACGGCGGGCCACACCAGCGGACCCTGCCAGTAGTCGAGATCCAGGAACCGGGTCGAACCGACGACCCGCCCGTCAGAAGCTCTGACCACGGCGAACGCCAGCGAACGACCCGCGGCCTGATCGGAGAGGGCGCGGTCGATGTACTCGTGGGACGCCTGCAACCCGTGCGGAACGGGTGTGAAGGCGTAAGTCGTACGATCCTCGGCCCCGGCCACGGCCAGGGCCTCGGTGTGGTGGGGGGCGAGGGGCTCGAGCCGCACGGAGCGGCCGGCGAGGAGTACGGGTACGGGCACGGAGCCTTCGGTCCTTCTGGGCGGTGGGGTGGTTGCACAGTCTGCGCTCCTGACGTCGCCCCCCGCGCAAAACGCGAGTGAAAGGCAACGGGCTGTCAGGTGAACGCGAGTGGCTCAATGTAGCTCCTTAATCTCCTCTCATGAACCCCCAATTCGGCAATGGCGCGGTTACGTTTTTCGACGCGTTCCCTCCACGCGGGGAGACACTCGTCATCCTGGTCCACGCACGCCCGTCGAACCGCTCGACGCGGGTGCCCCGGACCGCCGTCCGGGCCGCCTCCGGACCTTGGATCATGGCCTCTGACCTGCGATGATGCGGAGACGGTCCGGTCGATCAAGGAGAGGACCCGCCGTCCGTCCCGATGGATGAAGCGGTCGCCCCGCCGGAGTAGCCGGGAATCGAACAGGCGGTCGTCGGTGGAGTGTCCGCAGGCCGCTCGACCGCGCCCGTGATCCGGTTGCGCCACCCGGGTGGGGAGCGGGTCCGGAGGGGCCCCGCGAGAGGGTGCGGAGCGCCTGCGCCGACGAGGCGATCGACGGGGCGAGCGGCGGGCGTCGGCGGGCGTCGGAGGGTCTCCCGACCGGTCGCGGCGGGGCCTTTCGTCGGGCCCCCGGGTGCCCATCGGCGCCCGGGGGCGCGGCCGTGCCGTGTCAGGCTGTCTGGAGGGTGGTGCGCAGCCGGTAGCGGTCGCCGCCGTACTCCACCGTCGACAGCAGCAACGGGCGCCGGTCGCGGGTGTACACGGTCTGGTCGAGGACGAGGACGGGCGCTCCCGGGGCGATCGCGAGGTGCCCGGCGAGGGTCTCGTCGGCCGTCCGCGCCTCGATGGTGGCCTCGGCGTACTCCGGCGCGACGCCCCAGCGCCGGAGTTCGTCGAAGAGGGAGGCCTCGCGGAAGTCCGTCCGGGACAGGTCGGGCGCCAGGGCGGCGACGATCAGGGTCCGGTCGAGCGCGATGCGTACGTCGTTCAGCAGCCGGACCCGCTCCAGGCGCGTCAGCGGGGTGCCGGCCGGGACCCCGAGGCGGTCCGCGTCGTCCAGGGACGCCGTGACGGTGTCGTGGCGCAGCACCAGCGAGCCGGGCCGCATGTGCTTGCGGCGGGCGGTGGCGGTGAAGGACTCCAGGTCCTTGGGCCAGTCCCGGGCGGGGGTGGGCGCGGTCGGGGCCGCGACGAACCAGCCGCGCCCGTGGGAGGCGGTGACCAGGCCCTGCTCCACGAGGTGCGCGAGCGCCCGGCGCAGGGTGACGCGGGAGACGTCGAGCCGCGTGCACAGCTCGCGTTCGGGCGGCAGCCGGCTCCCCTCGGACAGCCCGCGCCGGGCGATCTCCTCGCGGATCCGGTCGGCGGCCCGGGACCACAGGGGGGCGACCCCGTCGGCGGTGACGGGGTCGGGGGCGGTGGCTTCGTCGGTCATGGAACGGACCATACCACTGGCTACCACTTGGTTCGGGGCGGAAGTCCCGGCCTGCCGGGACCTTGGACACCGGTTGGCCCGACCCGGGGTAGACCACCCAATACCACCGTTGACCACGAACGGACCACTCACTACGTTCGGGAGCGTCCCCACCCCCCGCTCGACGAGGAGCACCACCGATGAGTACGGCCACCGCCCCGCCCGTCACGGCGCCGACCCCAGGCCGCAGGCCGGCCCGGATCATGCCGTTCATGCAGCGCATCGGCCGGAGCCTGATGCTGCCGGTGGCCACCCTGCCCGCCGCCGCCCTGCTCACCCGCCTCGGCGGCGCCGACCTGCTGGGCCGGGAGGAATTCCCGGAACTCGTGCGGCGGCTCGCCCTCGTGCTCGCCGCCGCCGGGCAGACCGTCTTCACCCACCTGCCGCTGCTCTTCGCGATCGGCGTCGCGATCGGCTTCGCGAAGAAGGCGGACGGTTCCACCGCCCTGGCCGCCGTCGTCGGTCACCTCGTCTTCACGGCCGTGCTCGCCAGTCCCGCCTTCCCCAAGGGCGTCGACGGGGAGCCCCTCGACGCGAAGGTCTTCGGCGGCATCGTGATGGGCCTGGTCGCCGCGCTCCTCTACCAGCGCTTCAGCCGCACGAAGCTGCCCGACTGGCTCGGCTTCTTCGGCGGGCGCCGGCTGGTCCCCATCCTCAGCGCCTTCGCCGGCGTGGGCATGGGCGTGGTCTTCGGAGTGGTCTGGCCGACGGTCGGAACCTGGTTCTTCCACTTCGGTGAATGGCTCGTCGGCACCGGAGCCTGGGGCGCCGGCCTCTTCGGCCTCGTCGTCCGCGCCCTCATCCCGGTCGGCATGCACCACTTCTTCTCGGTGTTCCCCTGGTTCGAGGCCGGCTCCTACGTCAACCCGGCCACCGGCGTGGAGGTCCACGGCGACATCGCCCGCTTCCTGGCCGGCGACCCCACGGCCGGACAGTTCATGACCGGCGGCTTCCCGATCTACATGTTCGCCCTGCCCGCCGCCGCCCTGGCCATCGCGCACACCGCCCGCCCCGAGAACCGCGTGATGGTCAAGGGCATGATGATCTCCGTCGCCCTGACCTCCTTCGTCACCGGCGTCACCGAGCCCATCGAATTCGCCTTCATGTTCGTGGCCCCCGTCCTCTACGCCGTCCACGCCCTCCTCTTCGGCGCCTCGATGGCCCTGTGCTACGCCCTCGGCATCCGCGACGGCTTCGGCTTCTCCTCCGGAGCCATCGACTACGTGGTCAACTTCGGCATCGCCACCAAGCCGCTGCTGCTCATCCCCATCGGCCTGGCCTTCGCCGCGCTCTACTACGTGATCTTCCGCTTCGCGATCGTCCGGTTCGACCTCCCGACACCGGGGCGCGAACGCGACCCGGACGGGACGCCCCCGCCCTCCGCCTGAGTCCCGCGGCCTTCCCGGCCCCGCCCCGCTGCACTTCCCCTTCCTCTTCCCAGAGCCAGGAGCACTGTCGTGTCCGCATCCCGCATCACCTTCCTCGAAGGCCAGGCCGGCCAGGGCGCGGCCCTCGCCCGGATCGCCGAGCGCGTCCGCGAACGGCTCGCCTCCCCCGGGGCCGCCGCGCTGCGCGCCGCCCGCCGCCCGCTGTTCACCGGCATCGGGGCCTCGTACGCCGCTCTCGCCGTCCCCGTCGAACAGCTGCGCGCGGCCGGGATCGTCACCCAGCGCGTGCTGTCCAGCGAGATCGAGAACGGCACCCGCGGCTTCGACACCGACTGCCTGATCGGCGTCTCCCAGGGCGGCCGCAGCTCCGAGACCCTGGCCGCCTTCCGGGCGGCCGGGGACGACATCGCCAAGGTCGCGCTGCTGAACGTCGTGCCGTCACCGCTCGGCGACCTCGCCGACCTCACCGTCGACCTCGGCAACGAGCCCGACTCCTACGCCTCCACCATCGGCTACACCGGCACCGTCGTCGCCCTCGACCTGATCGCGGGCGTGCTCGCCGGCCGCGCCGGGGACCCCTGGGCGGACATCGAGCGGCACACCGCCGCCGTCCACCGGCAGGCCGTCGAGGTCGTCGCCGCCCTCGCCGAGCGGGGCGCCCGCTGCGTCGCCTCCGACGGGGTGGCCGCCGGCGCCTCCCGGGCCTCCGCCGAGGAGGGCGCGCTGCTGCTGCGCGAGGTGGTCCGGATGACCGGCGCCCACTCCGCCACCCGCAACTACCTGCACGGGGAGATGGAATCCGCGGGCGACACCCTCCACCTGGTCTACGGCGACGGGCGCGAGCTCGACCTCGCCCGCTCCCTCGCCGGCGCCGGCCACCTCACGCTCCTGATCACCACCGCGGACGTGGACCTCGCGGAGAACCTGTACACGGTGCGCCTGCCGCGCTGCGCCGACGCCGTCCGGGTGGTCCTGGAGACGGTGGTCCTCCAGGAACTGGTGGCCCGGCTCAGCGTCGAGCGGAACGTGCCGATCGAGTCGTTCGTGTTCGCCAACCAGGACACCAAGCTGGGTGGCCTCGACCTCGCCGACTTCGAACCCGCGGCCCCCACCCCCGCTGCCGCCCCCTGACCGGCCGCCACCCGGCCCCCCGGCCGGGCGGCGGCGACCGCCTGGGATCATCCCCGTATGGACTTCGCGGGAGGTCGGGCGCCGAAGCCCGACGTGGCAGGGGCGCTGGCCCGACTGGGCGCCGTCGGGGGCTTCTTCACCGTCGCGTACGGGCCCAGGGAGCCCGGCCCGGGCTTCCGGCCGCTCGACGTGCTCTACGGCGAGGAACTCGCCCCCTGGGTCGCCGAGGTGGGTCGGCGCATCGGCGGCGGACCCGACCGGGTGGCCGCCTCCACCGCCCAGTTCGGGATCGCGGCGCGGCTGTGGTCCCTCGGCCTGGGGTGCGCGGCCCTGGCGGACCGGGTGCCGGACCTGGCCCCCGACCGCGTCCGGTGGCGGCTGCCCCGGTCGGGCTCGATGGAACTGTGGCTCCCCGACCCCGGCGAGGGGCTGCCCGCCGAGGCGCTCGGGGACACCGTCCTCGGGAACCTGGCGGTGCTGGAGGCCCGGTTGCGCGCCGACCCCGGGGTGTCCGCCAAGGTGCTGCGCGGCAACGCGGCCTCCGGGCTGGTCGGGGCCCTGCGCGTGTTGCTCGACCGGGTCCCCGGCGGGCGGGCCGTGGCCCTGGCGGGTGAACTGCTGGCCGAGGGCGGGGCGTTGGCCGGCACCGGCACCTTCGTCCACGAGGAGGGGCTCGGGGTGGCCTTCGTACGGCGCAGCTGTTGCCTCTACTACCGGGTGCCGGGCGGCGGCTTCTGCGGGGACTGCGTCCTGCGCAGCAGGGGATAGCCGAGAGGGGCCCGCGGGGAACGGTGGACCGTTCCCCGCGGGCCCCTCGGAGGGCACGTCCTAGAAGGTCAGGTTCCAGGAGTCGATCTTGCCGGTGTCGCCGCCCGCGTTGTCGTTCACGCGCAGCTTCCACGTGCCGTTCGCCACCTCGGAGGAGGCGTTGACGGTGTAGGTGGTGTTGATGTTGTCGGCGCTGCCGCCGGCACGGTTGTGGACCGTGTAGACGGAACCGTCCGGGGCGATGAGGTCGACCTTCAGGTCACCGATGTAGGTGTGGACGATGTTCACGCCCACCTTCAGGGTCGCCGGCGCGTTGCCCGTCACACCGCTGACGGTGAGGGGGCTCTCCACGGTGGTGTTGTCGCCGATGGCGACGTCACCGAGGTTCTCGAAGTACTTGCCGGGAGGCGGGGTGGAGCCGCCCACCGCCTTCAGGGCGTCGACCTGGCCCTCACCGAAGAAGCCGTTGTTCGCGGCGGTCCCGGTGCACCGGCTGTCCGACGGGCAGGGCACGTCGTTGGCCTGGACGGCCAGCTTGTCGCGCAGCTGCGCCGGGGTGATGCCGGGGTTGGCGCTCACGAGCAGCGCGGCCACGCCGGCCACGTGCGGGCTGGCCATGGAGGTGCCGCTCATGGTGCCGTACTTGCCGCCCGGGAGGGTGGAGTAGATGTCGCTGCCCGGGGCGGCGATGTCGATGACGCCGCGACCGTAGTTGGAGAAGGAGGCCTTGGAGACGCCCGAGCCGTTGGCCGCGACCGTGACGACGCCCGGCAGCTCGGTCGGGATGTCGAGGCAGGCGTTGGTGATGGTGCGGGTGACCGGCGTCGAGTCGTTCGGGCTCTCGGTGTCGGTCGTCTTGTTGGCCAGGTCCAGGTTGGAGTTGCCGGCCGCCGCGACCTGGAGCGAGCCCTTGCGCTCGGCGTACTCCTGGGCGCGCTTGACGCCCTCGATGATCGCGGCCTGGTCGGCGTTGTCCGGGCAGTTGAACTGCCACGGGTCCGTGTAGTAGCTGTTGTTGGTGACCTTGAAGCCGTGGTCACCGGCCCAGACGAACCCGCAGACGGTGTTCTCGGCGAAGAAGAGCGAGGAGCCCGGCTCGGCGATGCGCACCGAGGAGATCTTCACGCCCGGGGCCACGCCGATGGCGCCCTTGCCGTTCTTGGCGGCGGCGACCGTACCGGCCACGTGCGTGCCGTGGGTGCCGACGTCGCGCCAGGCACCGGTGCGGGTGTCGGGCTTGCCGTACGCGCAGGACGCGGAGTCCGCCGCGTTGAAGTTCGGCGCCAGGTCCTGGTGCTGGTCGTCCACACCGGTGTCGAGGATGCCGACCTTGACGGAGGCGGAGCCGGTGGTGACGGCCCAGGCCTGGTCCGCCTTGATCTGGCTCATGTCGGTACGGACGGGCTCGCCCGCCGGGGTGGTGGACTGCGCCGGGTTGGCGGGCAGCGCCGGGTTGTAGGCGTCGGCCGGTACGTCCGAGGTACGGGTGGCGCCCACCTGCTGGACCCCGCTGACGCCGCGCATGGTGGCGGCGAAGGAGGCCGAGGTGGAGTGGGCGACGATCACGCCGATCTGGTCGAAGTACGAGAAGACCGTACCGCCGTTGGCGGTGACGGCGGACCGTACGGCCGAGCTGTCACCGGCGGCGGTGATCACGAGGTAGGCGCGGGTGCCGGCGGCCCAGGTCGCACTCTGGGACGTCGCGGCAGCGGCCTGCGGGGCGGCCGCGGGAGCGGCGGCCGAGGGGGAAGCGGGAGAGACGGGATCGGTGCCCGCGAGGGCGGTGGGCGCCCCGAGGGTCAGGGCGGCGCCGAGAGCGGCGGCCAGCACCAGGGCACGTCGGGGGCGGCTGGATATGTGGGGTATCAATGCGTCCTCCGTTGACCCGGTGGGGGCTGGTGGCACCTACCGGGTCGTACGAAACGAGTGGTGGACGCAAGATGTCAGACGTCCGGCCCCGGAGGGAAGTACCTTTTGGACCGGACGACTTATGGACCCGGTGGCCGAAAACCGCCCCTCGGTAAGCGGGGTGAATCGTTCCGCCGCCTTCGTCGGACTTGCCCGTCTCTCGGCCGCGGGTACGGGAACGCCGCGCCGCCGGCCCGGGAGGGGCGGGGCGCGGCGTTCGCCGCCCGTGGCCGCGGCGTCGCGAGGAGGGTCGACGCCGGGTCGGGACCGGCCGGACGGGGCACCGTGGGGGCGAGCCCTGCCCGGCCGGCGGCTGTGGGGGAAGGCGCCGCCTAGGCCGGCACCCCGTCCTTGTCCTTGGTGGCGGTCGACGGCGCGGGTACGGGGGCGGGGTCCGCGCCCGGTTCGGCCGGCGCGGCGTGTCCGTCGTCCACCAGCGTCGCCTCGTCGAACGGCAGCCGGCCGGCGAGGACTTCGGCGGCCCGCTCCCGGTCGAACTCCTTGGTCCACGTCCCGATCAGGACGGTGGCGACGGCGTTGCCCGCGAAGTTGGTCAGGGCCCGCGCCTCGCTCATGAACCGGTCGATGCCCACGATCAGGCCGACCCCGTCGACCAGTTCGGGCCGGTGCGTCTGGAGTCCGCCCGCCAGGGTGGCCAGGCCCGCGCCGGTGACGCCGGCCGCGCCCTTGGAGGCCACGATCATGAACAGCAGCAGCGAGACCTGCTCGCCCAGGGCCAGCGGCTTGCCCATCGCCTCGGCGACGAACAGCGAGGACATCGTGAGGTAGATGGCCGTGCCGTCCAGGTTGAAGGAGTATCCGGTCGGCACGGTGATGCCGGTGACCGGCCGCGAGACGCCCAGGTGCTCCATCTTCGCGATCAGGCGCGGCAGGGCCGACTCGGAGGAGGAGGTCGACAGGATCAGCAGGAACTCCCGGCCGAGGTAGCGCAGCAGGGTGAACACGTTGATCCCGGTGCACAGCCTCAGCAGCGCGCCCAGCACCACGAAGACGAACAGCACGCAGGTCGCGTAGAAGCCGATCATGATGACGGCGAGGGACTTGAGCGCGTCGACGCCGGTCGCGCCGACCACCGCCGCGATCGCTCCGAACGCGCCCACCGGCGCGGCCCACATGATCATCGCCAGCACGCGGAAGACCAGCCGCTGCACGTGCCCGATCCCGCGCAGCACCGGCTCGCCGGCCGTGCCCATGGCCTGGAGCGCGAACCCGCACAGCAGCGCGACGAGCAGCGTCTGGAGCACCTGGCCGCCGGTGAAGGCCGACACCAACGTGGTCGGGATGATCCCCAGCAGGAACTCCGGGGTGCTCTGCGCCCCGCCCGCCTTGGCCTGCGCCTCGCCGGCGTGCCGCGCGGCCTCGGTCAGGTGCAGCCCGCTGCCGGGTTCCAGCAGGTTGCCCACCAGCAGTCCGATGGCCAGGGCCACCGTGGACATCACCATGAAGTACCCGAGGGCCAGCCCGCCCACGGCACCGACCTTGGCGGCCTTGCGCACCGATCCGATGCCCAGCACGATCGTGCAGAAGATCACCGGGGAGATCATCATCTTGATGAGGTTGACGAAGCCGGTGCCCAAGGGTTTGAGCTCCACGGCCACGCCCGGCGCGGCGAAGCCCACGACGATGCCGAGCACCACCGCGGCGATCACCGCGATGTAGAGGTAGTGGGTTCTGTCGCGTCTGGCGGCCACGTGCGCCTCCCGGTCTGTGATTGCGTTCCGGGAGACCATCGCCCACCCTGTGACCCCGGTCACCCTTGCGTTCATTGAGTTCACGAGCCGGTGCACACTGAGCGCCATGTTCCGCTTCCCCCGGCCGCCCCGGAGCCTCGCCGGCCAGCTCTTCGCCATGCAGGTGCTGCTCGTCGCCGTCGTCGTCGCCGGCTGCGCGGTCTTCGCGTACGCCACAGCCCGGGGCCAGGCCGAGGACGCCGCCCGGCGGCAGGCCGGCGCCGTGGCCAGGGCCGTCGCCGACTCGCCGTCGGTGCGGGAGGCCGCGGGCGGCCCCGCGGCGGATCCGAGCGCCGCGGGTCCGAGCGCCGCGGGTCCGAGCGCCCCGGATCCGACCGTCACGCTCCAGCCCTACGCGGAACGGGTCCGCGCCGACACCGGCGTGGACTTCGTGACGATCATGGCTCCGGACGGCCGGCGCTGGACCCACCCCGATCCGCGCCGCATCGGCGAGCGCTACCTCGGCAACACGGCCCGCGCCCTGCGCGGGGAGACCTTCGGCGAGACCTACACCGGTACCCTCGGCCCCTCGATCCGCGTGATCACCCCGCTGATCGGCGCGGACGGCCGGATCGTCGGCCTGGTCAGCGCGGGGATCACCGTCCGCGCCATCAGCGACCGGCTCGCGGCGCAGCTCACCGCCCTCGGCTGGGTGGCGGCGGGGGCGCTGGCGCTGGGCGGAGCGGGTACGTACGTCATCAACGCCCGGCTGCGCCGCCACACCCACGGCATGAACGCCGCCGAGCTGAGCCGGATGTACGACTACCACCAGGCGGCCCTGCACGGGGTCCGGGAAGGTCTGCTGATGCTCGACGGCCGCCGCAGGATCACCCTGGTCAACGACGCGGGACGCGAGCTGCTGGGCCTGCGCGGGGAGAGCACCGGCCGGAAGGTGGACGACCTGGGGCTGCCCGCCCCGCTGACCGGGGCCCTCCTCGCCGACCGGCCCCGGGTGGACGAGGTCCACCTCACGGCGGAGCGGGTGCTCGTCGTCAACAGCTCGCCCGTCGCCGGCGGGGGCCGCCGCGGCACCGTGATCACCCTGCGCGACCACACCGAACTCCAGTCGCTGTCGGGCGAGTTGGACCTCGAACGAGGATTCACCCAGGCCCTGCGTTCGCAGGCGCACGAGGCCGCGAACCGGCTGCACACCGTGGTCTCCCTCATCGAACTGGGCCGCGCGCAGGAGGCGGTGGAGTTCGCCACCGCCGAACTGGAGCTGGCCCAGGCGCTCACCGACGAGGTCGTCACCGCCGTGGGCGAGCCGGTGCTGGTCGCCCTGCTCCTCGGCAAGGCCGCGCAGGCGCACGAGCGGGGCGTCGAACTGCTCGTCACCCCGGACGACGGCGCGGTCGACGCCGGGCAGCCCGGGGTGCCGCCGGCCCGGGACCTCGTCACGGTGCTCGGCAACCTGATCGACAACGCCCTCGACGCCCTGACCGGCGTACCGGGCGGGCGGATCCGCGTCACCGTGCGACGGGACGGGGGCGGGCTGCTGCTGTGCGTCGCGGACAACGGCCCGGGTCTGCCCGAGGGGGTGGACGTCTTCCGGCGCGGCTGGTCCGGCAAGGGGGAGGGGCGGGGCCTCGGCCTCGCACTGGTCCGTCAGGTGGCCGACCGGCACGGGGGCGGCGTGGAGACCGGTCGGGGGCCGGAGGGCGGCGCGGAGTTCACCGTACGCCTGCCGCTCGCGGAGGCGGCCCGATGAGCGCGGCCCCCGGCGCCGGGCGGCCGGTGCGCGTCCTGGTCGTCGAGGACGACCCCGTCGCCGCCGACGCCCACGCGCTCTACGTCGGCCGGGTGCCCGGCTTCACCGCCGTGGCGGCCGTCCACACCCTGGCCGAGGCCGGCCGGGTCCTGGAGCGCACCCGCGTCGACCTGCTGCTCCTCGACCTCACCCTGCCCGACGGCAACGGCCTGCGCTTCGCGCGCGGACTGAGGGCCGCGGGCCACCCCGTCGACGTGATCGCGGTGACCTCGGCGCGGGACCTGGCGGTGGTCCGCGAGAGCGTCTCGCTGGGCGTCGTGCAGTACGTGCTGAAGCCCTTCGCGTTCCCCACCCTGCGCGAACGGCTCCTGCGCTACGCCGAGTTCCGCGCGGCGGCGGGCGAGGCGGTCGGCCAGGACGACGTGGACCGGGCGCTCGCCGCACTGCGCGCGCCCGGTCCGACGGAGCTGCCCAAAGGGCTGAGCGCCCCGACCCTGGAGCGGGTCGTGGCGCTGTTGCGGGCGGCGCCCGAGGGGCTGACCGCCGCGGGGGCGGCCGAGGCGGCCGGGATCTCGCGGATCACCGCCCGCCGGTACCTGGAGCACCTGGTGGACACCGGCCGCGCGGACCGTGCCCCCCGGTACGGCCAGGTCGGCCGCCCCGAGCTGCACTACCGCTGGCTGGCGGCGGCGACCGGCTCGGTGTCGAACGTGTAGAACTTGCGGTGGTCCAACATGTCGGCCGGGGTCACGTCGTTCCACGGCCGCATGGTGTCGCGCAGGTCCACCACGTTCGGGGTGCCGGCGGCGGGCAGGTACGTGGACTGCGGGTTCTTGGCCTGCCAGTCGGCCCACAGCTTGTCCACGAAGGCGTGGTGCATCCAGAACACCGGGTCGTTGGGGGAGACGCCGGTGCCCATCTGGCCGCCCACCCACACGTGCACCCGGTTGTGGAGGTTGGCCCCGCGCCAACCCTCCAGGTTGTTGCGGAAGCCGTTCGAGGAGCTGTTCCAGGGGGCCATGTCGTAGACCGGCATGGCGAGGACGGCGTCCACCTCGGCGCGGGTCGGCAGCTGCGCGACGCCCTCGCCGAGCGTGCGCCGCAGGTAGGAGCGGCCGTCGACGCGGACGCTGATCTCCCACCTGCCCGTGGCGTACGCGAAGGGGCCGTCCATGACCTGGCCGTCGCGGGCGCGACCGGTGCCGCCGAGGAAGTCGGCGGCCCACAGGGAGGAGCGGGAGGTGCGGTCGGCGGTCCAGTCCCAGTACGGGATGGTCACGCTCGCGTCCACGGCCTGGAGCGCCTGCTCGAACTCCAGCAGGAAGCGGCGGTGCCAGGGGAGGAAGGAGGGGGAGCGGTGGCCCACCCGGTCGCCCGAGTCGGTGTCGCTCATGATGAAGCCGTTGTGCGTGGTGACGAACCGGTCGTAGCGGCCGGTGCGCTTCAGCTCCAGGAGCGCGTTGGTGAAGGCGCGCTTCTCGGCGGCGGTCAGCGTGGCCTGGTTCTTGCGGACGGTCATGCCGCGCCTCCCATCGGGTCGAAGGGCAGGAGCGTGGCGCCGCGCAGCTCGCGCACGGCGGCGCGGGCGAGCGAGGTCGGGTCGGCGAAGGTCTCGTAGTGGTTGACCACGCTGATCCAGGTGCCGTCGGCGTTCCGCATCACGTGCAGCTCGCGACCGTCGATGCGGACGGTGGGCAGGCCGGCTCCGTGGTGACCACCGTGGTGGCCGCCCCCGGTGGCGGGGGATATCTGGATGCGACGGCCCTGGTACACCTCGTCGACCGTGCCGGCGGGGGTGGCGGCGGCCCGGGAGTCGGTGGCGGCTGCGTGCGCGGTGGCGCCCGCTATGCCGAGGACGGTGAGTGCGCCGGCAGTTGTGCCCAAGGCCTGCCTGCGGGTGATCTTGTTCATGGCCGAAGAACTATCAGGGCCATGACAGCAGTTGACCGCTATCCGGACATCGGCGGATAAGTTTCCTATAGAACGAATTGCGCGATCTTCCCGTCCGGACCGGCTCCAGTGGCCCGGACGGGAAGATCTGCGGAAGTAATCCTACCCGGCAGTAATTTTTACGGCGAATCCGGGGGCGTGTGCACGGCGTCACGTTCCGTGAGAAGGCCGGAAGCGATGGCATGGTCGAGCCCCGCCCGAGCCCCGCCGAAACCGCAGTTGCGGCGATATCGCACCTATAGTCCCGATATGCCTCTTCATCAGACGAAGGACGTTCGCGACGGTGACGGCGACACGGACGTGTTCGCGTCCGCCCTCAGTGGCGAGATCCTCCCCAAGTACCGGATCCCCGAGGACCACTCGCCCTCGGAGGTCGTCTACTCGCTCCTGCACAACGAGCTGCTCCTCGACGGCAACGCCGCCCAGAACCTGGCCACCTTCTGCACCACCTGGTCGGACGAGGGCGTGCACCGCCTGATGAACGAGTGCCTCGACAAGAACATGATCGACAAGGACGAGTACCCGCAGACCGCCGAGATCGAGGCCCGCTGCGTCAACATCCTCGCCGACCTCTGGAACGCCCCGCCCGGCGTCGCCGGCACCGGCTGCTCCACCACCGGCTCCAGCGAGGCCGCCATGCTCGGCGGACTCGCCCTCAAATGGCGCTGGCGCGAACGCCGCCGCGCCGCGGGACTGCCCACCGACCGCCCCAACCTCGTCTGCGGACCCGTACAGATCTGCTGGGAGAAGTTCGCCCGCTACTTCGACGTCGAGCTCCGCCAGGTCCCCCTGGAACCCGGCGCCACCGGACTGCGCCCCCACCAGCTCGCCGCCCACGTCGACGAGAACACCATCGGCGTGGTCGCCATCCTCGGCGTCACCTACACCTGCGACTACGAACCCGTCGCCGAGATCGCCGCCGAACTCGACCGCATCCAGGCCGAACACGGCTGGGACGTGCCCGTCCACGTCGACGCGGCCAGCGGCGGCTTCGTCGCCCCCTTCCTCCACCCCGACGTCGTCTGGGACTTCCGCCTGCCCCGCGTGGCCTCCGTCAACACCTCCGGCCACAAGTACGGGCTCGCGCCGCTCGGCGTCGGCTGGATCGTGTGGCGCACCGCCGACCTGCTCCCGGCCGACCTCGTCTTCGACGTGGACTACCTCGGCGGCGACATGCCGACCTTCGCCCTGAACTTCTCCCGCCCCGGCGGCGAGGTCATCGCCCAGTACTACCTGTTCCTGCGGCTGGGCCGCGGCGGCTACCGGCGCGTCCAGCAGGCCTGCGCGGACACCGCCCGCTACCTCGCCGCCCAGATCGCCGACATGGGCCCCTTCACCCTGCTCTACGACGGCCGGGGCGCGCTGCCCGCCGTCTCGTACACCCTCACCGACCCCGCCGGCGCCGGCTTCAGCCTCTACGACCTCTCCGACCGGCTCCGCATGCGCGGCTGGCAGGTGCCCTCGTACCCGCTGCCGCGCGACCGGCAGGAGACCGTGATCCAGCGCGTGCTGATCCGGCACGGCGTCACCCGCGACCAGATCGCCCTGCTCGTCGGCGACCTGCGCCGGGCCGTCGAGCACCTCGCCGCCCACCCCCAGCCGGTCCCCGCCACCGAGCCCCGCTCGGGCTTCCACCACTGACGGACCACCGCCCCGGCGCCTCGGCGGGAGGACCGACCCGGTCGGACCACCACCCCGGTCGGTGGACCGCCTCAGGCGGACGCCGACCAGCGCATCCCCAGCTCCGACAGGGCGGCCGCCCGCTCCGGGGACAGCCCCGCCGCCCGGGAGCGCTGGTTGGCGATCCACGCCCCGAGCCGCAGCTCGCGCCCGCCGACGGGTTCCACGTGCGTACGCGGAACCCGCAGGTGCCCCTCGCGGGAACGGAAGGCCCGGGCCGCCTCCAGGTGCTCCGCCCAGGCCACCGCGTGGCTGCGGCGCGCGGGCGGCCGTTCGGACTCCGTCGCCGCGCCCACCCCCAACGTGTGCTCCAGCAGCCACCGCTGCGCCCACGCCAGCCGCTCCCACCCCAACCGCTGGGCCCGCACCCACGACCCCAGGTCCTCGCCCTGCACCACCACCTCACCGGGACCGAGCGGCAACCGCCCGCCCGCGTCCAGGTGCACCCGCGTCAGGTGGAAGGCCCGCTGCCAGCCGATGTCCCAGGCCGGGCACCAGGACGGGTCGATCTCGTCCAGGGCGTCCCGGCGCTCCCGCGCCAGCGCCCCCGGACCCTCCCGCCGGGCCGCCGCCCGGTTGTTCTTCATCCACACCCCGACCGGCGCCCCGTGCAGGCACGCCTCCACCGGCGGCAACAGGTGCCCGTGCTCCGCCGCCCAGGCGCGCGCCGCCGTCAGCCCCTCCTCGAAGGCCACGTCGACCTGGCTCCACACCATGCCGAGCGCCTCCAACTCCGCCGTCCGCTCACGGCCCAGGGCGCCCCGGCGGTACGTGCGCCGCGCGTCCGCGATCCACTGCCCCAGGGGGAAGGAGGCCAGCGCCGCCGGCCACCGCTCGTCGCCCGCCGGCACCCGGAACGCGAACGGCACCCGCAGGTCCCCGACCGTCTCCACGTGGATCCGGGCCGCCTCGACGCCCCGCCGCCACCGCGTGTGCTCGGGATGCAGGACGCGCAGCCGGATGAAGGCCGCCAGCAGCGCCGGATCCCGCGGCGTGGAGAAGCTCAGCAACGCCCGGGCCCCCGGTCCCGGACCCAGGCCGCCGCCGCCGATCGCGGAGCCGGCCGCGCCCCGGCTCTGTGCCTGGGGCTGCGCCAGGTCCTCCACCAGCCGCGCGTCGTGCGCCCGCAGGGCCTCCAACAGCCGCGCGAGGTCACCGTAGGCCCGCGAGGTGAGCATCGTGTCGGGCGTCTCGCCCGGTCCGAGCAGCACCGGGACCACCAGGGAGGCCACCTTGCCCTCGCCGGGCCGGATCCGCAGGGCGCGGCCCACGGCCTGCACGAGGTCGGGCATGGATCCGCGCACGTCCGCCCAGAACACCGAGTCGCACTCCTTGGTGTCGACCCCCTCTCCCAACACCCGCACGCTGCCGAGGAAGGCCTTGTCCGCGACCCGGTCGGCGGCGAACGCCTCCAGCACCCGCCGCCGGTGCGCCGCCGTGTGCTGGCCGCACAGCCAGTCCGCCCAGACCGTACGGGGGTAGACGGGGCGGGGGCTCCGGCTCGTCAGCCGCAACCGCGCCGCGACCGCCGGCAGGCCCGCGGCGAAGGCCTCGGCCTCCTTGGTCAGGTGGTGGAACACCAGGGTCCGCCGGAAGCCCTGGTCCGCCGCGGCCGTCACCAACGCCGCCTGGAGCGCGGCCAGACGCATCCCGCGCACCCGGTCCGAACGCCCGTCCGCGCCCAACAGCAGGGCCGACCGGAACCCGGGGTCGCTGACGTCCACGCACACCACCCGGTACGGGGCGCAGATCCCCCGGTCGATGGCCTCCGACAGCGACAGCGTGTGGCAGCGGGCGCCGAAGGGGCCCCGCGGATCGTCCTCCATCGAGGCGACCAACTCCCCGCCGCCCCGCACCACCCCGCCCGCCGCGGTCTCCGCCGAGGTCCGCGCCCCGGACGCCTCGTCCCCGGACGGCTCCTCACCCTCCTCGGGGCTCTCGCCGTCGCGCCACACCCGGGGGGTGGCCGTCATGTACAGCCGGCGCAGAGACGGGATGCGCGTGTTGTCGTGGACCACCGCCCACGGCTTGCCGATCCGCCCCGACGTCCGATGGGCCTCGTCGACGACGACCAGGTCCCAGGAGGGCAGGCCCGCCAGGTGGGCGCGTTCGATCGTGCCCAGGCCCAGGGAGGCGTACGTGGCGAACACCGTCACCCGCTCCAGCGGGCGGGCGCACCAGCGGGCCAGTTCACCCGGATCCGTGGTGGTCGGCACGCCCGCGTCCTCGCCGCGCAACGAGCACACCGCGAGGCTGCGCCCGGTGCGCCCGCCCTCCCGCCAGGCGGCCACGGTCTGCACCAGCAGGTCGAGGGAGGGGACCAGCACCAGCACCCGGCCGGCCCGCATCTCCTCCGACGAGCGGACGGCGACCAGCGACTTCCCGGAACCGGTGGCCATGATCACCTGGGTGCGCAGGCCCCGCTCCGGAACCCGTCCGGAAGGGGGCAGTTGCAAGGCGCGCACGACGGCGTCGACCGCCTCGCGCTGATGGGGCCGCAGCTCCCTCCTCGCCATCTCCGAACCCCCTCCGCCCTGATCTGCCCGTTCGACTCCAGGTCCTATCTTGCCCGGATTATGAGTCAAAGGGGGGCAGCGGGTGGTCGGTCCGTCACCTACGGGTGACCGAAGGTCACCCGCGACCCGGTCGCGCGGCGCCGCCCCAGGGGGTCGGGGCGGTGCCCGCGCGGGGACCGAGGGCTCAGCGGGCGCCGAAGTTCTGGGTCCACCACGGGCCGCCGGCGCCCTGGTGGACGCCGACGCCGATGTCCTTGAAGGAGCAGTTGAGGATGTTGGCGCGGTGGCCCGGGCTCTTCATCCACGAGTCCATCACCGACTGCGCGGTCTGCTGGCCCTTGGCGATGTTCTCCCCGTACGTCGACCAGCGGTACCCGGAGGCCGTCGTCCGCGCGCCCGGGTCGGCGCCGTCGGGGTTGGTGTGCGCGAAGAAGTCCCGCGCCGCCATGTCGGCGGAGTGGCCCTGGGCGGCCGCGCGCAGCTGCGCGTCCTCCTTGAGTGGTCCGCAGCCGGCCGCCGCCCGCTCGGAGTTGGCGAGCGCGATCACCTGGCCGGCGATGCCCGAGGGGGGCGCCGGGGCGGGCGCCGGCGGGCGGCTCGACGCCTTGCGGGTCGGCGTGGGCGAGGGCGCCGGGGCGCTGCTCGTGGCGGCCGACGCCGAGGCGGAGGCGGAGGCCGAGGGGGACGCGGAGGCCGAGGCGGAAGCGGAGGGAGAGGGGGAGGCGGAAGCGGAGGGCGGGACGGACGCGGTGTCGGGCGCGGCCAGGGCCATGGCCGGGGAGGCGGACGCCGCCCCGCCCGCCTCGGCGTCGCGCTTTCCGGGCATCGAGCCGAGGTAGACCAGTCCGCCTCCCGCCACGCAGGCGGCGAGCACCGCGCCGCCGATGGCCCGGCGGCGGTTCTGGCGCCGCTTGCGCTCGGCCCCCCGACCGCCGGAACCGTCGCCCGGGGCGAGTCCCTCGCCGGCGGAGCCCGAGTCGCCCGCGCGACGTCGGGCGGCGCGGCCCGGGCCGGAGACGACCGGGGTGGAGACGACCGGGGCGAGTTGGGTGGCGGCGTCGGCGAAGGACGCGGCGTCGGCGGCGTGCGCGGAGCCCGCGAGGTCGGCCGCGCCTGCCAGGTCGGCCGTGCCGGCGACGGTGGCGCCGGTCGGGGCGAGGCCCGTCACGGCGGACCGTACGCCCGCCAGCAGCGCGGCGGTCACCGGGACCAGGGCCAGCCCGGCCAGCAGCCCCTCGGCCGGCACCAGTCCGTTCCACAGGCCCGAGCAGCGCAGGCACTCCCGGGCGTGCCGGGCTATGCGCTTGCGCCACAGCGCCGACGGCCGACCGTCCCAGGTGCCGGTCACGGCCCGCAGCCCCTCGCAGACCGGCTGCGCCTCCAGCGCCCGCTCCACGACCCGGGCCGCCTCCAGTTGGGCCTTCATCCGCTGGACGCGCACCGCCGCGTGCTGCGGGGGCAGCTCCAGCGCGGCGGCCATCTCCGCGCGGGTCAGCTCGCCGGCGCACTCCAGCCACCACAGGGACAACAGCGCGCGGTCGTCGGGCTCCAGCCACCGCGTGGCCCGGGCGGTCTCGCGGCGCTGGCCCGACAGCTGGAGCCGTACGACGGTCAGGTCGGCGAAGTCGGCGCCCGGGTCGGCCACGTCCTCGGCCGCCTCCAGGCCGCTCGCGCCGAGGCCGTGGTCGCGGGACTGCCAGTGGGCCCGTACGCGGTTCATGGCGATGGCCACCAGCCAGGAGCGGAAGCTCTCGTCGACGCGGAGGCCGGGCAGCCCGTCGAGCGCGCGCAGCATGGTGTCCTGCACGACGTCGTCGACGTCGACGGACCCGTTCAGGGCCCGCCCGACGATGTTGTAGACCAGCGGCAGGTGGGCGCTGACGAGTTCGTCCTGCGCCCGGGGGTCGCCCGCGCGGGCCGCCGTCACCAGAGCTGCCGT
The DNA here is from genome assembly GCF_040650855.1 of Streptomyces sp. NPDC048606. Lineage (NCBI taxonomy): Bacteria > Bacillati > Actinomycetota > Actinomycetes > Kitasatosporales > Streptomycetaceae > Streptomyces > Streptomyces sp. NPDC048606. Next base: position 35,741 of record NZ_JBEZIB010000028.1, on the reverse strand, counting down.
GTTCTGTGTACCCATGTGATGTCCCTGTCCGTACCGGCGGTCGATGATGCCCAACAACTGGGAGACCGTCGAGAGGGGTCCCGATAACAGTTATCCGGAAGATTTTCCGGCAAGACATCGAGAGCCTCACCCGAATGTGTAAGGTCTGGACCACGTAGTTCCGTAACACGACACGTTGTTCCGCTACGTGGAACAACCCGATCTGTTCGGGGGTCCGATGTCCCACCAGCCGTCCCGTGCTCCGTCCGGCCGTCCGTCGGACCGTCCGTCCGACCATCCGTACGCCGTGATCACCGCGCAGCGCCTGCTGCCGGTGCTGCGCGACGTCGACGCCGCGGCCACCGTCCGCCGCACCACGGCCCTGCTCGCGGCCGGCTGCCGCGCCGTGGAGCTGACCACCACGACACCCGGCTGGGCCGGGGCGCTCGCCCGCGTCGCCGGTTCGGCCGACGCCCTGGGCCGCCCCGCGCTGATCGGGGTGGGGACGGTCACCACCACCGACCAGGCCGAGCGGGCGCTCGACGCGGGGGCCGGCTTCCTGGTCTCCCCGTACCCCGCCCCCGAGGTGCGGGCCGTGGCCGCCGAGCGCGGCGCCGTCTTCCTGGAGGGCGGCTTCACGCCGGGCGAGATCGCCGGGGCCGCGCGGCGCGCGGGCGCGGCGAAGGTCTTCCCCGCCCACGTCGCGGGACCCGCCTTCATCCGCTCCCTCAAGGCCGTCCTGCCCGACGCGCTGCTCGTGCCCACCGGCGGCATCCGACCGGCCGACGTGGGCGAGTGGCTCGCGGCCGGGGCGGGGGCCGTCGGCGTCGGCGGCGGCCTGCCCGAGGGCCCGGACGAACTCGCCGCCCTGTTCGCCGCCGTGGCCGCCGACCGCCCCCACGACGGCGGCGCGGGGCCCGCGCCGGAAGGGGCCTGAGGTGCCCCCGGCCGCGGACGCGCGCCCCGACGCGGCGGACGGCGCCCGGGACGCGGGCCGCACCGGAGAGGCCCGCGATGCCCGTGCCGCCCGTGACGCCCGCGATGCCCGTGACGCCTACGACGTCCTCGTGCTCGGGGAGGTGCTCGTCGAGATCCACTCCGACGCACCCCTGCGCGAGGCGGTCGACGGCACGACCGCCCGGATCTCCTACTCCGGCGACGCCCTGAACGCCGCTGCCGCCGCCGCGGCGGCCGGGGCCCGTACCGCCCTGCTCGCCGTGGTCGGCGACGACGAGTCGAGCGTCCCCCTGCTGCGCCGCGCCGTCGAACTGGGCGTCGACGTCTCCCACGTGCGCCGCGCCCCCCGTCCGAACGGTGCCTACCTGCTGGCCGCCGACGCCGAGGGCGACCGCGCGTTCGTCTACTGGCGCGCCGGCAGCGCCGGATCCACCCTGTCGCCCGCCGACGTGGAGGCCTGGCGCCCGCTGCTGGCCGGGGCCGGGTCCCTGATCACGAGCGGGATCACCGGCGCCCTGTCGCCGGGCGCCCGCGAGGCCGTCGTGGCCGCCGCCCGCACCGTCCACGGGTCGGGCGGGCACGTCACCTACGACGCGAACCACCGCCCCCGGCTGACCGGGCGGGGCGAGGCCCGCGCCCTGTTGGCCCGGATCGCCCCGCTCACCGGGCTGCTGAAGACCTCCTGCCCGGCCGACGCGCTCGCTCTGGTGGACACCGCGGATCCGGTGGTCGCGGCCGCCCGCTACCGCGCGCTCGGGGCCCGCGCCGTCGCCGTCACCACCGGCGCGGACCGGGTGCTGTCGCACGACGGGACGCGGGCGCGGTACCACCCCGTCCCCGTCGACCCGGCGCCCGTCGACGCCACCGGCGCGGGGGACTGCTTCACCGGCACCGCGACCGCCCGCCTGGCCCTCGGAGACACCCTCGGCGACGCGGTGGCCTACGGGGTGGCGGCGGCCTCCCTGTCGGTCGCGGGACGCGGGGGCACCGGCCGCGTCCCGGCCTTCGCCGAGACGGCGGCCCTGGCGCGACGCGGCCCGGGCGGGCCGGTGTAGGGGCGCGGCGGTGGTGGGCGCCGCCGGGCCGGATGGGTCTTCCGCGGCCCGGCGGCGCCGGTCGGACGGCGCGAGTGCGCCGGTCGGGGGGAGGGGGAGAGAGGGGCGCGGGACGGGCCGGGTCAGTGGCCGCGCAGGCCCCGGTCGACGGCCGCCGTCAGCTCGCCGTCGGCGGTGTCGGCGTCCAGGGACCAGAACATGGCCCCGCCCAGCCCCTCCTCGCGGACGTACCGGGCCTTCGCGCGCAGTACCTGCGGGTCGTCGTACGTCCACAGGGTGGTGCCGTCGAACAGCCAGGCGTGCCCGTCGCGCCGGTCGCGGTACAGCCGGTAGGTGCCCGAGCCCGCCAGCTCCTTCAGCTCCTTGTAGTCCGCGTACCCGGCCGCCCACCGGGCGGGAGCGGGCCCCGTCGCGGGCCGCCCCATGCCGTCGCCGCCGCCGGAGACCCCGGTCCAGCCCTGACCGTAGAACGGCATGCCGACCACCAGCTTGCGCGCCGGCGCACCGCGCCGCAGCCACGCGTCGACCGTGCCGGACACGCTGAAGTCGTTCCGGGCGTACAGCGCGGACTGTTGGGCCGTCCGCGCCTCCCCGGACACGTGGAAGTCGTAGCCCTGGAGGGTGACGAAGTCGAGGTTGCGCATGATGCGGCGGACGTCGAAGCCGGCGTCGATCTTCGCGGGGGCCGCGGGGACGAAGGCCGTCAGCTCGTAGCCGCGCCGCCGCTCGCGCCCGAGGGCGTCGAGCTGCCTGCGGAACTCCTCGACCAGCGCGGTGAAGTTGCGCTTGTCCTCCGGCCGGTACTTCGTGTCGGTGTCGCCCTCCGAGCCCGGCCACTCCCAGTCGAGGTCGATGCCGTCGAAGACCCCCGCCGCCGCGCCGGCGCCGCCCCGGGCGCCGTCCTGGGGGAGGTTGCCCTTGATGTACAGGTCGAGGCAGGACCGTACGAGGGCCTCGCGCGAGGCGGCGGTGAGGGCGGCGTCGGAGAAGTGCGTGGACCAGCTCCAACCACCCAGCGAGATCAGCACCTTGAGGTTCGGGTGCTTCGCCTTCAGCTCCTTCAGCTGGTTGAAGTTGCCGGCGAGGGGCTGCTCCGCCGTGTCGGCCACCCCGTCCACGGAGTTCGCGGCGTCCAGCGGGCGCGCGTAGTCGGCCCACGCGTCGGCCTCGCCCGGCACGTTGCCGGTGAAGCACTTGCCGTCGGCGCCGATGTTGCCGAAGGCGTAGTTGATGTGGGTGAGCCTGCCCGCGGTGCCGTTCGCGTCGAGGTCCTGGACCTGGAAGTCCCTTCCGTAGACGCCCCATTGGGTGAAGTACCCGACCTTGCGGTACGCGCGGTCGTGACCGCGCGCCCCGTCCCCGTCCCCGGTGGCGCCGGCCGGCGCGAAGGCGGTCAGCAGGGACAGGGAACAGACGGCGACGGCGAGTCTGCCGAGCGTGCTGCGGCGCATGGGCTTCCTTTGCGGATGCGGGGGAGTGGTGCTCCGGGGCCGTGCGAGAACGCGTGCGCTGTGCAACCCGGAAACTATTGGTCTGGACCATCCCGGTCAAGGGGGTGTCCACCTCGGGTTCCGCGCCCCGCGCGGGACGTCCGAAAAACATGGTTCACGGCCCTGGGCACCTAGGGCCCCCCTCGCTACCCTCCGCGCATGATTCCCACGGTGGTCTGGGGCACCGGCAACGTCGGCCGCGCGGCGATCCGCGCCGTCGACGCCCACCCGGCGCTCGAACTCGTCAGCGTCATCGTCCACAACCCCGCCAAGGTCGGCCGCGACGCGGGCGAACTCGCCGGGCTCGACCACGCCTTGGGGGTGACGGCCACCGACGACGTCGGCGCGGTCCTCGCCACCCGCCCGGCGGCCGTCGTCTACGCCGCCTCCGGGGACGTGCGCCCCGACGACGCGCTCGCCGACATCACCCGGGCCGTCGCCGCCGGCGCGGCCGTCGTCAGCCCCGCCCTCTACCCCCTCTACGACCACCGCAACGCGCCCGCGGAGTTCCGCGACCCGGTGCTGGCCGCCGTGGCCGAGGGCGGCGGCTCCCTCTTCGCCTCCGGCGTGGACCCCGGCTGGGGCAACGACGTGCTCCCCCTGCTGCTCAGCGGCCTCGGCACCACCGTCGACGCGATCCGCTGCCAGGAGATCTTCGACTACTCCACGTACGACCAACCGGACTCCGTCCGCGACCTGGTCGGCATGGGCCGCCCCATGGACGACGAGCCCATGATGCTCTGGCCCTCCGTCCCCACCATGGTCTGGGGCGGGCAGATCCGGATGATGGCCCGCGCCCTGGGCGTCGAACTCGACGACATACGCGAGACCTCGCAGCGCCGCGCGCTCGACACCACCGTCACCACCCGGACCATGGGCACCTTCGAAGCCGGGACGCAGGGCGCCATCCGCTTCGAGGTGCAGGGCATCGTCGAGGGCGAACCCCGCATCGTCATCGAGCACGTCACCCGCATCCACCCCTCCTGCGCCCCCGACTGGCCCACGCCGCCCGACGGCGCCGGCGCCCATCGCGTGATCATCGAGGGCCGGCCCCGGATCGAGGTCACCGTCGAGGCCACCGACGAGGGCGAGAACCGTTCGGCGGGCGGCAACGCCACCGCCGTCGGCAGGCTCGTCGGCGCCATCGACTGGCTGGTGGCGGCCGAGCCCGGACTCTACGACGCGCTCGACGTCCCGCTGCGTCCCGCAGTCGGCAAACTCGGAAGGAAGCAGCCATGAGGATCGACGTCCCCGAAGGACAGCACCCGATCGAGTACGTGTGGGGCGACCTCGTCCCCGGCATCGGGATGGCCGCCGCCAACTTCTCGCTCTCCGTCTACGCCCACACCACCCTGGGCCTGCGCGAGTTCGAGGCCGCCCGGCTGCGCGTCGCGCAGATCAACGGATGCGTGTTCTGCCTCGACTGGCGCACCGACCGCGACGGGGAGAAGGTCGAGGAGGAGTTCGCCGACGCCGTCACCGAGTGGCGCACCACCAAGGCTTTCGACGACCGGACCCGCCTGGCCGCCGAGTACGCGGAGCGCTACGCCCTGGACCACCACAACCTCGACGAGGAGTTCTGGGAGCGGATGACCGCGCACTACAGCCAGGTGGAGATCGTGGAGCTGAGCATGAGCATCGGCTCCTGGCTCGCCTTCGGCCGGCTCAACCATGTGCTGGGCCTCGACAGCGTCTGCGTGCTGCCGGGCAGCGGCGGCTGACGCCGGGCCGGGGTCGGCCGCAACCTCCGGCCGACCCCGGTACCGCCGCGCCTCCGTCAGAGGTCGGTGGCGATGATCTTCTCGATGTTGCGCTCGGCGAGCGCCGTGATGGTCACGAACGGGTTGACGCTGGTGTTGCCGGGGATCAGCGCTCCGTCGATGACGTACAGACCCGGGTGGCCGTGCAGCCGACCGTAGTTGTCGGTCGCCTTCCCCAACACCGCGCCTCCGAGGGGGTGGTAGGTGAGGTGGTCGCCCCAGATCTTGTTGGTGCCGAAGAGGTCGGTCCGGTAGATCGTCCCCTCCTTGGAGTTGATCCGGTCGAAGATGGTCTTCGCCATGTTGATGGAGGGTTGCTTCCAGGTGGTCTGCCAGTTCAGGTCCACCCGGCCCGCGGCGGCGTTCCACGTGAACTCGGCGCGGTGGGGGTTCCTGGTGATCGACAGGTAGAAGGAGGCGTACGTCTCGATCCCGGTCGGCAGCGGCGCCACCTCGGCGAAGGCGCCTCCCGCGTCCCAGTTGTCGATGCCGCCGCAGGGGATGGAGGCCTGGACCTTGCCGGTCGGGTCCCACATGTGGTTCGCGCGGCCGCACATGACGTTGCCGTTCTCGCCCCAGCCCTTGCCGACCTCGTCGTTCAGGTTCGGCAGGGCGCCCGTGGCCTTCAGCCGCACCAGCAGCTTGCTCGTGCCGACGCTGCCCGCGGCGAAGAAGACGCGGTCGGCGGTGACGGTCTTGGTGGTGACGACGCCGCCGGAGGTGTTCAACTGCTCGATGACGACCGTGTAGCCGCCACCGCCCGAGGGGGAGACGGTGGTGACCCGGTGCAGGGGGGAGACGGTGACCTTGCCGGTCGCGCGGGCGGCGGCCAGGTAGGTCTTCTGCAGCGACTTCTTGCCGGCGTTGTTGCCGTAGAGGATCTCGCCGTCGACCGCGGACTTGGGGACGGTCCCGGCGACCTCCTGCTTCATGTAGTCCCAGTCGTACACGTCGGGTACGAAGACGAAGGGGAAGCCGGAGCGTTGGGCGTGCTTGCGGCCGACGCGGGCGAACTGGTAACAGTCCACCGTGTCGAACCAGTTCGGGTCGATGAGGCCCACCCCGAGCGCGGCGTTGGCGCGCGGGTAGTAGGTGTCGTACATCTCGTCGGCGTCGACCGTCGGGAGGATGGCGGAGAAGTTCTGCCGCTTGGGCGTGACGGCCATGCCGCCGTTGACGAGCGAGCCGCCGCCGACCCCGCGGCCCTGGTAGACGATGATCCCTCCCATCTCCTCGGCGTCCAGGATGCCGGTGTACTTCGGCACGTCCTTGTCGATGGGGAACCCGAGGAAATTGCTGAGCGGGGCCTTGGTGCGGGTGCGCAACCAGTACGAGCGGTAGTCGGGTTTGGTGGTGTTGGCGAAGATCTTGCCGTCGTTGCCCGGGGTGTCCCAGGCCATGCCCATCTCGATCAGGTGGACGTCGACACCGGCCTGGGCGAGCCGCAGCGCGGCGACCGAGCCGCCGTAGCCGCTCCCGATGATCAACACCGGGACCCGGACGCCGGAGCCGATGGGCGAGTCCGCGGCGGCGCCGCTGGTGCGCGCCTGGGCGGGGGTGGCGTTGACCGACAGCGCCATGGCCCCAAGAATGGAACCAGTTCCAGCTATGAATCCACGTCGGGAAACACCCTTGGATACCTTGCTGTGCAGGCTTTTGTCACTCATGTGACCTTCCTCACTCTCGGCGGAGTGAGAACAAGTTCTACTGTCGATTGCCTGGTAAGTCACTACACGCGGCGCGGTAACTTGTGGCTGGTTCCGCCTCCTGGTTCACCCGGTGCCGAACCACCGCGACCGGCTCCCTCGCCGCGCGGGCGATCCGAATTCCCTCGCGTCCACCCCCGAATCGAGTGGATCTTCGGGCCGCGACGTGTCATCGTTGGTCCCACCGAAGGGGTGTAGCTCAGCTGGTCAGAGCAACGGTCTCCAAAACCGTAGGCCGCAGGTTCGAATCCCGCCGCCCCTGCCCTCGTGAACCGCGCGTTCACGCCGAACGCCCGGGTGAGAGGACCCCTCTCACCCGGGCGTTCGCGTTGCTGCGGCGTGGGAACGAGAATCAGCAGAGGCAGAACTCGTTGCCCTCGATGTCCTGCATCGTGATGCACGACTCGTTGACGCCATCAGCGCGCTGCGTCAGCACGTGATTCGCGCCGAGCGCCATCAGCCGTGCGCATTCGGCCTCTAGCGTGGCCAGGCGCTCGTCACCCACGAGCCCTGTGCCGACCCGCACGTCAAGGTGCACCCGGTTCTTGACGACCTTGCCTTCGGGAACCCGCTGGAAGAGCAGGCGCGGACCCACACCCGAGGGGTCGGCGCACGCGAAGTAGATCTCGTCCTCGGGCGGCAGCGAGCGGTGGTGCTCCTCCCACGTGGCGAAGCCCGCCGGGACCGCCGGTACGACGTACCCCAGGACCTCACACCAGAAGGCGGCGAGGCGCGCGGGCTCCGCGCAGTCGAAGGTCACTTGGAAGTGCTTGATCGTTGACATCGGCGCACGATAACAGGGGTCCTGCCCATCTCCCCTGGGCGGGTGGATCCACACGTCGCCGGGAGGACGGCCCCCGCGAGCGGCAGCCGCCGGCGCGGGCCTTCCGGCGTACCGGGGCGCGTGCGCGCATCGGTGTAAGGGGTGCGGGTGGGGGGCGGGGGTGATCGGGAGGTCTGGCAGACTGGTCGCGTTGTCCCAGGCTGCGCAGGTCAGGAAGCCGGTGTGAATCCGGTGCGGTCCCGCCACTGTGACCGAGCCCCCTCCGGGGTTCGGGAGTCAGACACTGCCGCGCCGCCTCCACTTCGACCGGGGACGAGGATCCCCCGGAGAGGCTCCGCCATGTCGCGTTCCCGCGCCGCCCTGCGCGCGTTCCTGCCGCTCGCTCTGCTCATACCGCTCGCCGCGTGCTCCGGCTCGTCCGGGAAGTCCGACCCGACGGCCGGTGAGGCCCCGAAGGCCGCGCCCGGGTTCCCGTACACCGTCACCAACTGCGGGGTGAGCACCACCTACCAGGCCCCGCCCCAGCGTGCGGTGACCATGAACCAGCACGCCACCGAGATCATGCTGGCCCTCGGGCTGCAGGACCGGATGGCCGGTACCGCCTACCTCGACGACTCGGTCCTGCCCGCCTACCGGCCGGCCTACGACAAGATCAAGGTGCTGGCACGGGAGTACCCCTCGAAGGAGGTGCTCCTCGGCGCCAACCCGGACTTCGTGTACGGCGGTTACGCCAGCGCCTTCGACAAGGGGCAGGGCCGCGACCGCGAGGGCCTCGCGAAGTCGGGCGTCAACACCCGCCTCAGCGTGGAGTACTGCACCCAGGGCCCGGTGGGCGTCGGCCAACTGAAGACCGAGATCGGCGAGGTCGCGCGCACCTTCGGCGTACCCGAGCGCGGCGACGCGCTGATCGCGGACGAGCAGCGCCGCATCGACGCCGTCACCGCACGCGTGAAGGACCGCACCCGGCCGTCCGTCTTCGTCTACGACTCGGGCGAGGGCTCCGCCTTCACCTCCGGCGGCAACGGCATCGGCAACGAGATCATCTCCCTGGCGGGCGGCACGAACGTCTTCGCCGACCTGAACGACACCTTCGGCGACGTCCCGTGGGAGAAGGTCATCGAGCGGGCGCCCCAGGTCGTGCTGATCTACGACTACGGCGGTACCACCGTCGAGGAGAAGAAGCGCCGCCTGCTGAACGACCCGGCGCTCGCCTCCGTCCCCGCCGTCCGCGACCGGAAGTTCGTCGTCCTGCCGCTGTCCTCCGCCGTGCTCGGCGTCCGCGTCGCCGACGCCGTCGAGTCCCTGGGGTCCCAGCTGCACCCCGACGCCGCGTGAGGCGGCGCCGAACCGCCACCGTCCTCGCCCTGCTGACCGTCGCGCTCCTCGCCTCGGCCGTCGCCGGCCTCGCCCTGGGGCCCGTACGGATCCCCCCGGGGCAGGTGCTCGACATCCTGCGCGCCGGCCCCGGGCCCGGCGGCGGGGCCTTCGGCTCCATCGTGTGGGACGTACGGATGCCCCGGGTGCTCCTCGGAGCGGTCGTCGGCGCGGGGCTCGCCGTCTGCGGCACCGTGCTCCAGGCCCTGGTGCGCAACCCGCTCGCCGACCCCTTCCTGCTCGGCGCCTCCTCGGGCGCCTCGGCGGGAGCGGTCCTGGTCATCGTGTTCGGCGCGGTGGGGATCCTCGGCGGGGTGGGCCTGCCCCTCGCCGCCTTCGTCGGCTCCCTGGTCGCCCTCGTCGCCGTCTACGCCCTCGCCCGACGCGGCACGACCATGACCACCGGACGTCTGATCCTCGCCGGCGTCGCCGTCCAGTACGTCCTGTCCGCCTTCACCAGCCTGATCCTCGTCCTGTCCGCCCAGCCCGACCAGGTCCGCTCCGTGCTGTTCTGGACCCTCGGCGGCCTCGGCGGCGCCCGCTGGGACGAACTCGCCCTGCCGGCGGTCGCCCTGTTGCTGGGCACCGCCCTGCTCGTCACCCTCGCCCGGCCGCTCGACCTGCTCCTCGCCGGGGAGGAGGGAGCCCGCACCCTCGGCCTGGACGCCGGCCGCTTCCGGGCCGGCGTCTTCGTCCTCACCTCCCTGGTCATCGGGGTGCTGGTGGCCTACAGCGGGGCGATCGGCTTCGTCGGCCTGATGGTCCCGCACGCCGCCCGGATGGTGGTCGGCGCCGGCCACCGGGCGCTGCTGCCGGTGTCCGCGCTGGCCGGAGCGGTCTTCCTGAGCCTGGCCGACCTGCTCGCCCGGACCGCCGCCGCCCCGGAGGAGATACCGGTGGGCGTGGTCACCGCACTGGTGGGCGGGCCGTTCCTGCTGTGGATGCTGCGCCGGTCCACCCGTACCGAAGGGATCACCGGATGACCGCCCGCCGTCCCGCGGCCCTCGCCGTCGAGGCCCTGCGCTACGAGGTCGACGGACACACCCTGCTGCACGGCGTCGACCTCGCCGCCCGGCCCGGCGAGACCGTCGGCGTGGTCGGCCCCAACGGCAGCGGGAAGACCACCCTGCTGCGCTGCGTCCACGGCGCGCTGCGCCCCACCGCCGGCCGCGTGCTCCTCGACGGGCTCGACGCCGGGGAGTTGGGCGTCAAGGAACGCGCCCGCGTCGTGGCGGTCGTCCCCCAGGACGCCGACGGGACCTTCGGACTGACGGTCCACGAGGTCGTCGCCATGGGGCGCAGCCCGCACAAGCGGTTCTGGGAACAGGACGGGCCCGGGGACAGGCGGCTGGTGGCCGAGGCGCTGGAGACCGTGGGGATGGCGGCGTTCGCCGCGCGCGCCTTCGGCGAACTCTCCGGCGGCGAGCGCCAGCGGGTGCTCGTCGCGCGCGCCCTCGTCCAGGAGCCGGGGCTCCTCGCCCTCGACGAGCCGACCAACCACCTGGACATCCGTTACCAGTTGGAGGTCCTCGCACTGGTCCGGGGACTCGCCGCCACCGGCCTGCTCGTCCTGCACGACCTCAACCTGGCCGCCTTCTTCTGCGACCGGCTGTACGTCCTGTCGGGCGGCACGGTGGTGGCGGCGGGCCCGCCGGCCGAGGTCCTCACCCCGGAGCTGCTGAAGGAGGTCTACGGAGTGCGGGCCGAGGTAGCGCCGCATCCGACGACGGGCGTCCCGAACATCGTCTACCTGCCCTGAGCGTGCCCCGGGGCCCGGGGCGCGGGGCCGATCAGCCGCCGTACGGGCGGGTGATGATCTCCATGGCGTGGCCGGAGGGGTCGATGAAGTAGACCCCCCGGCCGCCGTCGTTGTGGTTGATCTCGCCCGGGTGCCTGCGGTGCGGGTCGGCGAAGAACTCGACGCCCGCCTCCTTGATCTTCTCGAAGGCGGAGTCGAACTCCTCCTCCGAGATGAGGAAGGCGTAGTGCTGCACGGTGACGGGCTCGCCCGCACCGACGGTCGCGAAGTCCAGGGTGACGCCGTTGTCCGTCGTGACGGGGACGAACGGGCCCCATTCGGGACCGACCTCCAACCCGAGGACCCGGGCGAGGAATTCGGCGGACTCCCGGTTGTCACGGGAGTGGATGATCGTGTGGTTCAGCTGTACCGACATGAGTGGATGCCTCCGAAAGGCACGTCACGGCGCCTCCATGCCTCACCCGGTCGGTGACCGACACGCGACGCCGTCGTCGTGATCGTAAACAGGCGCCCGGGCGGAAGTCCACCGAAATCCGGCCGGCCGGCCCGCGGGCCGCAGCGCCGCCCGGCCCCGGGGCGGGGAACGCCGCCCCGCCCCGGTTCGCGGTACGGTCGGCACCCTCCGGTGAGAGGATCCGCCCGTGAAGCGCACCCGCACCCACCTCGCCGACGGCCGCGAGATCCTCTACTACGACACCGCCGACACCGGTGACGCAGCCACCCGGGCCGTCCCCGACAGCCGCCCCCTCGCCGCCGGAGCCACCGCCTCCGAGGTGCGCCGCGACCCCCTGCTCGGCGACCCCGTCGTCATCGCCTCCCACCGCCAGGGCCGCACCCACCTGCCCCCCGCCGCGGACTGCCCGCTGTGCCCCTCCACGCCCGACCGCGCGAGCGAGGTCCCGGCACCCGACTACGAGGTGGCGGTCTTCGAGAACCGCTTCCCCTCCCTCGCCGGCGACACCGGCCGCTGCGAGGTGGTCTGCTTCACCCCGGACCACCACGCCTCCTTCGCCGACCTCGACGAGGAACGCGCCGCCCTCGTCCTCGCCGCCTGGACCGACCGCACCGCCGAACTCTCCGCCCGCCCGGGAGTGCGGCAGGTCTACTGCTTCGAGAACCGCGGCGCCGAGATCGGCGTCACCCTCGGCCACCCCCACGGCCAGATCTACGCCCTCCCCTTCGTCACCCCCCGCACCGCGCGCATGGTCGACACCGTCGCCGCCCACCGCGCCCGCACCGGCGGCAACCTCTTCGAGGAGGTCCTCGCCGCCGAACGCGCCGCGCCCGCCGCGACCACCCGCGTGGTCCTCGAAGGCGAGCACTGGAGCGCCTTCGTCCCCTACGCCGCCCGCTGGCCCTACGAGGTCCACCTCTACCCGCACCACCGGGTGCCCGACCTGCCCGCCCTCGGCAAGGCGGCCCGCGCCGAGTTCCCCCGCCTCTACCTGGAGCTGCTGCGCCGCTTCGACCGGCTGTTCGCGCGGCCCGACCCGACGCCGTACGTCTCCGCCTGGCACCAGGCGCCGGCCGGAGCGGAACGGGAGCACTTCGCCCTGCACCTGGAGCTGTTCACCGTCCGGCGCACCGCCGACAAACTGAAGTACCTCGCCGGCACCGAGTCCGGCATGGAGGCCTACATGAACGACGTCCGGCCCGAGGACGCGGCCGCCCGACTGCGGGAGGTGGCGAGCCCGTGAGCCGCACGGAGACGGAGTTCCTGGAGCTGTACGGCGTCCCGCCCGAGGGGGTCTGGGCGGCGCCCGGCCGGGTCAACCTGATCGGCGAACACACCGACTACAACGACGGCTTCGCCCTGCCCTTCGCCCTCCCGCAGCGCACCGAGGTGGCGGTGGCCCGCCGCACCGACGGACTGCTGCGCCTGCACTCCGCCGACGTCCCCGGCGGGGTGGTCACGCTGGAGCTCGCCGACCTCGACCCGGCCCGCCCCCCGCGCGGCGCCGCCCGCTGGGCCGGCTATCCCGCCGGCGTGGTCTGGGCCCTGCTGGAGTCCGCCCGGGCGCCGGGCGCGCGGGGCGGCGGCGAGCCCGTCACCGGCGCCGACCTGCACGTGCGCTCCACCGTCCCGACCGGCGCCGGGCTGTCCTCCTCCGCCGCGCTGGAGGTGGCCACCGCCCTCGCCCTGACCGAGCTGTACGGTCTCGCGCCGACCCGCCCCGAGCTGGCCGCGCTCGCCCGCCGCGCGGAGAACGCGTACGTGGGCGTCCCCTGCGGGGTCATGGACCAGATGGCCTCCGCCTGCGCCACCGAGGGCAACGCCCTGCACCTGGACACCCGGACCCTGCGGACGGCCCACGTGCCCTTCGACTGCGCCGCCGCCGGCCTGGCCCTGCTCGTCATCGACACCCGCGTCTCCCACGACCTCGCCGACGGGGCCTACGCCGAACGGCTCGCCTCCTGCCGGCGGGCCGCCGCCGCGCTCGGCCTGCCCGCCCTGCGCGACCTGCCGTACGCGGACCTGGAACCGGCCCTCGCCGGGCTCGCGGACGCCACCGACCGGCGCCGCGTGCGCCACGTGGTGACGGAGAACGAACGCGTGGCCCAGGTGACGGAACTGCTGCGCGCCGGACGGCTGCGCGAGACGGGCCCGCTGCTCGGCCGGGGACACGCCTCCCTGCGCGACGACTACGAGGTCTCGTGCCCGGAACTCGACCTCGCCGTCGCCACCGCCGAGGCGGCCGGCGCGTACGGGGCCCGGATGACCGGCGGCGGTTTCGGAGGCTCCGCGCTGGCGCTGATCGACGCCGACGCGGCCCCGGAGGTGACCCGGGCGCTGACACGGGCCTTCCACCGGGCCGACTTCGCCCCGCCCCGCGTCACCACCGCGGCCCCCGCCCCGGGAGCCGCCCGCCTGCGCTGACCGCCGCGCCGCGCCGGCCCGCGCCGGCCGCCGTGCGGGCCGCCTGCGGTGACCGGGGCGCCGGGCGGCCTGCGCTGACCGCCGCGCCGGGCGGCTTGTACGCCGGTCGGCGCAGGCCGGCTTGCGACGACCGGCCGGCGCAGACGGGCCTCCGTCGGTCACCTGCGCCGGCCGCCGTGTCGACCGGCCTGCGTCCGCCGCCTGCGCCGGCCGCCGTGCCGGCCGCCGTGCGGGCCGGCCGGGAAGGGTCCTTCCCGGCCCCGCGAGCCGCCCTAGGATGATCACCCGAACCGTCGCCGTCGGACGACGGGCGAGCGAGTACGGAGGAGTCGTCCCATGCGCCACGTCCCCCTGGGTGATTCGGGCCTTCAGGTGTCCGTCGTCGGCCTCGGCTGCAACAACTTCGGCGGTCGCCTCGACGCCGCCGCCACCCGTTCCGTCGTCGACGCCGCGCTCGACGCGGGCGTCACCTTCCTCGACACCGCCGACATCTACGGCGGGCGCGGCGGCTCCGAGAGCCACCTCGGCCAGGCCCTCAAGGGCCGCCGCGACCGGGTCGTCCTCGCCACCAAGTTCGGCTACGACGGCGTCGACATGGGCTACGGCCCCGCCGTCGGACCGCGCGGCGGACGCGGCTACGTCCGCCACGCCGTGGAGGAGTCCCTGCGCCGCCTGGAGACCGACCACATCGACCTCTACCAGCTGCACAGCCCCGACCCGTCCACCCCGATCGCCGAAACCCTCGGCGCCCTCGGCGAACTCGTCACCGAGGGCAAGGTCCGCGCCATCGGACACTCCAACCTCACCGGCGCGCAGGTCACCGAGGCCGCCGAGGTCGCCGCCGGGATCGGGGCGACCCCCTTCGTCTCGGCCCAGAACGAGTGGTCGCTCCTCAACCGGGCCGTCGAGGGCGACCTCGTTCCCGCCGCCCTGCGCCACGGCCTCGGCGTCCTGCCCTACTTCCCCCTCGCCAACGGCCTGCTCACCGGCAAGATCCGCCGGGGCGCCCCGGTGCCCGCCGGCTCCCGCCTCGAAGGACGCGACTCCTACCTGACCGACGAGCGCCTCGACACCGTCGAAGCCCTGGCCGCGATCGGCGAGAAGCACGGCCGCACCCTGCTGGAACTCGCCATCGGATGGCTGATCGCCCAGCCGGGCTGCGCCTCCGTCATCGCCGGCGCCACCTCCGCCGAGCAGAGCCGGGCCAACGCCGCCGTCGCCGACCGGCCGCTCGACGCCGCACTGCTCGCCGAGATCGACGCCGTCACCCCCTCCGCGTGAACGCCGCGCCGCGCGCGGCCCGGCGCACCTGACGCCCCGGCCCGCACACGGCGAAGCCGTCGGGGAGGTCCGCGACCTCCCCGACGGCTTCGCCGTACGCGCCCCTCCCGGGCGGGGGCCCGCCCTACGACACGATGTCCTTGCGGGCGAACCCGCGGAACGCCAGCGCGAACAGCACCACCGCGTACGAGAACGACACGGCCGCGCCCTTGACCATCCCGCCCCACTCCAGCTGCGGTTGCAGGGCGTCCACCCAGGCGAACTGCCAGTGCGCGGGCAGGAACTCGCGCCACGACCCCAACGCGGTCACCGCGTCCAGGACGTTGCCCACGATGGTCAGGCCGACGGCGCCGCCGACCGCGCCGAGCGGCGCGTCGGTCCGCGTCGACAGCCAGAACGCGAGCCCGGCCGTGACCAGTTGCGACACGAAGACGAAGGCCACGGCCAGCGCCAGGCGCGGCAGCGCGTCCCCGGCGGCCAACTCCCCGCCCGTCGGAAGCCGCAGCGGCCCCCATCCGTACGCGGCCGTACCCGCCGCCAGCGCCACCACCGGCAGCAGCACGATCGCGGCGAGGCTGAACGCCAGCGCCACCACGAGCTTGCTCCACAGCAGCCGCGCCCTCGGCACGGGCGAGGCCAGCAGGTAGCGCAGCGAGGACCAGCCGGCCTCCGAGGCCACCGTGTCCCCGCAGAACAGCGCCACCGGGATCACGAGCAGGAACCCGGCCGACACGAACAGGCAGGTCACCGCGAAGTTCGCGCCGGAGGCCGTCGCCGTGTCGATCATGCTGATCCGGCCGTTGTCCCCGCCGCGGTCGCCGTCGGGTCCGCCGCCCACCGCGAACGCGATGATCATGACGAAGGGGAGCGCGGCCAGTACCCCGGCCATCACCAGCGTCCGGCGCCGGCGCCACTGGCGCAGCGCCTCCACGCGCAGCGGCAGCGTGTGCCCCGCCCGGTAGCCGGGCGCGGTCTCCTGCACGGCGCTCATGCCGTTCCTCCGATCAGGGTGAGGAAGGCGTCCTCCAGCCGTCGGTGGGGTCCCACCGAGGTCACCGGTACCTCCAGCCGTACGAGTGCCACGATCAGCGCGGCGGGCGAGGACCCGTCCAGCCGCACCAGCAGCCCCTCCTCGGCGGCCACCGCCGAGGCCACGCCCTCCAGGGCCGCGACCTTCCGCACGACCGTCTCGTCCACCGGCCCGTCGACGCCCACCAGCAGGGTGTCCCCGCCGCCGGTGATCTCGCCTACCTCGCCCGCCCGCACCAGGCGCCCGCGGTCCATGACCACCAGGTGGGTGCAGGACTGCTCCACCTCCGACAGGAGGTGGCTGGAGACGATGACGGTCCGTCCGCCGGCGGCGTAGCGGATCATCACGTCGCGCATCTCGCGGATCTGCGGCGGGTCCAGACCGTTCGTCGGCTCGTCCAGGATCAGCAGGTCCGGCATGCCCAGCATGGCCTGGGCGATGGCGAGGCGCTGGCGCATGCCCTGCGAGTACGTGCGCACGGCCCGTTCCAGGGCGTCGCCGAGGCCGGCGATCTCCAGGGCCTCGGCCATGTGCGCGTCCTCGGCCGGCCGGCCGGTGGCCTGCCAGTACAGCTCCAGGTTGGCCCGACCCGTCAGGTGCGGCAGGAACCCGGCGCCCTCCACGAAGGCGCCGACCCGCGACAGGACCGGGGCGCCGGGACGGATCGCGTGGCCGAACACCCGGATCTCCCCGGCGTCCGGGGTGATCAGCCCCATCAACATCCGCAGGGTCGTGGTCTTCCCCGCCCCGTTGGGCCCGAGCAGACCGAGCACCTGGCCCTTCTCCACCCGGAAGGACAGGTCGCGCACGGCGTAGCGGTCGCGGGCCTTGGCGTAGCGCTTCGTCAGCCCGGTGATGTCCAGCGGTACGTCGGCCAGCGCGGGGTCGTGGCCCGCCGTGGCCGCCGGTGTCCGCGCCGGTCCCCGGCCCCCGCCGGTGCGGCGGATGCCGAGCAGGGCGGCGGCCAGGGCCACCGCGCCGAGCGGGAGCGCCCAGGTCCAGGCGGGCAGCCCGGCCGGGGCGGACCGTACGCCGTCCGCGACGGGCACCTCCAGCGGGCCCTTCACCGCGACGGTGTAGGAGGCCGGGGCGGCGGGGGAGGCGTAGGCGAGGTCGGTGGCGGCGACCACCAGCTTCAGCCGGTGTCCGGCCTGGACGGCGTGGTCCACGGCCGGCAGCCGCAGCCGCACGGTCCTGCCCGCCGCGGCGTCCTCCACCCGTACCGGGGCCACCAGCTGGTGCGGCAGCACCTGCTGCCGGCCGTCCGGGCCGACGTCGTACACCTTGCCGAACAGCACGGCGGAGCCGTCGGCGGCCGTCGACCTCACGTCGAGGGTGACGGTCGGCGTCCCGGTGATCCGCAGTTCCTCCGTCAGCGGCCGCGACTCGAAGGCGGCGTGCTGCCCGGGGAAGTCCAGGGAGAGCCCGGTGCCGAGCGCCGCGAGCCCACCGCCGATGCCGGGCAGCGAGGAGATGGACGGCGGGGTGCCGCCCGCCGGATTGGCGAAGGTCTGCTCCCGACCCTCCAGGGCGAAGGCCCGGGGGTCGGAGTCGAGTCCGGGGTAGCGGTCGGAACTCGCGCCGCGGACCATGATCCGGCCGTCGGTGGAGTCGATGCCGCCGGTGCGCGAGACCCGGAACGCGGGTCCCGTGTCGACGCCCTCGTCCCCCTTGAGGTGACGGTCGAACCAGGACGCCACGCGGGCCTCGACGCGGTCGGCGTCGCGCATGCCGCCGTCGTGCCCGCCGGCCGCCCAGTCCACGGAGACGGGCGCCCCGTTGGCCGCGATGGCCTTCGCCATGGCGTCGGCCTGGCCCAGCGGGAAGAGGGAGTCGTCCTGGCCCTGCACGATCAGGGTCGGCACCTTGATCCGGTCGGCCACGGCGGAGGGGCTGCGCCGTTCCAGCAGTTCGCGGGCCTCGGCGTCCGGCCTGCCCGCCACCGCGACGCGTTCGTACATGGCGCACAGCGCCGGCTCGAACCGCCCGCAGGCGGCGGCCGGGCCCCGGCCCGAGGCCTCCGCCCGTCCGGGCGGGGCGTCGGCCGGCGGGGCGTCGGCCGGCGCGTCGTCGGGCGCCGTCCGTGCGGGCCCGTCCGTCCGCAGGCCCCCGGTCGCGCCCGTCGTGAAGAAGATCCCGGTCCACAGCTTCTTGAAGACGCCGTCGGGGAAGAGGGAGTCCGCCAGGTTCCAGTAGGTGATCTGCGGGGCGATCGCGTCCACCCGACGGTCGTACCCGGCGGCCAGCAGGGAGACCGCCCCGCCGTAGGAGGCCCCGGCGACGCCGACGCGCGGGTCGCCGTCCGCGTCGAGCCGCACCTCGGGCCGTTTCGCGAGCCAGTCGACCAGCGCGGAGACGTCCTTGACCTCGTGCTCGGGGTCGTTCAGCCCGATCGCCCCGCCGGAGCGGCCGAAACCGCGCGCCGACCAGGTCATGACGGCGTACCCGTCCCGGGCCAGCCGCTCCGCCTGCGCCCGGACGTCCTCCTTGCTGCCGCCGAACCCGTGCCCGAGGAGCACGGCGGGCCGTCGGCCGTCGGCGTCCCCGGCCGCGGCGGCCGTGAAGTAGGAGGTGTCGATGGCGGCGCCGGGCAGGTCGAGGACCTGGTCCTGACGGTGCACCGCCGGGGCTTCCCCGGCGGCCACCGCCGTCCAGGTCCCGGCGCCCGCCAGGACGGCGAGGGCGGCGGCGCCGGAGAGCAGCCGGTCCCGGCGGCGCCGGGGCAGTCGTAGCTTCATACCGGGAACCCTAAGGGTCGGGGTGCCCCGACCCGAGCTCCCTCAGGGGGAGCCCCGCCCCTTCTCCAGGCGTACGCGCCCCGGCCGGCGTACCGCGTTCGTGGTACGCCCGCGCCGGCCCGACCGGTCTGGGGCCGGTCCCCGCCCGGTTCCGGCCGTGTCCCGCCCGCCCGCTCCCGCCCGACCTGCGGGGGCGGCCCGGCGGCGGCAGGATGGGCGGCATGCTGCTGGCCGAGGTCGCCCGCGTGTCCCGGGAGGTCGCCCGTACCTCCGCCCGTTCCCGGAAGGTCGCCCTGCTCGCGGAGGTGTTCGGGGCCGCGCGGGCCGAGGAGGCGGCGCTGGTCGTCGCCTACCTCTCCGGGCGCCTGCCCCAGGGCCGCCCGGGCGTCGGGTGGCGCGCCCTCGCCCCCGAGGTCCCCCCGGCCCCGCGGTCCAGCCTGACCGTGACCGCCGTCGACGCGGCCGTCACGGAGCTGGCCGCCGTCGCCGGCGCGGGCTCCCGCGACGCCCGGCACCGGATCGTGGCCCAGCTGCTCGGCGCCGCCACCGAGGAAGAGCAACGGTTCCTGCGCGGCCTGCTGTCCGGCGAGGTGCGCCAGGGAGCCCTCGACGCCGTGGCCCTGGAAGGGGTGGCCTCCGCCGCCGGGGTGCCCGCCGCCGCGCTGCGCCGGGCCGTCATGCTGGACGGGTCCCTGCCCCGGGTGGCGGCCGCCGCGCTGACGGGGGGAGCGCGGGCGCTGAGCGAGGTGACGCTGCGGGTGGGGCGGCCGGTCCAGCCGATGCTGGCCGGGACGGCCCGGTCCGTGGCCGACGCCCTGGCCGCACTGGGGCCGTGCGCGGTGGAGGAGAAGCTCGACGGGATCCGCGTCCAGGTCCACCGCGAAGGGGACGACGTACGCATCCACACCCGTTCCCTCGACGAGATCACCGACCGGCTCCCCGAAGTGGCCGAACTGGCCCGGAGCCTGCCGGGGGAGCGGTTCATCCTGGACGGGGAGGTCATCGGGGAGCGCCCCGACGGGCGACCCGTGCCCTTCCAGGAGATCGCCTCCCGGGTCGGCTCGCGGGTGGACGTGGCGGCGGCGCGGCGCACCCTGCCGGTGACGGCCTACTTCTTCGACGTGCTCGCGCTCGACGACCGGGTCCTGCTCGACCTGCCCGTCCGCGACCGGTACGCGCGACTGGCCGCACTCGTCCCCGAGGCCTCCCGGGTGCGCCGACTGGTGGTCGAGGACCCGGCGGGGCAGGCGGCCGAGGCCGAGCGGTTCTGGGCGCGGGCGCTGGAACGGGGCCACGAGGGGGTCGTCGTCAAGGCCCTGGACTCCGTCTACGAGGCGGGCCGGCGCGGCAAGCGGTGGCTGAAGGCGAAGCCGGTGCACACGCTGGACCTGGTGGTCCTCGCCGCCGAGCGGGGCCACGGCCGGCGCACCGGGCTGCTGTCGAACCTGCACCTGGGCGCGCGGGCCGCCGACGGCACGTTCGCCATGCTGGGCAAGACCTTCAAGGGGCTCACCGACGAGACGCTGCGGTGGCAGACGCGGCGGCTGGGCGAGCTGGCCGTGGAGGACGACGGGTTCACGGTGCGGGTGCGCCCCGAGCTGGTGGTCGAGATCGCCTACGACGGCCTGCAAAGCTCCTCCCGCTATCCGGCGGGGGTGGCCCTGCGCTTCGCCCGGGTGCTGCGTTACCGCCCGGACAAGAACGCGGACCAGGCGGACACGGTGGAGACGGTGCTGGAGGGCCGAGCGGGCACGGACGGGCGGTGATTTTGCCTCAGAGGCAAGAGAGATTGCCAGGAAGGCAAGACTCTGGCTCAATCGGAGCATGACGTCCCGCCCCGAGGCCCCCACGGGCCCCGCCCCCGACGGCATCCAGGGTACCCGGGCGCCCGACGGCGCCGCCGACGGTCTGCCCGCCGTGGCCCCGCAACTGCGCGAGCTGCGCCGGCGCGCCGGCCTCACCCTGGAGGCCGCCGCCGCCCGCGCCTCCCTCTCGCCGGCACACCTGTCCCGGCTGGAGACCGGCCGGCGCCAGCCCTCGCTGCCCCTGCTGCTCGAACTCGCCCGCACCTACGGCACCACCGTCTCCGAGCTGCTCGGCGAGACCCCGGCCGTCGCCGACCCCATCGTGCGGGCCGGCGGGCCGGGGGCCCGGGAGGCCGACGGATGGACGTACTGGCAGGCCGGCGGCTCCGGACGGGGGATGCAGGCCCTGCGCGTGCACGTCCCGTACGGGGGCGGTCAGGGCGAGCTGGTCCGCGTCCACCCGGGCGAGGAGTGGCTGTACGTGCTCACGGGGCGGCTGCGGCTTCGGCTGGGGGAGACGGAGTCCCTGCTGGAGCCGGGGGACAGCGCGCACTTCGACTCGCTGACGCCGCACCGGATCGGCGCGGCCGAATCCGGCGGGGCCGACCTCCTGTTCGTCCACACGCTGCTCCAGAGCAGCCTCGCCGGGCTGTGCCTCGGCGGAGCCACCACCACGCACCACCGCTGAGCGAGGAGCCGCAACCGTGTCCCAGGCACACGAGACCACGACCCCGACCACGACCCCGAACGAGACCACGACCACGGACGCGGGGGCCGGCGCCGCCGACGGGACCACCGGCGGGCAAGCGGCCCGGCAGACCCTGCTGGGGCGCATCGAGTCGAAGTTCCCGCGCGGGCTGGTGATCCGACTGATCGCCTACCTCTTCGTCGGTCACCTCTTCGCCTTCTTCGTCTACCTCCTGTTCGTGCTCGGCGGCCAGAACCAGTAGGCCTTCGGGTCCCGGGCGGCGCCGGCGTCGGCCCGCCCCACCCACCCGAACACCAGCAGCGAGGCCACCGCCGCGAAGGCGCACCAGGTGGAGGCGAACTCCAGCCGCCACAGCGCCGCGCACAGCGCCGCCCCCACGGCCAGGACGGCGCCCAGCAGCCGCAGGAGGCGGTCCCCGGCGAGCAGCAGCGAGCCGAGCGTGGCGAACAGGTAGCCCGCCACGACCACCGCCGGGTACGGCACGTCCAGGCCGTACCCGATCACCCGCCCCCGGATCTCGGCGGTCACCGGACGCGTGGCCAGGCAGGCCGCGAGGACGGCGGCCGTCAGCAGGCCGACCGCCGCGGGCGGGAGCAGCCGCCGCCGCGTCCGGGGCGCGGCGGCGCACAGCACCGCGAACGGCACCCACACGGCCAGGACCGGCAGGGCGATCACCGCCCACGCGGTGGTGGCGGCGCAGCGCCCGCCGCCCGCGTCCCACACGGCGGCCTCGACCAGCTGGTGCGCCCCGAGCAGCACCGGCACCGCGGCGACCGGCAGGTCGCGGGCCCGTCGGGTCCGGGCCAGGCACACCACTCCCGCGGCGGTGACGATCGTTCCCGCCGTCAGGTCGGCCGTCGCGCTCCAGCACACGCGGCGCCGCCCGCCCTCAGGCCCCGCCGGACCGCGTCGGCGGGGGTTCGGGCGACGGGCGCGGGGGCGCGTCGGGACAGGCTCCGGGCGGCGGTTCCAGGGGCGGCGCGCAGACCGGGCACTGGGTGCGGCAGCGGGCGTGGGGCGCCCCGGGCGCGGGGGTGCGTACGGTCGCCCAGGCCAGGGCCGCGCCGGCCACCAGGGCGCCCGCGCACCAGAGCATGGAGCGACCGAACGCGGCGTCGAAGGCCCCGGGCGCGAGGTAGGCGTCCGGGCCCATGCCCGCCAGCAGCGGCAGGGCCGCCACCGCGAGGAGTCCGGCTGCCCGCGCGGCGGCGTTGTTGATGCCGCTGGCCAGGCCGGCCCGGCCGGGATCGACCGAGGCCAGGACGGTCGCGGTGAGCGGGGCCACCAGGGCCGTCATGCCCGCGCCCATCACCACGAGGGCGGGCAGCACGTCCCGTACGTAGGAGGCGTCCGGTCCCACCCGCAGCATCAGCAGGGTCCCGGCCGCGCACAGCAGGGGACCCACCGTGAGCGGGATCCGGGGGCCGATGCGTTCTCCGAGGGCCGCCGCGCGGGCCGACAGCAGCAGCATCAGGGCGGTGGTCGGCAACAGGGCGGCGCCGGCGCCGAGGGCGGAGTAGCCGGACACCACCTGGAGCTGGAGCACGACGAGGAAGAAGAAGCCGCCGAAGGCCGCGTACACGCAGAGCGTGACCAGGTTGACGGCGGTGAACTGGCGGGACGCGAAGATGTCCGGCGGCACCATGGGGTCGGCGCGGCGCCGTTCCACGAGGACGAAGGCGGCGCCCAGCAGGAGGCCGCAGACGGCCGCCACGGTCACCGACAGGGCTCCGGAGCGGGCCTCGATCAGGGCGTACGTGATCAGCGCCAGGGAGGCCGCGCCGAGGACCGCGCCGGCCACGTCGAAGTGCCCGCGCGCCATCGGATCCCGTGATTCCGGTACGTGGCGCAGGGCGACCGGCACGCACAGCGCGGCCAGCGGCACGTTGAGCAGGAACACCCACCGCCAGCCCGGCCCGTCCACCAGCCAGCCGCCCAGAAAGGGGCCGACGGCCGCCCCGACACCGCCGAACCCCGACCACAGGCCGACCGCCCGGGCCCGGTCGTCGGGGCGGATCGAGCCCTGGATCAGGGCGAGGGAGCCGGGGGTGAGCAGGGCGCCGCCGATGCCCTGGAGGGCGCGGGCGGCGATCAGGACCCCGGCGTTCGGCGCGATCCCGCACAGCAGCGAGCCGGCCGCGAACCACACCACGCCGAGGACGAAGATCCGGCGCCGCCCGTAGCGGTCGCCGAGCGCCCCGCCGACCAGGATGAGCCCGGCGAGGGTCACCAGGTAGGCGTTCACCGTCCACTGGAGCACCGCGAGGTCCGCCCCGAGGTCGCGGCCGATCCGGGGCAGGGCCACGTTGACCACGGTCGAGTCCAGCAGGGCCATGCCCGATCCCAGCACGGTGGTGAACACGATCCACCGGCCGCGGGCGGAGCCGAGCGGGATCCCGGGAGCGGGTGACGTCATCACCCCAGGCTGTCGCGGACCGCCCGGAAGGGCCAGCCGGCGGGCGGGGGAGAGCCGGCGGGCGGGGCCGGCCGGCGGGCGGGGCCGGCCGGCGGGCGGGGCCGGTCGGAGGGGGAGAGCCGGCCGACGGGAGGGGTCGGCCGGCCCGGAAGTGGCTCACGAGGCCCTCTTGTAATGAGCATGGCGCCCACATCACCATGACCGCGCACGTCACCGGGGCCCCGCTCGTTCACGGCTCCGACACCAGTCCCGCACGACCCGCACACGGCGTACGAGGAGACCACACGTGGCAAGACGCGACATCCGACGACGATCCTTACGCACGGCGCTCGCCGCGCTCACCGCGGCCCTGCTCCTGCCCCTCGGCGCCGGCGCGGCCGCCGCCGCGCCCGAACCGGGCCCCTTCCCGAGCGCGGCGGAACGCAAGATCGAACCCGCGCTCCGGGGACAGCTCGAAGGCGACGCCAAGGCCGTCTTCTGGGTCTACCTCGACAGCGCGGCCGACCTCACGCAGGCGCGGGCGCGCCAGACCCGCGAGGCCAAGGCCGAAACCGTGCTGCGCCTGAAGCGGGACCACGCCGACCGCAGCCAGGCCGAACTGCGCAAGGCCCTGGACGGCGCCCGCGCCGAGTACACCCCGTACTGGATCGTCAACGCGGTCCGCGTCGTCGGCACGCAGAAGCTCGCCGGGGCCCTCGCCCAGCGGCCCGAGGTCGCGCGCATCGACGCGGACGACAAGGTCACCCTCCCCGAGCCCGCCGAGGGCACCCGGGAGAAGACCGGCGCCGACGCCGTCGAGTGGAACATCGACCGGATCAAGGCCCCCCAGGTGTGGGACTCTCTCGGGGTGCGCGGCGAGGGCATCGTCGTCGCCAACATCGACAGCGGCGTCGACCACACGCACCCGGCCGTCGCCCGCCAGTACCGCGGACTGCGGGCCGACGGCGGCTACGACCACAACCACAACTGGTTCGACCCGGCCGGCGTCTGCGCCGGGGCCCAGCCCTGCGACAACAACGACCACGGCACCCACACGATGGGCACGATGGTCGGCGACGACGGCGCCGGCAACCGGATCGGCGTCGCCCCCGGCGCCCGCTGGATCGCCGCCAAGGGCTGCGAGACCAACTCCTGCTCCGAGGCCTCCCTCCTCGCCGCCGGCCAGTGGATCGTCGCCCCGACCGACCTGAACGGCCAGAACCCCCGGCCCGACCTCGCCCCGCACATCGTCAACAACTCCTGGGGCAGCTCGGCCCACGACGACTGGTACCGGCAGATCGTCGACACCTGGCGGGCCGCCGGCATCTTCCCCGCCTTCTCCAACGGCAACTCCGGCCCCTCCTGCTCCACCAGCGGGTCCCCCGGCGACTACGCGAGCTCCTACAGCTCCGGCGCCTTCGACGTGAACAACGCCATCGCCTCCTTCTCCTCGCGCGGCGCCGGCCCCGGCGGCATCGTCAAGCCGAACATCGCCGCCCCCGGCGTCAACGTCCGCTCCTCCGTCCCCGGCGGCGCCTACGAGGCCTTCTCCGGCACCTCCATGGCCTCCCCGCACACCGCCGCCACCGTGGCCCTGCTCTGGTCGGCCGCACCCGCCCTCGTCGGTGACGTCGCCCAGACCGAGGCCCTCCTCGACGGCACCGCCCAGGACACCGACAGCGCCCAGTGCGGCGGCACCGCCGCGAAGAACAACGTCTTCGGCGAGGGCCGGCTCGACGCGCTGGCCGCCGTCAACGCCGCACCGCGCGGCTCCGTCGGCGCCCTCGCCGGCACCGTCCGCTCCGAGGACGGCGCCCCCGTCGCCGGCGCCCGCGTCACCGCCGACGGCCCGACCGACCGCACCACGACCACCGCCGCCGACGGCACCTACCGCTTCCCGGCCCTCTCGGTCGGCTCCTACGCCCTGACCGCCGCCAAGTTCGGCTACGGACAGCGCGCCGTGACGGCCGAGGTCACCGAGAACGCCACCGCCACCGGCGACTTCACCCTCACCGCCGCCCCCTCCGGCAAGCTCACCGGCACCGTCTCCACCGCCGCCGGACCGACCGCCGGAGCCTCCGTCACCATCGTCGACACCCCGGTGACGGCGACCACCGACGAGCGGGGCCGCTTCGAGGTCACCCTGCCCCACGGCACCTACGAGATCCGGGCCGGCCACTCCTCGCGCTGCGTCACCACGGGCACGGCCCGCGCCACCGTCGCAGGAGACACCACCGTCGCCGTCGACCTCCCGGAGCGCACCGACGGCTACGGCTACGCCTGCGCCGCCGCGAACGGCCGCCCCTACGCCGCCGGAGACCGACAGCTCGCCCTGACCGGCGACAACACCACCGAGCGCGTCGACCTGCCCTTCCCGCTGCCGCTGTACGGCAAGACGTACGGGCAGGCCTGGATCGGCACCAACGGCACCGTCAGCTTCGGCGGCAACCACACCGCCGACACCAACGCCGACATCCCCGCCACCGGCACGCCCAACGCGGCCCTCTACCCCTTCTGGGACGACCTGGTCGTCGGCGCCGCCGGCAGCGGCTCGGGCGTCTTCACCGCCGTCACCGGCACCGCCCCGCACCGCGCCTACGTCATCGAGTGGCGCGAGGTCTCCCACTGGTCGGCGCAGTCCGACCGCTTCTCCTTCTCCGCCTCCATCGGCGAGGACGGCACCGTCACCTACTCCTACAAGGGCACCGGCGGCACCGGCATCAAGGCCGGCTCCACCGCCACCGTCGGCGTGGAGAACGCCACGGGCACCGACGCCTTCAAGTACTCCTTCAACACCCCCGTCCTCACCGACGGCCTCTCCATCGGCTTCCGCACCACCCGCAGCGGCGTCGTCGCGGGCCGCGTCCTCGACGCCAACGACGGAGCCCCCCTCGCCGGGGCCACCGTCACCGTCGGCACCGGCGACACCGCCGTCTCGGCCGTCACCGCCGCCGACGGCGGCTACGTCGTCCAGAGCCCCTCCGGGGTGCGCACCGTCGCCCTGACCGCCCCGTCCTACGAGGCCGCCCGCGCCGACGTGGACGTCAAGGCGGCCGACGTCACGACCGTCGACCGCGCGCTGCGCACCGGCAAGGTCACCGCCGCCCGCGCGGACGTCGAACTCGTCCTGCCCGCCGGACAGCGCCGCACCCGCACCCTCGACCTCACCAACCCCGGCCTCGGCACCGCGTTCACCGTCGCCGAGGACGCCCCCTGGCTGACGGTCACCCCCGCCGAGGGCACCCTGCCCACCGGCGGCAAGGCGGCCCTCACCCTGACCGCCGACACCACCGGCCTCGCCCCCGGCACGGTGCTCACCACCGGGCTGCGCATCACCTCGGCCAGTGGCCGCGCCCCCGTCCTCACCGTCCCGGTCAAGATCGTGGTCCCGCGCTACCAGGCCGCCCTCGACACCGGATCCGACCAGGCCGGCACCGACGCCCTGGGCGACGCCTGGTCCCCGGACCGCAAGTACACCCCCGGCTCCTACGGCTACCAGGGCAACTCCTCCGTCCGCTCCACCGGACGCGAGATCGCCGGCACCCAGGACCAGAAGCTGCTGCGCAACGCCCGCGAGGGCATGTACGAGTACCGCTTCGACAACGTCCCGAACGGCACCTACACCGTCGAACTCGGCTTCGCCGAACTCTCCTCGACCCGACCCGACAAGCGCGTCTTCGACGTCCTCGCCGAGGGCGTCCAGGTCCTGCCCTCGCTGGACATCGCCCTGGAGGCCGGTTCGTACAAGGCCCTGACCAAGAGCTACACGGTCACGGTCACGGACGGCGCCCTCAACGTCCGCTTCGTCACGCACAACGGCTTCGGCAAGCCGCTGGTCAACTCCCTGCGCGTGACCGACCGGCCTGACCTGCCCCGACCCTGACCCACGACACCGGCGCACGGCCCCCGGGCCGACTGCCGGCGCCGCCCGCCCCCCGGCATTCGGGTGGCGGGCGGCGACTTCGGGCCCGCCCGGCGCGACACGCCCGTCGCGCCGGCCGGGTCGACGTAGCGTGAGGTCCATGACGTCCACGACGCCGCACAGCGATCGGGCCGACCGGATCGAGGCCCTCGTACGGGCCGCCGACCCGTACGCCGTCTGGGCGGAGGGCGGCGCCGACCCCGCCCGCGACGCCCCGCCCACCTCCCCGCCGGGCGCCCCCGACCGCGACACCCCGCAGGACGTCGGCGGGCTGCTGCCGGTCCTCGCCCTCTGGCCCGTCCTCGGCAGTCTGGTCACCCGGGGCGAACTGACCCTGCACACGCCGATCGCCGCCTACGGGCCGCGCCTGGCCGACGGACTGCCCGCCGGAACCACCACCCACCACCTGCTCACCCACGCCGACGGCCCCCCGGCCCTGGCCGCCCTCACCCGCCTCGCCGAGCACCTCGGGGGCAGCCCGCCGACCGCCCTCGCCGCCACCCGGATCTGGGGACCGCTCGGCATGACCGGCACCCGCTTCGACGGGCGGACCCTGCACGCGCCCCCGGCCGACCTCGCCCGCTTCCTGCGCCACCTGCTGTCCACGGCCGACCACCCCATCGCGCGCCGGTGGACCGCCGACTCCCTGCGCATCCGCACCGGCGAACTCACCCCCGCCCGGGGCCTGCTGTGGCACCCCGCCCCCGGCGGGGTCTGGACCCACCACGCCCCGACCCGCACGGGCCCGGCGCTGTGGGTCTCCCCCCGACACGGCCGCTGGGCGGCCCTCCTGCCGGGCGCCGCTCCCGCCGGGCCCGCCGGCTCCGTCGACCCCGCCGCCGGCGCCCGCGCGCGCCCCCTGCGCAACGCCTTCAGGGACGCGGTCTTCCAATCAACCCCGCCCGGGTGAAGCCCTGTTGTACGCTCCCGACACGATGGCGAAGACTTCCTGGAAGAACCCCGACGCACCCTGCCCCACCACCCCCTGGAACGAGGTCGCGCCCGGCCTGTGGATGGGCGGACACGTCTGGAGCGACCCGTCCGGCGAGATCCGGCCGGCCGTCGTCGCCGACGAGTTCGACCTCGTGATCAGCCTGCTCGACCGACCCGGCCACGGACCCGACCCCGGCGTCGAACACCTCCTGGGGGAGATGCCCGACGCACCGCTGACCGTCGCCCAGCTCGAAACCGTCGTCCACCTCGCCCACAGCGCCTCGCGGGCCCTCGACGCGGGCCGCCGCGCCCTCGTGCGCTGCTTCTACGGATACAACCGCTCGGGCCTCGTCGTCGCCCAGTGCCTCGTCGGACGGGGTGCCTCGCCCGCCGACGCCATCGAGACCGTCCGGCGCGAACGCTCGCCCTGGGCCCTGCACAACTCCGTCTTCACCGGCTACCTCACCACCGGCCTGGACACCGCCGCGCTCCTCACGGACCTCGATCCACTCCCGTAGCGCAGTCGGAGCGCGCGCCCCACGGGAGCGACGTACGGTGATCCCGTCGTCGCCGAACGCGGGTGTCCGGCCCCGTCGGGGCCCGCCGGCGGCGCCCCGCCGTCCGCCGCACCACGCGAGGATCCCATGTCCGACGCCGTGACCGCCCTGGCCACCGACCCGGGCGTCGACACGCTCGACGCCCTGTGCCGGGAACTGGCCGACGCCGCCGACGCCGTCGGCGAGGCCTCCCGGTACGCCTCCGCCCTCGCGCTCGGGGCCCGCCTGCCCGCCGCGGCGCTGACCGGAGGGCGCGGCGGCCACCGTCGGGCCTGGCGCACCCTGCTGCGCACCCTCACCGACCCGGCCGGTCTCGGCTGGGCCCCGCGCGGCCGGGGCGTCGCCCGCGCCGGCCGGCTCGTCGGGGTGCTGGCCCACCGCGAGAGCCTCGCGGTGAGCACCGCGGTCTGCGGGCTGCGGGCCAGGATCCGCCTCGCCGCCCTGGAACGCCCCGAACCGCTCGACGACCCGGCCGCCGCCGCCGTGCTGGAGGCGGTCGCCGAAGGACGCCAGGCACAGGCGGCCCGGGCCTTCCGGGCCCTGCTGCGCGAGCGGGGCGGGGCGGAGGCCTTCGCCCTGCTGGCCCCGTCCTTCGCGGACATCCTGGCCTGGCACGCGCTGACCGACGAGAACCCCTTCAACGACCACGCGGGCTGGCAGGTCGCCACCGGCCGGGCCGTGCCCGCCGAGCCGCTCCTCGGGCTCGGGGCCGCCGTACGCTCCCTGTTCGACCGGGGTTCCGGCCCCGGACCGGGCCCCGGACGCGGGGCCGCGGCGGCCGGGCCGCTCCCGGCGGCCGGGCTCGCCGCCGCGCTCGACACCACCGGCACCCTGGCGGGCGCCCTGCGCAACACCGCCCTCCTGGCCGGCGCCGACAGCCTGCTGGTCCAGCGGGTGAAGCGGCCCGGCGCGGGGCCGCTGCACGTCGTACAGCTCGGCGACCGCGACGCCCCGTACGCCGCCGAGGTGGCGCGGGCCCTGCGGCCGGAGGTCCCCTCGGGGGCGGCGGTGGCCCTGGTCGGGCACCGGATGGGCGCCGTCACCGCGATGGACCTGGCCCGGGACCGGGAGTTCACCACCGTCTACGCCGTCACCCACCTGGTCACCACCGGCTCCCCGGCGGACGACCGCGTCCCCCTCGACCCCCGGACCAGGACCGTCCGGGCGGCCGGGCCGGACGCCGCGGCGCTGGAGGGAACCGTGACGGGCACCCGTCTGCTGTCCCTGTCGCCGCCCGCTCCCCCCGACCCGCCCGTCCCGCCCGCCGCGTCCTTTCGGAGGAGCCCGTGAGCCCCTGTCACCGGCTGTGCCCGCCCGGCCCGTCCGACGGGCTGCGCGCCCATTCCGCCGCCCTGCGCTCCCACGCGGGCCGGCTGCGGGCCGGCCTCGCCGCCCTGGACTGGCGGGGCCCGCAGGCCGACGCCTTCCGGGCCGAGGTCACCGCCCTCGCCGACCGCTGCGCCACCGCCGCCGACGGCTTCGCGCTCGCGGCGGCGCAGCTGGACGGGCCCGAACCCCGGCGCCGCTGACCGGCGTGTCCGGCCCGTCCGGCCCGTCCGTCACAGGACGAGCGACAGCAGCATCACGAACCCGAGACCCGTCACGGAGATGATGGTCTCCATCACCGACCAGGTCTTCACGGTCTGGCCGACGCTCATGCCGAAGTACTCCTTCACCAGCCAGAACCCGGCGTCGTTGACGTGGCTGAAGAAGAGCGAGCCCGCGCCGATCGCCAGCACCAGCAGCGCGGTCTGCGCGGTCGGCAGGTCCGTCGCGAGGGGGGCCACCAGGCCGGCGGCCGAGATGGTGGCGACCGTCGCGGAGCCGGTGGCCAGGCGGATGGCCACCGCGATCAGCCAGGCCAGCAGCAGGGTGGGCACCGACCAGTCCTGGGCCAGATCCATGATCATGCGGCCCACGCCCACGTCGATGAGGATCTGCTTGAAGCCGCCGCCCGCGCCCACGATCAGCAGGATGCCCGCGATCGGCGCGAGGGACTTCTCCACGGTGGACGACAGCCGCTCCCGGGTGAATCCGGCGGCCCGGCCGAGGGTGAACATGCCCACGAGGACGGCCGCGAGGAGCGCGATCAGCGGCGATCCGATGACGTCGGTGACCTTCTGGACGCCGTCGGTCGGGTCGTCGACAACGATGTCGACCAGTGCCTTGACCAGCATCAGCGCCACCGGCAGCAGGACGGTGAACACCGTCGCGCCGAACCGGGGCCGCCGTCCGGGCTCCACCTCGGGGCGCCGCGGGACCATGTCCTGCGGTACCGGGACGTCCACCCAGCGGGCGGCGTAGCGGGAGAACAACGGCCCGGCGATGATCACGGTGGGGATGGCGACGAGCACCCCGAGGGCGAGGGTGACGCCCAGGTTCGCGTCGAGCGCGTCGATGGCGACGAGCGGGCCGGGGTGCGGCGGGATCAGCCCGTGCATGACCGAGAGGCCGGCGAGCGCGGGGATGCCGATCCGCATCAGCGAGTAGTTCCCGCGCTTGGCCACCATCAGCACCACCGGGATCAGCAGGACGATGCCGACCTCGAAGAAGAGCGGCAGCCCGATCACCGAGGCGATGAGCACCATCGCCCAGGGCATGGCGCGGCCCTTGGCCCGGGCCAGGATGGTGTCGACGATCTCGTCGGCGCCGCCGGAGTCCGCGAGGAGCCGGCCCAGGATCGCGCCGAGGGCGATGAGCACGCCGACGCCCGCCACCGTGGAGCCGAGGCCGGTGGTGAAGCTCGCGATCGTCTTGCCGAGCGGGGCGCCCGCGAGGGACCCGAGGGCGAGCGAGCCCACCGTCAGGGCCAGGAAGGCGTGCATCTTGAGGCGGGTGATGAGCAGGACGATGACGGCGATGCCCGTCAGGACGGCGAAGCCCAGTCGGCCGTCGCCGGCCGAGGTGATGGGGGCGGGGGCGGCTGCCGCCAGCTGCTGGACTGTCTCGACGCTGAGACCGGTCACGGTGGTGCTTCCTTTCACGGACGGGGGGTTCGGGGCCCGGTCTGCGGGGTGGGCGCGGGCGCGCCCGGCGTCCGCGGGGCGCGCAGGGCCGCGAGGGCCCGGGCGGTGATCTCCCGCGGGGTGCCGCCGACGTCGACCGCGACGCCGCGTTCGTCCGCGCCGAGGGGTTCGAGCGTGGCGAACTGGGAGTCGAGCAGGGAGGTCGGCATGAAGTGGCCCGTGCGGGCCGCCATCCGCCCCTCGATCAGCTCCCGGTCCCCGGTGAGGTGGACGAACACCGCCGCGGGGGCCGTACGGCGCAGCCGGTCGCGGTAGGCGCGCTTGAGGCAGGAGGCGGCGACCACGCCGCCGCCCTGCCCGGACCGGTCGAGGATCCACGCGGCGATGGCGTCGAGCCACGGCCGCCGGTCGGCGTCGTCCAGCGGGGTGCCGGCCGACATCTTGGCCACGTTGGCCGGCGGATGGAAGGCGTCGCCCTCCGCGTAGGGGAGACCGAGCGCCTCCGCGAGCAGCCGGCCCACGGTCGTCTTGCCCGTGCCGGCCACACCCATCACCACGATGACGCGCTGGGAGCTCACGTCGTACCTCGCTGTCCTCGTCGACACCGTCCGGGGGAAAGCCCCGGGGGAGCACCACTGAAGCCTATTAAGTACTACTTATTCAAGGGGTAGACGGTAAAACATCACACCTTTTGGCCATCCGTGCGTCACCGTACGCTTACGCCATGACCACCGAAGGCAGTCCGGGCCAAGGACTCCACTCCCAGGTGCTGGACACCCTCGGCCTCGCGATCACCGCCGGCGAGCACCCCCCGGGCAGCGTCCTGCGCACCGACGAGATCGCCGAGCGCTTCGACGCCTCGCGCACCGTCGTCCGCGAGGTCGTCCGCGTCCTCGAATCGATGCAGCTCGTGGAATCGCGCCGGCGCGTGGGCGTCACCGTCCGCCCCGCCGACGAGTGGAACGTCTACGACCCCCGCGTCATCCGCTGGCGGCTCGCCGGCGCCGACCGCCCCCGCCAACTGCGCTCCCTGACCGTCCTGCGGTCCGCGGTCGAACCCGTCGCCGCCGGTCTCGCCGCCGCCCGCGCCACCCCCGAACAGTGCGCCCGCCTCACCGAGGCGGCCCTCGGCATGGTCCGCACCTCGCGCGGCCACCAACTGGAGGGCTACCTCCACCACGACATCGACTTCCACCGCACCGTGCTGAACGCCTCCGGCAACGAGA
Source organism: Streptomyces sp. NPDC048606 (assembly GCF_040650855.1). NCBI lineage: Bacteria > Bacillati > Actinomycetota > Actinomycetes > Kitasatosporales > Streptomycetaceae > Streptomyces > Streptomyces sp. NPDC048606. The sequence continues at coordinate 2,437 of NZ_JBEZIB010000028.1, read as the reverse complement.
TGTTCGCCCGACTGGGCGATGTCGTCGCCGAGGTGCTCACCGGCCGCACCGCGCACGCCGTCATGTTCCACGACCCCGACCCCGCCGCCGTCACCCTCCACGTCCGGGTCGCCGAAGCCGTCCGCGAGGGCGACGCCGCCCGCGCCGAGGCCCTGACCCGGCAGATCGCGCTCGGCGCCCTGGAGGAACTCGACGTCCTCGCCCCGTAGCCCGTGCCCACCGGGCGGGGCACCGGCGCCGACTCCCCGCCGCCCCGCCCGTCCGGTCCGGGGCGACGCGGTGCCCGCCACCCGCGCCCGTACGCCACACTGGGGCCCGTGCTGGGACATGCCGGGCAGACCCCGGGCGCGGGAACCTCCTTCGTGGGGCGCGAAGACGAACTGGCCGCCCTGCGGACGGCCTTGGACGAACGACGACTGATCACCCTGACCGGCCCCGGCGGAGTCGGCAAGACCCGCCTCGCCCGGCAGGCCCTGACGGCCGCCGCCGGCCCCACCGGTCCCTTCCCCGAGGGCATCCACTGGGCCGACCTCTCCCCCCTGCCCGACGGGGCGCTGCTGCTCGACACCGTCGCCGACGCCCTCGACCTCGCCGACCACACCTCCCGCAGCCTCGCCGAAGCCGTCCGCGACTGGATCGGCGACCGCAGGGTGCTCCTCGTGCTCGACTGCTGCGAACACCTCACCGACGCCGTACGGGACCTGGTCGGCGCGCTCCTGGACCGCGCCCCGCGCCTGGTGCTCCTGCTGACCAGCCGCGAGCCGCTCGGCCTCGCCGCCGAACACGTCCTGGACCTGGGCCCGCTGCCGTACGCCCCGCACGCCTACGAGGCCCTCGCGCTGTTCACCGCCCGCGCCCGGGCCGTCCGCCCCGCCATGGGGCCGCCGTGGACCCCCGCCCACCTCGCCGCGGCCCGCGCGATCTGCGCACGCCTCGAAGGGGTCCCCCTCGCGTTGGAACTGGCCGCCGCCCAGTTGACGGACCACACCGTCGAGGAACTCGCCGACCGCCTCACCCGGCGCATCGGCGCGCTCCCCGGCCCACCCGACGCGCGACCGCCCCGCCACCGGGCCCTGCGCACCGCCATCGGCTGGAGCCACGAATGGTGCACCCCGCGCGAACGGCTCCTGTGGCTGCGGCTCTCCGTCTTCGGAGGCGCCTTCGACGAGCGCGCCGCACGCGCCGTGTGCTCCGCGCCGCCGCTCGCCCCGGACGAGGTACCGGCCCTGCTGGAGGCGCTCGTCGCCAAGTCGGTCGTCCGCCGCACCGGGCCCCCGGGCACCCACCGGATGCTCGACACCATCCGGGAGTACGGCGCCCTGTGGCGGGACGAGGCCGGGGAGACCGACGCCCTGCGCGACCGGCACGCGGCGTACTTCCTCGACCTGGTCCGCGCGGCCGAACGGGACTGGCTCGGACCCCGCCAGCGCGAGGTCTACCGGCGGATCGCCGCCGGCCACGGCGACATCTGCGCCGCCCTCGACCACCACCTGGCCACCGACCCCGCCCGGGCCGTCGAACTCGCGGGCCGCGTCGGCTTCTTCTGGGCCTGCTGCGGCCACCTGCACACCGCGCGCGCCTACCTGGAACGGGCCCTGGCCGCCGCCGATCCCCGGGAGGTGGACGCCGCCGGCCGACTGCGCGCCCTGTGGGCCCTCGGCGTGGCCCTGGTGCTCCAGAGCCGCCAGGACGAGGCCCACCGGATCGCCGTCGGCTGCGAAGCCCTGGTCCGGGCGCGCAGTGACCTCGGACTCGACGCCGTCCTCGACGCCGCGTACCTGCTCGGCCTCAGCCACCTCGTGGCCGGCCGCCCCCTCGCCGCCCGGTCCATGGCCGACCACGTCCTCGAAACCCACCCCGCCGAACCCTTCGACTCCGCCCCGCGGATGCGCTGCCACCTGCTGCGGGTCTTCGCCCTGACCGGCATGGGCCTGTTCGGCGACGCCCGCGCCGAGGCGGAGGAACTGCGCGCCGGCTGCGTGAGCCGCCAGGAGTACTGGATCCGCTCCTACATCGACTACCAACTGGCGCTGATCAGCCTCTTCGAGGGGCGCCCCGCGGAGTCCGCCGGGCACGCCCGGGCCATGCTGGAGAGCAAGAGGGAACTGCGCGAGACCTTCGGCACCGCCCTCGCCTTCGACGTCCTCGCGAGCGCCCGGGCCGCAGCCGGCGACGGGACGGGCGCCGCGCACGCCTTCGGCGCCGGCCACGCCTACTGGGGGGCGGTCGGCCACGCCCTGCGCGGCACCCCGGAACTGGGCCCCGTACGCGAGGAGTTCGAACGCGCGGCCCGCCGCGCCCTGGGCGAGCGGGCGTACGAGGCCGCCTTCCAGGAGGGCGTCCGCCACGGCCACGCCCAACGCGCCGAGGCCGCCCCCACCCCCCCCCCAAACCCCCCCCCCCCCCCGGGGGGCGGGGGGGGCCGCGGCCCGGCCCC